>NZ_JBAQEO010000880.1:0-4764 GCF_049286785.1 Rhodococcus sp. (in: high G+C Gram-positive bacteria) | reverse complement strand
CTTGACCTTCTTGGTCTTCCCCGGCTTCACGGAGCTCTTGGTCGAAGACTTCTTCTTAGCGGAAGAGTTGCCCGGCTTGGCCTTCCCCGGCTTCTTCATCGAATTGAGGGCCGTCTGCGCGCGCATCGCGGCCTGCCGGTGTGTGAGTTCCTCCGCGGAATCGGAGGCATCCGACCCGCCCAGCGGGCGGAGCGCATGCAGCGCGAGGTAATCCTTGGCGCGCTGAATCGTCTGGTTCAGTGCGCGACACCGGGTGCAGTACGCCGGCGTGGACGACCGATCGACCTTGCTTTCCGACCCACACCACCCGCACTTGGCGTTGGCATTGGGACGCGGCTTTCCGCGTGCGAACTCCGGGTTCGAGCCCAGGATGTCGCGTCCACCCCACGGTGGCGTGATAGCACGGTCGGGATTACCCGTGTGCAACCGAACTCGAGCCATCGCCCATCCTCGCTTCTCGTCATAGAAACTCGACCTCCGGGTCTACCGAAGTCCGGCTGCATGGGTGGACCCGCATGACGAACGTGCCGCAATCGAAACCGCGGTACGCCCGAATTGCGTCGGACGCACCGCGGTTAACTGATATCAACCGGTGACCTCGATTATGTTTGCCTGCACCTTGGGGACCGTCGTCGACCCGCCCATCGTGGTGCTGTACGAATACGAGCCGACAACCTCGACATACAGCGTCACGAAATCGTCTTCCACCACGTTTGCGACCACATTCGACGCCCCCGTGACCACCGTGTTCTGGTCGTAATCGTACGAGGCGTCCTGTGGGCCGGCCGCAGTGTTTGCGCGGAAAGATGTTGTGCCAGTCGCTGAATCGAACTGGGAAACGACGCCGTAGAGAACCAGCTTCCTCCCCTTCGCCGCATCCGGATTCTTCATCAACAGGGCGAAGTCGCGATCCGAAACGACCTCGTATGTCGCCGGGTCCAGCTTGGCGGCCTCGATCGCGGCCAAGCGCTGGCGCTCCGCCTCCTGAGCCACACGCTGCCGCTCTGCCTCGGCGGCCCGCGCTGCGCTCTGAGCCTTGAACTGCTCCGACGACATGGTCGGAGTCGCTGCAGCCGAAGAGGACACCGGCGAACTGCCGCCGGACTCGGCTACCGGGACCTCCTCACCACTGCCGTTGACGGCAATCGCGATGACGATGAACAGGGCGACGGCTATGCCGACGATCCACGGCCACTTCTTGTTCTTCTTGGTTCCAGCAACGTTCGGGTTCGTCGGCGGCCACGGCGGCTGACCCCCGCCGGAGGGATACGGATGAGACATTCGAGAGTCCTTTCGTGTGAAGGGGAGGAGAGGGTCGCGGTTTACAGACCCGCGTTGCAGTTCACTACCGCGTACTGTCCGGTTGCCGTCTGCTCGTCCTCGACCTTGCCGTTCACGATCACTCGGCAGGTCACCGAGGTGCCGGTGGTCTGCGCGCCGACCCCGGCGATCACGAACGTGGAGGGATTGTCGACGGTCAGCGTCCAGGGGGCGGAGGCATTCTGCTCCTGCTGGATGGCGCTGTTCTCGTCGAACCACGTCACTGAGTTCAGCGACCCGGAATCCGAAATGATTTCGTACTGAATCGTCTTGCCCTTGCCGGTATTGGGCGCCGCCGTCAGCGGGGGAATGGCGGATGAGGCGGAAGGAGCCGGGGACTCCACGGCCGGACGGGCGGGGTCCGAATCCGGTTGCGCCACGGGAGTCGGTGCGTCGGCGGCCGTCGACTCGTCGGTGCTGCCGTTGGACGCGATCGAGATGAAGACGAGCAGGGTGACTGCGCCGCCGACAACCCACGGCCACTTTTTCGACTTCTTCGGAGGCGGAGTCTGCTGAATGGGCTGCGTCATGAAATTTCTCCTGTGAAGGTGTGAGGTGAGGGTTTGGCGGATCAAGAACCGAAGATCGACGGCGCCGGTGCCGGCGGCGGCTGCATCACCCAGGTGCCGCAGCGGCTCGACTTGAACGCCACATCGCTGGGCAGTATCTGGATCGTCTGGGGCCCGCTACCGAAATCGTTGGCGATGATGTCGTCGAAGTCGCCGGTGAGCCCGGACTGCCGCTCCCAGTAGCAAGACCGACTGCCGTTGGTGTGATAGATGCCGGGATATATATCGACGCCGACGCGGAAGTGACCGTCACCGAACGCGGTAGCGGGCGCAGCGTCGGCAATCCCGGTGCCGAGGCCGGTGACGATCACGGCGGTGGCTGCGACAAGGGCAAAAGCGTTCTTCATGGGTTCTCCTGAGGAAGAGTGAATGATGTTGTGCTGCACTGTGTGTGATTGATCGCTCAGCGAGAGGGCAAGGCCGGATCGGGCTGATGCCGTTAATAGTCGCTCTGAACCGGCAATCGGCCACACCTCACGCCGATAAGGGGGGATATCAACACCGTGCTGCTCGCGTATTTGGACGGCTTATTACCGTCTGTTCCATGGAAACGGTTTCGAGCGCGCGGCGATGCCGGTGAGTGAACTGTCCGAAATGCCGGGTCGGCGTGGCGCGGCGTTACCAGGACTCTTAGGTTGTGATGGTGGAAAGGTGCACGGCATGAGCGATACCTATGGTCTGTCCGAGGACGCCTGGGAACACATGGCCCTCGACACCCTCGGCGAGCTTGCCTGGAAGCCCGTCAACGGTGCGGCGATCGCTCCCGGCACCGGGGAGCGTGCCTCATGGGACGAATTGCTGATCGTCCCCCGACTGCGGGCGGCGATCGCCAAGTTCAACCCCGACCTACCTCCGCACATTGTGGACGAGGCGGTCACTCATGTCGTCACCGCCGGATCGACCCAGGCGATCGCGGAGAACGAAGTGATCCACGGGTACCTCACCGGAGGTCTTCGCAAGGTCAGTTATGTCGACGACTCGGGTGTGGAGGTGACACCCACCATCCGTCTGTTGTCGTCCGAGGCCGACGACAACGATTGGCTGGCCGTCAACCAGGTGACGATCGTGCAGGGCGATTTCCGGCGCCGATTCGACATCGTGCTCTACCTCAACGGAATGCCGGTCAGCATCGTCGAGTTGAAGAGGGCGGGCGGCGAACACGCCGGACTGGTAGAGGCACATGCTCAGCTCGAAACCTATGTGCGCGAGTTTCCCCTGGCGTTCCGATTCTGTGTGTTCAGCCTCGTCTCCGATGGCATCACTGCCAGGTATGGCACGCCGTTCACCGCGTTCAACCACTTCGCGCCCTGGAACGTCGATGACGACGGTAAACCCGTTACGCGAGAGAATTCGTCACCCGACTCGACGCCGCTGGACGTCGCGCTGCACGGCTTGTACACGCAGGGACGTTTCCTGGCGTTGCTGCGCGGCTTCACGGCATTCGACAAAGGCGAAGGCGGACTGGTCAAGCGGATCGCGAAGCCGCACCAGTACTTCGCCGTGGCGAAGGCGATCGGATCGACCGTGCATGCCGTCGAGAGCAACGGCAAGGCCGGCGTCGTCTGGCACACCCAGGGATCGGGCAAGTCCATGGAAATGGAGTTGTACGCCAATCAGGTCATCCGACACCCGCGTCTGGCGAACCCGACCATCGTCGTCATCACCGACCGCAACGAACTCGACGGCCAGCTTTACGAGACGTTTGCCCGATCCCAGCTGCTCCCCGAGCAGCCGCAACAGATCCGCAAGCGCGAGGAACTGAGGCAGGAGCTGTCCGGCCGCACCACCGGGGGCATCTACTTCACGACGCTGCAGAAGTTCGGGAAGACCAAGGAAGAACGCGACTCCGGCGCGAGCCATCCGTTGCTGTCCGCGCGCCGGAACATCATCGTCGTCGTCGACGAAGCTCATCGCAGCCACTACGACAACCTCGACGGTTACGCTCGGCACCTGAGGGACGCGCTTCCGCACGCCACTTTGATCGCATTCACGGGAACGCCGATCTCGTTCGAGGAACGGGACACTCGTGCTGTCTTCGGTGAGTACATCGACATCTACGACCTCACCCGCGCCATCAACGACGGCGCCACCGTTCCGGTGTATTTCGAGAGCCGGCTCGTCAAGGTGTCGTTCACCGAAGGTCTGACGGAGGAACAACTCGACGCGGCCGCCGACGCCGCAACCGAAGGTCTCGACGATACCGACCGCGACCGCATCGAGAAGAGTGTGGCGGTGGTCAACGCCGTCTACGGTGCCCCCGCCAGACTGCAGAAGCTCGCCCTCGACATCGTCGAGCATTGGGAGGTCCGCCGGAAAGCGATGAGCGCGTTCATCTCCTCGGATGACAATCTCACGGCACCGGGCAAGGCGATGATCGTCGGCGCAACCCGAGAGATCTGCGCCAACCTGTACAGCGAAATCGTGAAGCTGCGACCCGATTGGCATTCGGACGACCTCGCAACCGGACGCATCAAGGTGGTCTACTCCGGTAGTGCGACAGATACCGCTCCGATCAGTGCGCACGTGCGCAGGGACTCGGCGAACGCCACAATCAAGAAGCGCTTGAAAGATGTCGACGACGAACTCGAGATCGTCATCGTCAAAGACATGATGCTCACGGGCTACGACTCGCCGCCGCTGCACACGATGTACCTGGATCGCCCGCTCAAGGGTGCTCTCCTGATGCAGGCCCTTGCCCGGGTCAACCGAACCTTCCGTGGAAAACAGGACGGCCTGCTCGTCGCCTACGCTCCGATCGCGGACAACCTCGCCGAAGCACTCGCCGAATACACAGAGTCGGATCAGGAGACGAAACCACTCGGCAGGGACATCGAGGGGGCGGTCGACACCGCGAAAAACCTGATCACGGTGATCG
>NZ_JBAQEO010000879.1:0-2869 GCF_049286785.1 Rhodococcus sp. (in: high G+C Gram-positive bacteria) | reverse complement strand
CCGTCACGCTGTACACGGCGGTGGCCATCGCCGCCGTACCGGACACCCGGGTGGCGGAGAGGACGACCAGAACGACTCCGGCGATCACGGAGACGCCGAACGCCCACAGGTGGATCCATCCTCGCAGGCGGGGCTTGACGGGCAGTTCGTCAAGGCCGAAAGCGGTCACGCGGCACCTCTTCTCGTTGTCCGAGCTGCAACCTACGCGACCGTAGGTTTGCTTGTGGGGAAAGCGTACCCGTCGGTAGATCTCTGCGGCGCCGCGTGTGACGGCCGTCGCGAAGCGCACTGCGCTGCGGCGTACTCTTGGCAACCATGGTGATACCCCGGTGAGTGCGCGAGGACTGCTGTACAGCCTGTACGAGCGACGGCTACTCCGGCGGCTAGAGGGCCTCCAGCACCCACGGCACGTTGCGGTCATGTGCGACGGCAACCGGCGCTGGGCGCGGGAGAACGGATTCACCGACGTCAGCCACGGTCACCGGATGGGTGCCCTCAAGATCTCCGAACTGCTCGGCTGGTGTGACGCCGCCGGCATCGAGATGGCCACCATCTACCTGCTGTCGACGGAAAATCTCAGCCGTGAGCCGGAAGAGCTCGACACCCTGCTCGAGATCATCACGGACGTCGTCGAGGAGATCTCCGGTCCGGACAAGAACTGGAGCGTCAAGATCGTCGGCGCGCTCGACCTCCTGCCTGCCGAGCAGTCCCGTCGCCTTCGGGAAGCCGCCGAACGGACCACGGGACGAACGGGCACGCACGTCAACGTCGCGATCGGATACGGCGGTCGTCAGGAGATCTGCGACGCCGTGCAGTCGCTGCTGAGCGAGAAGCTGCTCGAGGGTCTCTCGGGAGACGAACTGGTGAAGTCGATCACCATCACCGGCATCGACAGCCACCTGTACACCTCGGGTCAACCCGACCCGGACCTGGTGATCCGGACCTCCGGGGAACAGCGGCTCTCCGGATTTCTGCTGTGGCAGAGCGCGTACTCCGAGATCTGGTTCACGGAGGCGTACTGGCCGGAGTTCCGGCGTGTGGACTTCCTGCGGGCGCTGCGCGACTACGCCGCCCGGCACCGCAGGTTCGGTGTCTGAGTTCTACGGGTCGAGGAGCCCTACAGCTTTCGGAGTCGCAGCCGATTGATGGAGTGATTGGCATCCTTGCGGAGCACCAGTGTGGCGCGCGGACGCGTCGGCAGAATGTTCTCCACCAGATTCGGCCGGTTGATGTTCTGCCAGATCTCCTGCGCGGCCGCGGTCGCGTCCCGGTCCGAGAGAGCCGCGTAGTGGTGGAAATGCGCGTCGGGGTTCGCGAACGCCGTCTGACGTAGGGCGAGAAAGCGCTGGATGTACCAGGACTCGATGTCCTCGATGCGGGCGTCGACGTAGATCGAGAAGTCGAACAGATCCGACACCATGAGCCGGGGACCGGTCTGGAGGACGTTGAGGCCCTCGATGATCAGAATGTCCGGCTGGCGGACGAGGTGGTACTGGCCCGGGACGATGTCGTACGAAACGTGCGAGTAGACCGGCGCCGCCACCTCCTCGGCCCCCGACTTCACCTCGGTGACGAAACGCAGCAACTTGCGTCGGTCGTAACTCTCGGGGAAGCCCTTGCGGTGCATGATGCCGCGGCGGTTGAGCTCCGCAGCGGAGTAGAGGAAGCCGTCCGTGGTGACCAGGTCGACACGTGGATGATGCTCCCACCGAGCGAGCAGTGCCTGGAGCACGCGGGCCGTGGTGGACTTGCCGACCGCCACACTTCCCGCGACGCCGATCACGAACGGCACCTGCTGATCCGGATGCTTCTCGCCGAGGAATGTGGCCGTAGCCGCGAACAGACGTTGCCGAGCCGCGACCTGAAGATGAATCAGACGCGACAGTGGCAGGTAGACCTCGGCGACCTCCTCGAGGTCGATCTGCTCACCGAGACCGCGGAGTCCGTAGAGCTCTTCCTCGGTCAAGACGAGCGGCGTGGATTTACGAAGTGTGCGCCACTGTTTCCGGTCGAATTCGACGTAGGGGCTGGACTCGCTTGCCTTGGCCATCAGTTCCGCTCACACCTCCGGACCTGCGGAAGTGCGCCGTCCGTGATCGGAAGTACGGCCGTGATCGTCACGCTCGCGAGTCGCGGTTGCATAGTCGGATTGTGCTTGGTGCCACAGGCGCAGTTGTCGGCGGGTCGGGCCGAACGGTCTCGACTAAGGTCGATCGACATGGAGTCCGATACGTTCGTACGCGAATACCTGCTGCTCGGGCTGGGTTTCGACCGGCTGGAGGAAGGCTTCGTCGATGCCTATACCGGTGATCCGGCGTTGCGTCGTCAGGTCGAGAACGAGCCGCGGCCCGACCCGCGGGAACTGACGCGTACCGCCGCACGGTTGCGGACCGAGTTGCCGTCGGCCGGCCTGTCCGAGCAGCGCTCCCGCTTCCTGGAGGTGCACCTGCGCGCTCTCGAATGCTCGGCTCGCACGTTCGCCGGTGAGGACGTCGGATTCGTCGACGAGGTCGAGGCCTACTTCGACGTCCGGATCGAACGCGGCGACGAGGAGCAGTACCGGGAAGCTCACCGGAAGATGGACGCGGTGCTGCCCGGACCCGGATCACTGGCCGAACGTGTCCACGCACACCGGGCGGCGGACGAGATTCCCGCAGATCGATTGCAGGAGTGTGTGGACGCCTTCTCCAGTGCGCTACGTGACCTCGTGCGCGAGCACTACGCGCTGCCCGAAACCGAAGTGGTGGAGTACGAGGTGGTGGGGGACAAGCCGTGGTCGGGCTTCAACTACTACCTCGGGAACTACCGCTCGAAGGTCGCGATCAACTCCGACCTCCAGCAGCACATGGCGAATCTGCCGCGGCTGATC
>NZ_JBAQEO010000878.1:0-11423 GCF_049286785.1 Rhodococcus sp. (in: high G+C Gram-positive bacteria) | reverse complement strand
TGGTGCTGCGTGTCGTCAGTGGTCAGGGCACCGCGTTCAGTTTCATCCTGGTAGCCGGAACCGTGCTGGCCCTCTTCCTCATCGGGTGGCGGGCGATCGGCCGAGCACGCGTCAAGGCCTGAGACCGTCCGTCTCAGCGCATCCACAACCAGGCGGCCAGGCCCAGTCCTGCCACCCCGATCACAATTCGGAGAATCGACGGCGGAATCCGTCTGACCACAGGCGGACCGCACCACCCGCCCGCGAGCGCGCCGACCGCCATCGCGGCCGCGGCGCCCCAGTGGACGGGACCGAAGAACGCGAAACCGACGGCCGCGATCAGGTTGGCGATACCGAGGAAGAAGCTCTTCATGATCGTCGCCCGCCAGATCGATTCCGACGTCAGGATCAGGGCGGCCGCCAGGAAGATCACACCCGCTCCCGCACCGAAGTAGCCGCCGTAGACCGCAATGGCGAACAGCGACATGGAGTAGACACCCGGCAGATCACGATCCCCCGCGAGCGCGCGGATCCGCGGCTGCAGAAGCAGCGCGACCGCGGCGAATGCCACCATGAACGGCACCACAGCCTCGAACGAGCCCTCCGGTGCCAGCATCAGGATCGCGGCGCCCACCAGCCCACCGGCAGCCGAGTACAGCGCCCACCGCCACAATTTCGGACCTGTGTCCGCCACTTCGCGCGCGGAGTTCGACAGCGCACCCACCCCCACCGCGACCATGGCGACTGTATTGGTGACATTGGCGGACACCGGTGCGAGCCCGACCGCCAGCAATGCCGGATACGACACGATCGAGGCGAGTCCGGTGACGAATCCGACCAGTCCCGCGAAGAACCCGGCTACGACGAGGAGACCGAGATCAAGCAGGGGCACAGGGAAGAAACTTACCCGTCCTCACATTCCCCGCTCATGCGCCGGCTTCGGGCGACTGGTCGGACTGACGCGTCCTCGCGTAGTGGCGGGCGGCGCGGCCCCGGTTTCCGCAGCCGTGCGAGCACCATTCCCGGCGCGGTCTGTCCTTGATGAAGTAGAGCACGCAGCCCGGGCCCCCGCATGCCCTCAGTTTGTGGCGCAATGGGCCACCGAACAGGTCGACGGCGTCCGCGGCAATCGCGGCGAGCGCCGCGGCGACCGGTGTGCCGCTCGTGCACGAGACGGAGTGGAACTCGGGCTCCGTACGCAGTTCACGCCACCGCGGAGGGCTTTCCGCGTACCGGTTGAGGGTAGCGACGGCCTCCTGGTCGGGGACTTCTCCATGGACCGTTGCCGAGGCGATCGCCCTTGTCGCATCGCGAAGCTCCCGTGCGGCGGCGAGGTCACTATCGGTCACGTCATCGGTTTCGAACTTCACGTCGCGCAACCACGTGGCCAGCTGCTCGGGTGTGCATAGACCCTCCTGCGGACGGCCGCGCACGGCGTAGGTCGTGTTGATCAGCTCGATGGGGAGTGGTTCGCCGAGCAGCGGTGCTCCTCCTGGATGCTCGTCCATATTTCTAATGGTAATCAACGCTTGACAACGTTAGGTCATTCACCATAGTTTCTAATGCATAGACCACTCACAACCATTAGAACTGGAGACACGATGGCTACCCTGCAGACGGGTCACATTGGACTCAACGTGACCGACCTGGCTCGCTCGACGGCGTTCTACCGGAAGATATTCGGGTTCGACATACTCGGGGAGCAGACCGAGGGCGATCGCCGATTCGCCTTCCTGGGACTCGACACCACCTTGATGGTGACGCTGTGGCAGCAAAGTTCCGGCACATTCGATACCGATTCCCCGGGTCTCCATCACCTGGCATTTCAGGTGCCCGACATCGACGCGGTGCACCGGGCCGAGGCGACGGTCCGCGAGCTCGGCGCGACGCTGTTTCATGACGGCGTCGTCCCGCACGGCGAAGGCACGTCGTCCGGCGGTATCTTCTTCAGCGACCCGGACGGACTGCGCCTGGAGATCTACGCACCAGCAGGCGCCGATGTCGCACCCGCCCCCACATCCGGTGCGCCGACCTGCGGATTCTTCTGATGGACCACCACGGTGAACTCGCCGTTCAAGCGAGGACCGGTGTGCGGGTCACGCCGTGGGGTTCCGCGCGCGTCTCCTCCTCCATCCCGCCTGTCGCCGCCCGATTCCTGTCCGAGCAACCGATGATCGTGATCGGTGCCGCCGCAAACGACGGTTCGATATGGGCCGGACTGCTCGTCGGACCGCCGGGATTCGTCGCGGCGACCGACGACCGAACGGTGGTCGTCGATACACTTCCGGGCCCCCTCGACCCGCTCGCGGGGCTCTTCGATTCCCCACGGGAGATCGGAATCCTCGCGATCGACCCAAAGACCCGGCGGCGAATGCGCATCAACGGCGGGGCGCTGAATACCGGCGACAAATTGGTAGTTCGCACGGAGCAGGTATACGCGAACTGCCCCAAGTACATCCAGGTCCGGGAACCGTCTCCTGCGAAGCCCGGCTCGGTGCAGATCCATCGCGGTGAGCTACTTACCACCGAGCAGCAGAAGCGGATCGCGACGGCGGACACCTTCTTCGTGGCCACGCACGCCGAGGGCTTGGGCGCAGACGTGTCACATCGGGGCGGGAACCCGGGATTCGTCTCCGTATCGACCGAGCGGCGCCTGTCGTGGCCGGACTACGCCGGCAACCAGATGTACATGACCCTCGGCAACCTCGAGCTCGACGCACGCTGCGGACTGTTGTTCCTCGACTGGGAGCGCGGCGGCGCGCTGCATCTCACCGGACGGGCCCACGTCGACTGGGACCCCGGACGGGCGGCGGCGGTACCGGGCGCGAAGCAGATGATCGACTTCGACGTGGAGCACGTTGTCCAGATCGAGGGGGCCTATCCGCTGCGGTGGTCGTTCGGAGACTATTCGCGGTTCAACCCCCGGTGAAGATCAGTTCGCCGGCTTCGCCATCTCACGGAACAGCATGTCGGTCATCTTGACGGCCCGGTCGCCTCCGTCGGCGTCGGCGACGAAGACGGCGAACGCCAGGTCACCCCTCGAACCGTAGAACCACCGATCGTCCCCGCTGGCACCGTTCATGCCGATCAGGTCGGGGTATCCGTTGAGAAAGGAACCGGCGCCGCGCACGACGTTGTCCCGCATGATGCCCCTGAGCTGTTCATTGATCCCGGCCGGCAACGGTTCCGCCGCCACGTCGGTGGTACCCGGCTGACCGTGGACGATCATCGGAGCGGGTGCATTGCCCCGCGCAATGGACGCCGCCAGCATCGCCATCCCGAACGGGGTGACCGCCGGTCGGGCGTCGCTGTTGTCCCGGTTCATCACCTGGTTCATGCGTGATTTGTCGGCGGTGAACACGGCCGTCTCGTGGTCGAACCCGGGAACGTTATAGTTCATCCCGAGTCCGAGTTGGTTGCCGGCCTTCTCGATGTCCTCGATCGAGAGCGAGTTCGGGTCGACACCCTTCTGCAGTGCGGCGGCCCGCTTCACGAGGTCGAGATTCGATCCGGCAGGGTAGAGGCCGTCGAAGGTGATCGATCCCTGTTCCATGGCCTGGTTGTTCTCGGCTGCGGCGAGCACGGCTCCCGTCGACGGTTGTATAGCCACGATGGTCGCGGGCGTGCCGACGCTCACCACAGCTTCCTCGGCCGCGAGTTGCAGCCGGGAATCGATGGTC
Organism: Rhodococcus sp. (in: high G+C Gram-positive bacteria); assembly: GCF_049286785.1. Lineage (GTDB taxonomy): Bacteria > Actinomycetota > Actinomycetes > Mycobacteriales > Mycobacteriaceae > Rhodococcus_F. The sequence continues at coordinate 7,764 of NZ_JBAQEO010000878.1, read as the reverse complement.
GCGGGGATGTCCGGGCCGGGTGGACCCTGGAATCCTGCCTGGGGAATGAGTGTTCCGTCCGGGTCGACGAGGTGCACCGCCCAGCCGGCGGTGGCGTCGCGGTTGGCCTGCCATACCTTCCGAAGCGGGTCCAGTAGGGGCGTCGTGATCCGGCGGTCCGAGGTGATGAGCTTGGGGGTTTTGATGACGACGACGCCGGGGATGGCCAGATCCTCCTCGAGGAACTGGTAGTCCTGGTCGCGCAGCAGCACGGCGGTCACCTGCTCGCCGGGCTTCTTCGCCATGTCCGCCATCATCGAGTCGGCGGTGACGAGCGGGGCCACCGGCTCGAGAGCCTCCGCCAACCGCCGTGTGGTGGCGACGGGATCGGGCATGGTGGCGGGATCGAGGGTGACCGCGTTGATGGTCTGCTCGTTCATGAGCAGGTTCCCGGTGGCATCGAAGACGCGCGGCGGGGCGGCATCCGTCCGGTCGTACCGGACGACACGCCCGTTCCCCAGATCGGGGGCGAGGATCGACGGGTCCCAGGAGATGCGCCAGCCCACGGAAAGATTCCGCACGCCACCCTGAATCTGGTAGTTCCAGTCCTTGCCCTCACCGAAATGCCAGCCGGCGGCCATCGTGAAGAATCCGGAGCCGGGTCCGAGATCCATGAACTGGGTGAGATCGAACTTCGCGTCCTTGGTCTTCAGCCCGTCGAACATCTGCTGAATCGCCGATTCCGCGGCGTTGGGGTAGGACGTCTGCTCGGCGGCCGCCGCGGCATCCCCGTCGTTGAGCGCACTGACGAATTTGTTGACCACCGACTGCGCATCGGGTTCTTCCCGAGTCAAGACACATGACGCCAGAACCACCGCCAAAATGGCAGCCGACGCCAGGGCGATCACGTACTTTCCACGACGGTCCAGCGATCGTCCATTCCCCATGTCTCTCATCTTGCATCCCGCCACATCTGTATCAAGCATTTGTTGCCTACGAAGGAGTTACGGTTGGGCCACAACTTATCTCTGCCGGGCAACCCGTGACCGGGATTCAGCGGAGAAAACGTCCCGCCGCCTGCACCGCAGGCGCCGAACTGTCAGCTGTCGCAACGAAGACGGCAAACGCGAGGTCGTCCTTGATTCCGACGAACCAACCGTGAGCCGGACCACTTCCGGACTCCGCGGTACCCGTTTTGCCCAGCAGCCCGGGGATGTCCTGAAGCGCGGTGGCCGTGCCGCCCGTCACCGTCTCCCGCATCATCGTTCGCAGGTCCGCGGTGACGTTCGCGGGCACTGCGGGCGGCGTCTGGTCGGCGACACCGGGCTGACCCTGGACGAGCATCGGGGAAGGAGTCGAACCCTGTGCGATCGACGCGGCCACCAATGCCATCCCGAATGGGGTGGCCGTCACCTGCCCCTGCCCGATCGCTGACTCCACGCGTGCTGCCGGTGTGTCGGCGGGTGGCACGTTTCCGGTCACCGTGGTCAGACCGGGGGTCACGTAGTCGACACCGAGTCCGAACTGCAGGGCCGCATTCCGCAGGGCGTCGGCGGGCAGGGCGACCGCCAGCCTGCCCATGGTCGTGTTGCACGACCGTGCGAAGGCCGTGTGCAGCGGAACCGCACCCAAATCGAATTCGTCGTCGTTGGGTATCTGCCTGCCCTCGATGTTCTCGGTGCCGGGGCACGGCAGGACGGTGTCGGGGGTGACGGCGCCCGCCTGCAGCGCGGCCGAGGTGGTCACCGTCTTGAACGTCGATCCCGGCGGGTACAGGCCGGTCAGGGCAATCGGTCCGAGAGCATCGGCGGGAGCGTTCTGGGCCACTGCGACGACCGCGCCGGTGGACGGCCGGATCGCCACGATCGCCGCCTGCTGGGGCACGTCGGCGAGCGCCCGCTCCGCGGCCATCTGCGTCGGCAGGTCCAAGGTGGTGGCGATATCGGGGGCGACGGGACCGTCTTTTCCCGCGATGGTCTTCGCGGAACCGTCCTGGGCAACCAACTGCACAGCCCAGCCGGCCGACGCGTCCTGTCCCTGCTGCCACAGCTCGCCGAGTCCGGACAGCGTGGGCGAGGTGAGCGCCTTGTCGACCGTCAGCAACCTGGTTTGCGGTGCGAGGGTGACGCCGGGGAGCTGAGCGAGTTGCGGTTCGATGGGCGCCAGATCCTCGGCGCGCAGCGTGATCGCGGTGACGGGCTTGCCCTGGCCCGCTGCCAGATCCTGCTGCAGTGACGCCGCGGTGATGGTGGGCGCGACAGGGGCGAGCAGCCCGGCCACCGCCGCCGTATCCGCTCCGGGCGCGACGTTGACGAGGGTCACCACCTGTTCCTCGAGGATCGGCACCCCCGATGCCGACAACACCTGAGGCGGGGCGCCCATCGTCGGCGTGTAGCGGACGGTGGCGGCGGGCGTGAGCCCGGGCGCGAGTACAGCGGGATCCCAATCGACCTTCCAGTCGTCACCGACCTTGGATGCACTGCCCGTGGTGCTGTACTTCCACTCCTGCCCCGGCGCGAACGGCCACGAGACGTCCATTGTGAATGTTCCCGACCCGTCGCCGGTCTCCTGGACCTCGGCGCGAGTGAACGTTCCGTTCTTGTTGCCGAGTCCCTCGTACATCGCGGTGATCGCGGCGGACGCTGCGGCAGGATCCGTCGTGAGATCTGCGGCGGTCTGCACGTCGTCGCTGTTCAACGCGTCGGCGAATTGCTGAGAGACGGTGTCGGGCTGGTCGGGTCCGAAGAGACCGCAGGCCGACAGGACCATTGTGAGAACTGCGGCGGCGGCCGAGAACCGAACGGCAGCCATGGGACGGGGGGGACTGTGACGGACGGTTGAGGAGCGCACGCACACGATGATGCCTTAGTGGGTGGCGGCACCGGGTCAACGGTGTAATCATGTAATCAGTGCACTGCCTGGTGCACGGGCTCTCCTGAGGAGGAAGAAGCCATGAGAGACACACAAGGCCCAGGCTCCCGCCGCTACGGCAGATCCGGCGGATGGCAGCAGGCCGAAGTTCCCGACGCGAGCGATGCGGCCGACTGGCTCGGGGGTCGCCTTCCCGACGAATGGTTCACCGGTCCCCCCACCGTCGAGGTGGATCGCGAGGAGATCGTGGTGGTGGGCGAGTTGCCGCCGGTCGAATCCACATCCGAGTCGGCCTCGGAGGCCGCCGTCGAAGGTCGCATCTCGCGGTTCCGCGAATCGACCCGCGCCGATCGGATGCGCATCGCCGCCGAGGCGGAGGCCCGGTACGGTCGCAAGGTGGCCTGGGGAGTCACCCTCGACGGCCGACGGGCATTGTTCACTCATCTCGCCGTTCCGGTGATGACCCGACTCCGCCAACCCGAACGCAAGGTTCTCGACACGCTGGTCGACGCCGGTGTAGCACGGTCTCGTTCGGACGCCCTGATGTGGACGGTGCGGCTCGCCGGCAAGCACAGCGAGCAGTGGCTGGCCGAGCTTCGCGAAGCGATGGCAAAAGTTGACGAACTGCGAGCGGAAGGTCCCCAGATTTAATTCGATTGCACGGCAATCGACAGCGTCGTACCGTGGACGTCACCGATGCGCACCCGGCGCGTCAACACAAAGGGAACGGGCCATTGCTCCTGCAGAGGTAGTTACGCGAGTCGTCATCCGCATACCTCTGGAGTGCCCATGTCCCAATCCTGTCTGTCCCTTTCCGACCTCACCTTCAGCTGGCCCGACGGCGAACCGGTGTTCGACGGTCTCGATGCCGTGTTCACCGCCGGCCGCACGGGAGTGGTGGGCCTCAACGGGTCGGGCAAGTCCACACTTCTGCGGCTGATCGCCGGACGAGTGTTCCCCGACCGCGGCTCGATCACAGCCCATGGTGACGTGGCGTACCTGCGCCAGGACATCACCCTCGATCGCGCGTTGCGGATCGATCGAATCCTCGGGATCGGCCACGTACGGGAGTCGTTGCGTCGCATCGAAACCGGCGCCGGAACACCCGGCGACTTCGACGCGGTGCAGGGCCGTTGGGACATCGAGGACCGTGCCGTGTCCACCTTGCACAGGCTCGGTCTCGGCAAGGTTGTGGCGAACACGTCCGATCTCGACCGCGCCGTGGGCACGCTGTCAGGAGGAGAGACGGTGCTGCTCGGCCTCACGGCGCAGCTGTTGACGGATCCGGATGTCCTGCTTCTCGACGAGCCCACCAACAATCTCGATGGTGAATCGCGTCGGCGGCTCTATGCTGTGGTGCAACAGTTTTCGGGGACGCTGCTGGTGGCGAGTCACGACCGCGAACTGCTCGATCTGATGGATTCCATCGCGGAGTTGCGCGGTGGCGCCATTCGGCTGTTCGGCGGCAACTTCACGGCCTACCAGCACATCGTCGCTGCCGAGCAGGAGGCGGCACGGGCCGCGGTGCGCGATGCACGGAGCGATATGCAGAAGCAGAAGAGGGAGTTGGTCGAGGCCCGTATCAAGCTGGACCGGCGGGCGCGCTACGGCCAGAAGATGTACGAGAACAAGCGTGAGCCGAAGATTGTGATGGGACTCCGCAAGCGGCAGGCGCAGGAGTCGGCCGGCAAGCTCAGGAACAACCACATCGCGAAGGTCGACGAGGCCCGGGAGACGCTCACCGAGGCCGAGAGCGCGTTGCGGGAGGACCGTGAGGTTCGGATCGAACTCCCCGCAACCGAGGTTCATTCGGGGCAGGAGGTGGTTGCACTCGAGGAGGTGCGGCTCGCGACTGGACAGCTGGTGTCCCTACATCTCGTAGGGCCCGAACGTATCGCTCTCGTCGGGCGGAACGGTATCGGCAAGACGACTCTGCTCGAGACCGTCGCGGCGGCCGGGCCGCGAGTGCCGTTCAAGGTTCTGCCGCAGCGACTCGACGTGTTCGACGAGTCGCTGACAGTGGCGGAGAACGTGGCAGCGGCCGCACCGCACGCGTCGAGGGAACAGATTCGCGCGCAGCTGGCTCGATTCCTCTTCCGCGGTAACGATGCCGACCTGCCCGCGTCGGCGTTGTCCGGTGGCGAGCGGTTACGGGCAGCGCTTGCGACTATCCTCCTGGCCGAGCCGGCGCCACGTCTTCTCCTGCTCGACGAGCCGACGAACAACCTGGACCTGCCCAGTCTCGAACACCTCACCCAGGCCCTGCGCAGCTACCGCGGCGCACTCGTCGTGGTGAGCCACGACGAGCAGTTCCTCCGTGACCTCGGCGTCACCCGCACGCTCGAACTCACCGAGGCGGAGCTCCTATGTCCTCGTTCCACAGAGCCGGATGAGCAGCAATGAACTCGGTCATCAGTTCGATGCAGTGCTGGTTGCGGAGAACGGTCACGTCCACCCCGTTCTCACGCAGCCATTCGTGACCGCCGGTGAACGTGACGCTCTCTCCCACAATCACCGCGCCGATGTTGAACTGACGAATCAATCCGCTGCAGTACCAGCACGGCGAGAGCGTGGTCACCATGATGGTCGAGCGGTAGTCCCGTTGCCGTCCGGCCGCACGGAATGCGTCGGTCTCGGCATGGATCGACGGGTCGTCCTCCTGGACACGACGGTTTCGGCCGCGCCCCAGCAGAGTTCCGTCGTTACGGAACAATGCCGCGCCGATGGGGATACCTCCCTCCCGGGCCCCCTGCTCCGCTTCGGCGATCGCGGTCGCCAGTAATTGCTCGGGGTCGAGAGGAACGGGGGGTTGCGCGTTCGGCATGTGTCCACTGTCCGCGAGGTCGGCCCTGCCCGCAACGGAAGGTGTTGCACACTGGGCGGGTGCAGTACGCAATCAATCCCGTCGACGGTGTCCGGGTCGCATATCGGACGATCGGCGACGGTCCACCCCTGGTCCTCCTCCACGGCACAGCGCTCTCCAGTGCGATCTGGCGTGGATTCGGCTACGTCGGGGCGCTCCGGGACCGGTACCGGTTGATCCTGGTCGATCTGCGGGGTCACGGGCGTAGCGACACACCTCACGACGAAGACTCGTACAGCATGGAACTGGTGAGCGGTGACGTCCTGGCGGTCCTCGATCATCTGGACGTTCCGACCGCGCACGTGCTGGGCTATTCGCTCGGCGCGCGGGTTGCGCTGGCGCTGGCTGCCGGTGCCCCGGAACGGCTGAGCAGTCTGATCATCGGCGGCGGGAGCAGCCGTCCGCAGGCCGGAGCCTTCGATCGCCTCTTCTTCCCCGGCTGCGCCGATGTCCTGGCACGGGACGGCATGGACGCCTTCCTCGAACAGTGGGGTGCTCGCCGTTCGTGGCCGATCGACCCGGGCACCCGCGCCGCCTTCGAGGCCGACGACGCGGAGGCCCTCGCCGCCTACATGCGCCGCTCGGCGGTGGAACCCGGTGTGGACGACGACGTTCTCCGCCGGATCTCCGTACCCACCCTGCTGTTCGTGGGCTCGGAGGACACCGCCCGGGTCGACGACACCGAACACATGGCCGAGTTGATTCCCGGAGCCTCCCTCGCCGTCATTCCCGGCTTCGACCACTCGACCACCGTCGCTGCGAGCGCCGAGGTTCTCGCGGAGGTGGAGCCGTTCCTCGACAGTGTGTAGCTGCCGGAATTTCAGTTCGGCACATATCCTTCGGGCTCGCGGCACAGATCGACGGTCGGCGCGCGCTTGCCGGGGAACTCGATGCAGGGCAGGTTCCGTGCACCGCGGACCGCGTTGGGGTCATTCTGAGGCAGCTTGCAGTAGAGGTCCCGCGGTGTCTCCGGGACGTCGAGTTCGGTGGGTGAGCGTCGTTGGTCCGCGGGCAGGAATCCGGTGGTGCAAGGCGGCGGGTCGTTGAGTTCGGTGTTGAAATACGTGTTCTGCATCGGGTTGTCCTGGTTGGGAATTGCCGCGGACTGAGTCACCCGCATGAGCTGCGGATACAGCACCAGGATCTGCTCGATGGATCGGTTGTACGTGGCAGCCAGCTTCTCGAGGCCGACCGTATTCGGCAGCAGGCCCGGAAGTACGGGCGCGAGATCCGCGAACATCGCAGATACTTCCCCGGCACTCGGCTCCCCCCGCCGCAGGATCGAACGCAACTGTGCGTCACTGTCTCGAACCTGCGTGGTCATCGTCGCGAGATCGGTGCTCCACGAGCGGATCGCGTCATCACTCGCGGCCTGTGCGGCAAGGAAGCTGACCGCCTGGTCGACCAGCACGACGGTGGGATCGAGGGCGTCACGCGCGTCGCGCAGCAATACCTCGGTGCTGTCGAGGAGCCTGCGCAGATCGGGTCCGGAACCGCCGACCGCCGTGTACGACTCGTCGAGGACGGTATCGAGGGCACCGCGCGGAATGCTGCCCAGGGTGGCGTTCACCTGGTCGAGGACCGGCCCTACTTCTTCGGGAATTCTCACCCGATCGAGCGAAATGCCCGAACCTGCGGTGAGCATCTCTCCACCGCTCTGCCGGGGCGTCAACTCGACGTACTTCTCGCCGATTGCGGACTGGCTACGGACCTCCGCATCGAGATCGGCAGGCACGTCGATGCCGCGGTCGAGACGGAGTGTGGCGCGCGCCCCGGTTGCGGTCATCCGCACCTCGCTCACCCTGCCGATGGTGGTACCGCGGTACGAGACATTGGCGTTCTCGTACAGGCCACCGGAATCGGCCAGTTCCATCGACACCGGGTAGGTACCGACACCGAGCATCTGTGGAATGCGGGCATATCCGAAACCCGTCACCACCAGTCCGACGCAGGCCAGAACGACGAACACCGCCAACTGAACTCGCACCCGCCGCGTGAGCGTCATCGGGGACCTCTCTGCGGCAGGGGAATCTGCAGTGGATGGCCGGCCG
>NZ_JBAQEO010000877.1:0-1632 GCF_049286785.1 Rhodococcus sp. (in: high G+C Gram-positive bacteria) | reverse complement strand
GCGTGACCGCGGTATCGCCCAGGCGGTACGGGAGATCGACGAGATGCGGGCCGAGAACACGAAGTTGCTGGGCATCGTCGATCGGTATCGGCAGGAGCGGGACGAGGCGCGGGCCGACGCTGAGAAGAAGCGCATTGAGATCGCGGTCGCGCTCGGGTGCGCCGAGCTCATCCCGGGGCATGGCTGGTACGCGGCGGGTCATGCGGAACTCGTAGAGCGGGCAGAGAGCCTCGTATCCATTGAGCTCGAGCACATCGAATGCCCCGTCTGGTGCGACGAGTGCGAGCGGATGGAGCGCTGGCAGTCGTGCCCCTCCTGCAAGGGATCGGGGTGCGGCCCTGGCACGGCATCTGGCGCATACCAGGAGTGCGAGCTGTGCGCAGGCGATGGGCGCGAGCATGACCCTGACAGTGCGATCAATGGCGGCGCGTGATGAGCGCCGAGCAGCAACGACTTCTCGTGTCCCCGGTTGGATGGCCGTTGCGCTTCCGGGCCGCGACCATCACCCCCGCCAATAAGTCACCAATCCTCGGACTCAACCGATACCCGCGTCAGGTGATCGGCATCAGCCTGCGGCTTCCGAGTGAGGAAACCGCCAGCGGACAGATCCGGTTCAAGGCGTTGTCAATCCTGTGGGCAAAGCCTGCGAGGTGGTGGAAGTGACCGAACAGCTCGACATCTTCGAGCCGGACACCGCCCTCGTCGAGCGCCTCGCCGAGATCGCCTTCGACGCATGGTCCGGAGCATGGGCGACACTGCCCGACTTCCTGCGCTGGGGTGACCTGCGTAGCGAGGGGCCAAAGGACAAATTCCGTGCCGTGGCCCGGGCCATCCTCGCCGAGCAGGCGAAGGGGGTGGCGTGATGGACGAGCGGTGGAAGATTCCCGAGAACCCGTGGTCCCGGGAAGGCGAAGAGGAGTTTGTCTCGCACCAAACCGTCGTCCGCCGGGGGTGCTCCGCGATGGTCTTCTACATCGACGAGACCGTGCTACTGGACGAGAAGCCGCAGACACCGCAGGAGCGTGCACTGCCTCGACCCAGCTCTACGCCTCCCGTGTGGGCTCTGCAGCCGCAGAAGTCGAAGCGCGACCGACGCTCCACAAGGAGGGTCAGGTGAGCGAATCCATCACGCACAACGTGCCCGTAGCGGCCGCCGTACAGCGCGTCACCAACCCGGCGCCGAAGCCTGATCGCACCTGCAAGGTCTGCCGCGAGCAGCTGCCGGCAGGGATGGTCCGACACCCCGAATGCCGAGGCGGCTCATGAACGCGCGCTGCCCGGTCTGCCACCGCAGCGCCTGGACGTCACCGTCCGGCCGCGTCGGCCGACACAACGACAAAGCGGGGCGACCGTGCCCCATGGCGGGCCGACACCTGCCAACAAAACGCGAGAGGAGGCCAGCCTAAGTGGGACTCGCATGGGCGCGGACAGACACCAATCTGCCAACGCACGACAAGATCCTCGATCTCATCGGAATTGGCCCAAAAGGGAAGGGAGCGGCGTTCGTTTACGTCTCTTCCTACCTATATGCGGCCGATAACGGCACAGACGGATTGATCAAGAAGGCCGTTCTTCCGTTCATTCACTGCACTCCGCCCGAGGCGAAATTGCTCGTAGCGGTGGGCCTATGGG
>NZ_JBAQEO010000876.1:0-14728 GCF_049286785.1 Rhodococcus sp. (in: high G+C Gram-positive bacteria) | reverse complement strand
GGACCAGTTCGTAGCCGCCGGTGGAAACCCAGATTCCGTGTTCGACGTGCGCGATGAAGAAGGCTCCGACCATGTCGAGGAACAGCAGGATTCCGAAGATCGGCACCGCGGCACCGACGATGAGGGCAATTCCGCCGATGACCTCCAGCCAGGTCACCACGAATGCCGAGACACCGGCCAGTGGGACACCCATCTGCTCGAAGCCGGCGGTCTGAGCGTCGAGTCCGTTGGTGAAGGCCTTCTGCCAGCCGTGGGCGAGGAAGATGATTCCGATACCGAGGCGGGCGATCAGGATGCCCAGGTTGCGAACGGTGGGGTTGTTCACGAATGCGCCTTTCATCGAGGCGTCCCGGCGGACCGGGACAGCCATTTTAGTTGAATAGGCAACGATCGTACGAGAGTAAGGTTGAAACTTCAACATAGATCGATTTCGAAGGCATGACCAGGTCAAACACTCACGGTCCGCAGACCGTAGACCCTTTCCGCCGTTGCGGTCGACGCCTCTGCCAGCTCTTCCGGGTCTTCTCCGCGAACCTCGGCCCGCGCCCGGCCGGTGTACGGCAGGCAGTACGACTCGTTGGGTGCGCCCCTGAACGGGTGCGGGGTGAGAAACGGAGCGTCGGTCTCGACGAGCAACTGATCGCCGGGCACCAGCGGTGCCGCCTCGCGGAGCGCCTTCGCATTCTTGAAGCTGACGGTGCCGGAGAAGCTCAGGACGTATCCGGCGTCGACACACTCGCGCGCCATCTCCGCGTCCGACGAGAAGCAGTGGAAGATCACCGTCTCCGGCGCTCCTTCTTCACGCAGCACCTGCAGCAGCGCCTGATCCGCCTCGCGGTTGTGGACCATCAACGCCGCGCCCAGTCGCTTGGCGAGGTCGATGTGCCAGCGGAATCCTTCGGTCTGCTCGGCGACGGTGGCACAGCCCTCGAGCTTGCCGGGCCAATAGAAGTCGAGACCGGTCTCCCCCACCGCGACGACCCGCGGGTCGCGAGCCAACCGCTCGATCTGCGCCTTGGTCTGGTCGTCCAGCACATTCGCGCGCGTCGGATGGATGGCAACCGCGGCGAACACCCGCGAATCCCAGTGCGCAGCGTCGACGGCGAAGTGCGCAGCATCGAGATCGTCGGCCACCGTGACGATGCGCCCCACGCCGACCGCGGCGGCCCGGTCCACCATCGCCGTGACGCTTGCGGCGTCGGAGGCACCGCACGCATCGAGATGCGTGTGCGCATCGACGAGCGGGAACAACGGCTGAGGCGGTTCGGGGGCCGGACGGTCTCTACTCATGCGCACATTGTCGAGCGCCGGCACCACGAACGCCAACGGCACCATCCCACTCGGGGTACCTTCGGCTCCGAGCGGAAGGAGCATGACGATGGCTTCGGCATCATTGAGCGGGCGGGTGATCGCGGTCACGGGCGGCGCACGAGGGATCGGACGGGAAATCGCGCAGCACCTCGTCGCGGCGGGTGCGCGCGTCGCGATCGGCGACCTCGACGGCGCGGCGGCGCGGCGCACCGCCCACGAACTGGGTGGCTCGACAGGTCTCGCTGAAGGCCTGGACCTGGACGTCGAGAGCACCGAATCCTTCGCCTCCTTCCTCACCGCGGTCGAGGAGCACTGGGGTCCGATCGACGTGCTGGTCAACAACGCCGGTGTGATGTGGGTCGGCCGTTTCGATCAGGAACCCGAGCACGCCGTCGCCCGCCAGATCGCTGTCAACCTGCACGGCGTGATCCGGGGCGTGCAGCTGGCGGCACCGACGATGCGCCAGCGCGGCCGAGGACAGATCGTCACGGTCGCCTCCGCCGCATCCAAGGTCTCACCACCCGGGGAATCGACCTACGCCGCCACCAAGCACGGCGTTCTGGGCTACCTGACCGGAGTGCGCGAAGAGCTGCGCGGTTCCGGCGTCGAGATCTCGGTGATCATGCCCGGGGTGGTCGATACCGAACTCGCCGCGGGCACGGCAACGGGCGCCGCCAAGCTGCTGACCCCTGCCGACGTGGCGAAAGCAGTGGTCGGAGTGATCGGGCGACCGCGATTCGAGGTGACCATTCCCGGTTACGTCGGACCGCTCTCCCGGCTGATCAACGTCTTCCCTCAGTTCGTGCGGGACTTCGCGATGCGGCGGATGGTCCCGAACCAGGTGGTCTCCGGCGACAGGTCGGTGCGCGCCGCCTACGAGTCCCGTGCGATTTCCGACCGCGAACCAGGCAGATAGAGTGGTCGCACCATGAATGCTGCTGCCGACTCCTCCGCCCCGCGGCCACCTTTCTATCTCACGACGGCGATCGCGTACCCCAACGGCGTCCCGCACATCGGGCACGCCTACGAGTACATCTCCTCCGACGCTCTCGCGCGGTTCAAGCGCCTCGACGGCTTCGAGGTCTTCTTCCTGACGGGAACCGACGAGCACGGTCTGAAGATGCAGCAGACAGCCGTCAAGGAGGGTATCGACGTCCGTGCACTCGCGGCGCGGAACTCCGACGTGTTCGAGGCCATGGACAAGACCTTGAACATCTCCTACGACAGGTTCATCCGGACCACGGACGCAGACCACGAAGAGGCCAGCAAGGTCATCTGGCAGAAGATGGCCGAGAACGGCGACATCTACCTCGACTCGTACGCCGGCTGGTACTCGGTGCGGGACGAGGCCTTCTACACCGAGGCCGAGACCACCCTTCAGGAAGACGGCACCCGCATCTCCACCGAGACCGGGACCCCCGTCGAATGGACCGAGGAGTCCACCTACTTCTTCAAACTGTCCGAATACCAGGACAAGCTGCTGCGGCTGTACGAGGAGAACCCCGACTTCATCGCACCCGCGACTCGGCGCAACGAAATCGTCAGCTTCGTCAAGGGCGGTCTCAAGGATCTGTCGATCTCGCGCACCACGTTCGACTGGGGCGTTACGGTCCCGGAAAACCCTGATCACGTCATGTACGTGTGGGTCGACGCCCTCACCAACTACCTCACCGGTGCCGGATACCCCGACACCGATTCGGAGGCCTTCCGCAAGTTCTGGCCTGCGAATCTACACATCATCGGCAAAGACATCACCCGGTTCCACACCGTCTATTGGCCGGCGTTCCTGATGTCGGCGGGAATCGAACTGCCCGAACGCGTCTTTGTGCACGGATTTCTGTACAACAAGGGCGAGAAGATGTCGAAGTCGGTCGGCAATGTCGTCGACCCCGTCGCCCTGGTCGAGCAGTACGGTCTCGACGCCGTGCGCTTCTTCCTGCTCCGCGAGATCTCGTACGGCCAGGACGGCAGCTACAGCCACGAGGCCATCGTCACCCGCATCAACGCCGACCTCGCCAACGAGCTCGGCAACCTCGCCCAGCGTTCGCTGTCCATGGTCGCGAAGAACTGCGATGCGCGGGTTCCCACTCCGGGCGTGTTCACCGAAGACGACTCGGCTCTGCTGAACCTGGCCGACGCCCTGCTCGCCAAGTGCCGTGCCGAGTTCGACGTCCAAGCCCTGCATCTCGCGCTCGAGGCGATCTGGGCCGTGCTCGGTGAGACCAACCGGTACTTCTCGAAGCAGGAGCCGTGGGTTCTCCGCAAGACGGACCCCGACCGGATGGCGACGGTGCTGTACGTGACGCTCGAGGTGGTGCGCATCGTGGGTATCCTCGTCCAGCCGGTGATGCCCGATTCCGCCGCCAAGATCCTCGACCTGCTCGGGCAGGATCCGGATGCACGTCGGTTCACCGATCTGGCGACGCGCATCGTCGCGGGCACTCCGCTGCCGGCTCCGACCGGTGTGTTCCCGCGGTACGTGGAGGACTGAGACACGGGAGTTGTCGTGTGGGCGCCGGATGTGTCGGACCCCACGTGCACACTCTCCGCATGACGCCGAATAGAACATACATTCGATCGCACGGAGCCGGGTACGGGAACGGAGCACGAGTGTTCGACGACGAAGTGAGTCCGCAGGCGGTCTCCGCCGTCCAGGCCCTGGTGGGTGAACTGTCGAGCGCGTACGAACGCGGTTGGCAGCCTTCCGACGTCGTGCATCTCGCCCGGCGGTCGAAGGAGCCTTCGGACCCCGATCTCGCGGCGGCAGTGGTCCTGTACGACGCGCGGTGCTCACGCGCCGAGGATCGCGCGCCCCGCGAGTGGGTGGAGCAGCTCCGCACCATCGGCGAGCAACTGCCGAACGCGGCCCGCCTGGCACTGCGAATCCCCGAGGAAAGCACCGAGTTCCGTTCCCTCGCTGCAGGACTCATGTTCGAAGATCCGTACCACTCCGTCTATCAGCTCACCGACCTGGCAATGGCGTGGATGCAGCTACCCGAGTGGACTGTTCTCACTCCGCCGCCGTCCATGTGGCCCCGAGTCCGTCTCGCCGAGACCGTCAGCGCGGCGCAGTACGCCGAGACCGAGGCCGACGCGAAGGTTCTCAACAGGATTCGCGGCCTGCTCGCCAAGGCCGAGGCCACCGATTTCGCCGAGGAAGCCGAGACCTTCACGGCGAAGGCGCAGGAACTGATGACGCGATACGCGATCAGCGCGGCGCTCCTGCATAACCAGAACGGCACGGGCAACGCGGCCGTCCACAGTCGGCGAATCCACCTCGACAATCCCTACGTCAAGGAGAAGGTGCATCTCCTCACCGAGATCGGCGACTCCAACCGTGTCCGGACCGTGTGGTTCAGTTCCCTCGCGATCGCCACTGTGGTAGGCACCCCCCTCGACCTCCAGCAGGTAGACATGCTGTTCACCTCCCTGCTCGTCCAGGCCACGCGCGCGATGCAATCCACCGATGCCTCCAGCCGGAACGGGTCCCGAACCACCTCGTTCCGCAAGGGATTCCTGGCCGGTTTCGCGAGCCGGATCGGTCAGCGCCTACGCGATGCCGACACCAGGGCCACCGTCGAGGCCGCAGACGAGGCTTCGATTCCCGTCGACGATCTCCTGCCGATACTCGCGAGCACCTCGGAGGCCGTGGACGCGGAGTTCGACCGGCTCTTTCCCCGCACCCGCAAGTCGCGGGGCCGCGCGGTGGATGCCGCCGGCTGGCACGCCGGGCAGGAAGCCGCCGAGAACGCGACGCTGAATCCGGGAGAACGCGCACTGCGCCGCTGACCGGTCGCCCCAGCACCCGGTCGCCGGGAAGCGACCTCAGTACGTGCCGCAGTTCCCGGCGAACGGGCGGCCTTCCACCCGGTCCACAAGCCAGGAGATGCCTTCGATCTGGGCGAACGGCAGTGGGGTTCCGTGGCCGAGGATCAACCGCGGGGGCAACAGCGGGATGTCGAGTTGACGGAACTGCACGTCGGCACCCTGTGCGCACCAGTCGCGGCCGAGTTGGCGAGACTGCTCGGCAAGGACCAGGTCGTCATGAGCACCCTGCACGATCAACACCGGGGCCGCGGGCTTCAGCCGGCCGATGCGCTGTTCGTCGAGGATCGAACGCATCGGTTCGGTCTTGGCCTGTTCCACGCCCGGGAGGCCGTCCTTGTTGTAGGTGGACACCCACTGCAACGGATACGTCAGGATTGTATCTGCCGTGCATTGAGTTTCGGTGTCGCGAAGAACCGCCTCGCCCGCCGGGGTGAGCGTGGACCGCAGAGCGTCGGCATGCTCGGGGTATCCCGCGACGGCTCCGTTGAAGATGAACCCGAAGAAGCCACTGGCGATCGAGCCGTCGGCGCCGGCGATACTTTCGGCGACGTTGGCTGGGGCGGCTCCGGCGTAGGCGCCGATGACATCGAGTTCAGGCGCGTACGTGGGCTGCAGTTCCACAGCTGACGCTGTCGAGTGACCGCCCTGGGAGTAGCCCATCAGTCCCACCGGGCCGTCGGCCGGGATCTCTGGATCGCCCAGGCGCTGTGCTGCTCTGGTGGCATCGAGCTGCGCGTGCGCCTCCGCGGCCCGGTTGAGATAGGTGTGCAGGCCGGGTGTGCCGAGTCCCTGATAGTCGGTGACCACTACCGCGGCGCCGTAGGCGAGCAAGCTACCGACCCAGGGGATCTCGTAGAAGTGACCCCTGTTCATCAGGTGTGAGGGCGCGCATTGGTCTCCGACACCCTGGGTGCCCGCGGCGAAGGAGACCAGCGGACGCTCTCCCGGACCCGTCCAGGGACGCGTCGGCGCCAGGACCGTTCCGGTCACCGCTGTCGGCTCACCGTGGTTGGTGCGGCTGAGGTACATGATCCGAGTGGCGTGGGCGTCGATCGGAGCGTTCGTCACGAAATCCAGGACCACGCGGGACGGTTCCGTGCGCAGCAGATCCCCCGCACTGCCCGACGGCAGCGGCGCGGGCGGGGTGTAGAACTCCGCGTTCGGCACACCGGGATCGGGAAGGGGAGAAGCGGGTACCGGGTCTGCGCCGGCGATTCCCATCGCCGCCTGAGTCCCCACTGCAAGGGCCATCATCAACACCAGTGCATGCCGCCGCATGGGTCCGCTCCTACTTCTCGGTGAATGGATGCGTGACGCACGCTACATCAATGCGGACAAGTTTTGTCTGAAATAGCTTCGTTTGGGCTCCGGCCGGGAGTTTCGGACCACCCGACGCGGATGGACGACGGTCTAGGCCTTCCGGGAGGCCAGCACCGTCTCGTACAGCTCCCTCTTCGAGACCCCCGCGGTGGCGACCAGGGAGCACGCGTCCTTGAGCCGGGTACCGCCCGCGACCAGCCGTTCCACTTCGTCGACGAGATCGGCGGGGTCGGACGGGACATGGGTGGCACCCTCCAGCACCACGGTGATCTCACCGCGCACACCGTCCGCCGCCCACTCGGCCAGCTCGGCGAGGGTGCCGCGGCGCACTTCTTCGTAGGTTTTGGTGAGTTCGCGGCACACCGCGGCGCGGCGGGTACCGCCGAGAACCTCGACGGCGTCGTTCAGGCAGTCCGCGAGCCGGTGAGGCGCTTCGAAGAACACGCACGCGCGCGGCTCGGTGACCAGGGTCTGAAACCAGGCTTTGCGTTGTCCCTGCTTGCGCGGCGGGAAGCCGTCGAAGCAGAACCGTTCCACGGGCAAACCGGACAGGGCGAGTGCGGTGGTGACCGCCGAAGGACCCGGAAGGCAGGTAACGGGCAGGTTCTCTTCAACGCACGCGGAGACGAGGCGGTACCCGGGATCGCTCACCGACGGCATACCGGCGTCGGTAACGAGGAGAACCGTCTTGCCCGCGGCCACATCTGCCACGAGCGCCGGCAGCCGCGCAACTTCCACCTGATCGTAGAAACTGACGACCTTCCCGGTGATCGTCACGTCGAGCGCCGACGCGAGGGCCTTGGTTCTGCGGGTGTCTTCGGCTGCGACGACATCGGCGGTCGCCAGCGCCGTACGCAGCCTCGGCGAGGCGTCACCCACGTTCCCCATCGGTGTTGCGGCGAGCACGAGGCGACCAGTCATGACCCACAGCCTACGATTGCCTCGTGACGATGCTAACGGACGCGCGACCTTCGCCCTCCGCCCGGCAGCAGTCGCTGATCAGTCCGGCACCCCTCGTGCCGCCGCCGGACTTCGGTCCTGTCGACCGCGCCCGCGGCTGGGTCGTGACGGTGTTCGTCACCGTCATCGCCGCAATCACCCGGTTCACGATGCTCGGCTACCCCACCGATGCGGGCACCCCCGTCTTCGACGAGAAGCACTACGCGCCGCAGGGGTGGCAGGTGCTCACCGGCGGATGGATCGAGGACAACCCGGGCTACGGCCTGGTGGTGCACCCACCGATCGGGAAACAGCTGATCGCGATCGGTGAGGCCATCTTCGGCTACAACGGCTGGGGGTGGCGATTCGCCTCCGCCGTGGCGGGCACGATTCTGGTGTTGCTCGTGATCCGGATTGTGCGGCGGCTGACCCGATCCACCCTGATCGGGGGTCTCGCGGGCGTCCTCCTGATCGCGGACGGCGTCACGTTCGTCTCTTCCCGGGTGGGGATGCTCGACATCTTCCTGGCGCTGTTCACCGTCGCGGCACTCGGATGCCTGGTCGTGGATCGGGACCAGGTTCGAGAACGCATGGCGAAGGTGTATGCCGAGGGACGAATCGGTGACAGTGCCTGGGGGCCGCGCCTCGGTGTGCGGTGGTGGCGTTTCGGCGCCGGGATCATGCTGGGCTTGGCCTGCGGCACCAAATGGTCCGGCATCTACTTCATCGCATTTTTCGGTCTGCTGAGCGTGGCCTTCGATGTGGCGGCCCGGCGGGCGTACGGAGTGCACCGCCCGTGGTTCGGCGCGGGTATACGCGACGTCGGTCCTGCACTCTACGCACTGGTGGTCGTGCCGCTGCTCGTGTATCTGGGCAGCTACTGGTCCTGGTTCGCCGGCGAGACCGGTGTCGATCGGCACGCGGTCGGCAACCAGATCGGGACCGATGGTCCTTGGTCGTTCGTGCCGGCCGCGTTGCGCTCGCTCTGGTACTACAGCGGCAACGTCCTCGAATTCCACTCCGAGCTAACCAATTCGGCGGGCAATCGCCATCCGTGGGAGTCGAAGCCGTGGACGTGGCCAATGGGTCTGCGCCCGATGCTGTACTACTTCGCCGAGGGCGATCAGGTCACCGGTTGCGGTGCTTCGAGTTGTGTCAAGGCGGTCATGCTCGTCGGCACGCCCGCCATGTGGTGGCTGGCGCTACCGATGCTCGCCTGGGCGCTGTGGCAGTCCGTGGTGCGCCGCGACTGGCGGTACGCCACGGTTCTCACCGGTTACGGTGCCGCGTTCCTGCCGTGGCTGACCACCCTGGACCGGCAGATGTACTACTTCTATGCGGTGGCGCTGGCGCCGTTCCTGGTGATGGGTCTGGCCCTGGTGCTGGGCGACATCCTGGGGAGCGCGAAGGCGTCGTACGAGCGCCGCGGCACCGGTCTGCTCGCGGTCTGCCTCTACGTGGGACTCGTGGTGGCCAACTTCATCTGGCTGTGGCCGATCCTCACGGCCGTGCCGATCACCCCGGACACGTGGCAGCAGCAGTTGTGGCTACCCAGCTGGCGCTGACGCCCGGCAGTCAGGGCGACGTGCCGGCCGCGCCCTTGCGGCGTCGCTTCGCCGCCACCCTCCGCATTTCCTTCCCCAGTTCCTTCGCGTCGAGCACGAGGGGGTCCCGGGAAAGATCTTTGTAGAGCGCCACACACAATCCGATCATCACGACCACGAACGGCGCCGCCGCGATGATCGTCATCGTCTGCAGCCCTTCCAGCGCGGTGTCACCACCGGTCCCCAGGATCAGCGCGGCAACACCTCCGGTGAGGGTGCCCCAGAAGACGACGACCCAGCGTTGTGGCGCCAGCGCTCCGCGTTGCGACAACGTGCCCATCACCATCGACGCCGCGTCCGCTCCCGAGACGAAGAAGATCGCAACGAGAACCATGACGAGAACCGTCGTGATGCCGGTGAGCGGCAGATTGTCGAGCATCCCGAACAGCTGACCTTCCTGCGTGTCCTGACCCGCGATGTCGATGCCGTCGCGCTGCAGGCCGATTCCGGCGCCACCGAAGATCGAGAACCAGACCAGACTCACGGCGCTGGGGACGACGATCACGCCGACGACGAATTGCCGGATGGTGCGGCCCCGGCTGATGCGGGCCAGGAACATGCCGACGAACGGAGTCCAGGAAATCCACCATGCCCAGTAGAAGATGGTCCACGACGACAACCACTCGCCGGTCTCCGGAATCGCCGACGCCCCGGTGCGGGCAGACATCTGCGCGAGTTGCGCTGCGTACGCGCCGATCGTCGTCGGCAGCAGGTTGAGGATCAGAACGGTCGGGCCCACCACGAACACGAACAGTGCCAGGACCACGGCGAGCACCATGTTGATGTTCGAGAGCCACTGGATGCCCTTTGCGACGCCGGACACCGCCGACGCCACGAAGGCGAGCGTGAGCAAGGCGACGATGGCGACCAGGAGGAAGGTGCCGACCTCGGACATCCATCCGACCACCTCGAAGCCGGAACCGATCTGCAACGCACCGAGTCCCAGCGACGCCGCGGTGCCGAACAGTGTCGCGAAGATCGCGAGCACGTCGATGAACTTGCCGAGCGGTCCTTCGGCGCGCCGGCCCAGCAGCGGAATGAACGCCGAACTGAACAGCTGCTTGCGACCCTTGCGGTAGGAACCGTAGGCGATGGCCAGGCCCACCACGGCATACATAGCCCACGGATGAAGGCTCCAGTGGAACATGGTGGTGGCCATTGCGGTTCCGATGCCACCGTCGGTTCCGGGTGGCGGTGTCACGTAGTGCGCGAGCGGTTCCGCGACGCCGAAGAACATCAGTCCGATGCCCATACCGGCGCTGAACATCATCGCGATCCAGCTGACGGTGCGGAATTCCGGTCGCTCACCGTCCTTGCCGAGCGGGATCTGACCGTAGCTGCTGAACGCGAGCCACAGCGAGAAGATCACGAATCCGGACGCGGAGAGGATGAACAGCCAGCCCAGATCGACGACGAGCCAGTCGAGCGCGTTCCCCATGATCGAGTCGAGATTGTCCGGGGCTGAAAGACCCCACACGACGATGGCCGAGACCGCCGCCGCGGCGCAAGCGAACACGAGGTAGTCGGTGCGAACACCCGCCGACTTCAGCCCCCTCCCCGCGGGAGGACCTGGATTCCCGGAATCGGACTCAGGCAGATCCGTGTTCGTTGCCATGGCCGACTACGTTCGTCACTCACGAAGACAAAAGCAAGCAGGCGGGGCCGTCAGAACCGAATCGAGACCGTGTTCGCAGGATGGTTACGCTGCGGTTTCACCCCAACCGGAGCCTCGTCCCAGCAGACCGTCGATACTGAGCCTGCCCGCTCCCACGACGGCGAGGAGCAGCGCCCCGACTCCCAGCCCGACCACCAGTTCGTAACCCCCGTCGCTGACGAAGACGCCTTTGTCCGCGTGCACCAGAATCAACGCTCCGAGCATGACGAGGAACAACAGGATCCCCGCGATGGACGTGGCCAGCCCCACGAGGAGCAGGAACCCACCGGCCAGTTCGACGGTGGCCGCCACGATCGCCGAGATGTCCGGCATCGGCACACCCATCGCCGCGAACGACGCCTGCGTCGCACCCACCCCTGCATCGAAGAACTTCTGCCAGCCGTGGGCGACGAAGACGACGCCGAGGCCTATGCGCGCGACCAGAAGCGCGAGGTCGCGGAAGAGTGCAGAAGCCATACCGGGTGTCTTCCTTTCGGGTCGAAGTGCGGCGCTGGGGATTACGGCGGTGGCGATCACCGTGCGTAGATCTCACGTAGATCTCAGCAGTGCTCAATCGGCTCCGCGCAAAGCCGATCCGACGAAACCCAGGATGTCCTCGTCGGAAATTCCCAGGTTCCGCAGTTCCTGCACGTACCGCGTGGCGGCCTTCTCGGCCCCGGCGCGGATGGGGTCGCCACCACCGGCGATGAACGTGCCCTGTTTACCCCGGGTTTCGATCACACCCTGTTCGCCGAGTTCCCGGTACGCCTTCGCCACGGTGTTGGGTGCGAGTCCGACGAGGGCGGCGAGCGCACGGACAGTGGGGATCTTGGTCCCGGCAATCAACTGGCCGCTGCGAACCTGCTCGATGATCTGCAGTCGCACCTGATCGAACGGGGCCGTCGGCGAATCCGGGTCGAGGTCGATGCGCACTGCCGGCCCACCTCCGTTGTTCCAGGGGTCGTATCAGACCGTAGTTGCGTAGACCCGGTGAAGCAACGGCCACGCACGCTCGGTCAGAGAGCCGCCACCGCTTCGGCGATCGGGGTCGGGCCGGAAGTAAGCATCACCGTCTCCTTCGCGGTGGTCGGGTCATCCAGTAATGCGTCGATCACCGCGGCGACGTCCGCGCGTGACACGCTCCCCGGTTCCAGGGGAGGCGCGGTAAGGGTGACGTGGCCGGTCGGATCGTCGTCCAGCAGTCCTCCGGGTCGGAGAATCGTCCAGTCGAGATTCGTGCGGGCGCGAAGATCCTCTTCTGCCGCCGTCTTCGCCACAAGATAGGCCGCGAACACCTCGTCGGTTCCCTCGGCGATCGGCTCACCCGCACCGAACGAACTGACCTGGACGAATCGGCGCACACCCGCCTTCTCCGCGGCGTCGGCGAGCAGCACCGCGGCGGCCCTGTCCACGGTGTCCTTGCGTGCCACACCGCTCCCCGGCCCGGCGCCGGCCGCGAACACGGCCGCATCCGCCCCGGCGAGAGTCTCGGCCACCTCGTCCACCGTCGCCGTCTCGAGATCGATCACCACGGGTTCTGCGCCGAGCGCTGCCACCGCATGCTCCTGGGCGGGATTACGGATCAGTGCGACGGCGCGATCACCGCGGGCAGTGAGGAGTTTCGTCAGTTCCCGGGCGATCTTTCCGTGTCCGCCCGCAATGACGATACGGCGTGGGTGTGCGTGGGCGTGCTCGGTCATGATCGAACTCCTCTTTCTCGACTGTTACCAGATACTGTCCATGATCAGCACTACGCGGTGACCCATTTGTTCCCCGGTGCACAATGTCAGCATGGCCAAGACTGCGACGATTTACCACAATCAGCGGTGCAACACCTCTCGTACCGTCCTCGGTGTGATCCGTGACGCCGGCATCGAGCCCACCGTCGTGAAGTACCTCGAGACGCCGCCGTCGCGCGACGGACTGCGCAAACTTCTCGACGATGCCGGGCTGAAGCCGAGCGAAGCGATCCGCACGAAGGAAGCCGTGTACAAGGAACTGGGGCTGGCGCAGGCCTCCGAGGACGAACTTCTCGAGGCCATGGTGGACAACCCCATTCTCATCGAGCGTCCGATCGTCGTGACGGAGAAGGGCACGGTTCTGGCCCGTCCGGCCACGAAGGTCGCCGAGGTCCTGTAGAGCGGGGTTCTACAGCGGGTCGCGCGACACCGGACAGGACATGCACCGGGGTCCGCCGCGGCCCGAGCCGAGTTCGGATCCGGCGATGCGCAGGACCTCGATGCCCGATGCCTCGAGTCGCGCGTTGGTCTCGACGTTCCTTTCGTAGGCCACCACCTTGCCGGGTGCGAGTGCGAGGGTGTTGTTCCCGTCGTCCCACTGCTCGCGTTCGGCGGTGACGTTGTCGAGCCCGGTATCGATCACCCGCAGCTTTCCGATGCCCATCGCGTCGGCGGCGGCTGTCAGGAAAGGTTCCGCCCCGCGTATCGAGACACCCTTGTCCTCGCGGTGGATCGTGAACGCCGACAACGTGTCCTGGATGACCGGATACATCACGACCGCGTCGGTGTCGACCATCGTGCAGACGGTGTCGAGGTGCATCGACGCGCGGGTCTGCTCGATGGGCACCGCGAGCACCGTGTGCGCGAGCTCGTCCTCGAACACGCTGCGTGCCAGGGCCTCGGCGCCTGCCGGGGTGGTCCGCTCCCCCACGCCGACGGCAACGACCCCGGGGGCGAGCAGCAGGACGTCACCGCCTTCGACGGGCGCCGTGTGCGATTCGTAGGCCCGGCGGGCGCCCCGAAATCGCGGGTGGTGGGCGTAGATGATGTCGGTGAGCGACGTCTCGCGAACCCGGGCGGGCAGCGCCAGGGACGTGATGGCCACCCGCGGCCCGATCCAGAACGAGGAGTCGCGGGTGAACAGCAGGTTCGGCAGCGGGTCGATCACGAAGTCGCCACCATGGTGCATGCGGCGCACGAGCGACGACGAACTGGCGTCGACCGGCAGCTCGTCGAAAGTCATACCCGCCGTGAGGATGGTGGACAGGGTGCGGGCATCCAGCGAACGGAGGTGACCGGCGAGTTCCTGCGCGAGGGTGTGCCCGAGTTTGCGCGGATCGACGGCCGCGCCGATACCCTGCATCCGGGCTGCTCCACTCGCGCCGAGCGTTTCGGTGAGCAGATCCGACAGAACCAGCACCTCGACACCGTGTTCCCGGAGCACGTCCGCGAACGCGTCGTGTTCCTCCTTCGCCCGATCGACCCACGGCAGAGCGTCGAACAGCAACTGGTCACTGTTTCGCGGTGTCAGCCTTTTCAGTTCGTCTCCGGGACGGTGGAGAAGGACGGCACGCAATTGCCCGACCTCGGAGTTGGCCCCCAGCGGCGCAGGCTCGGACGCGTTCATGCCTAGACGGTAATGCGGCCGGACGCACCGGGCACCCCGAACCGTGCGGTGTGGACTCTGCCGCCCGATCGGGGTGTGCCTGTAGCGTGAAGCCGGAGGTAACTCATGGACGACATCGCGAACGGCGTGACCGCGACGCCACAGGTATCCGTTCCGCCGGCGCTGGCCCCTTTTGCCGGGCGCTGGGTCGGGACGGGTGAGGGCGCGTATCCCACGATCGACGACTTCGCGTACACCGAAGAGATCGAGTTCACCCCGAGCGGGAAGCCTTTCCTGGCGTACCGGTCCCGGACCTGGGAGGTGGGTAGCGGCCGCCCCCTGCACACCGAGTCGGGATTTCTCCGCCTCGTCGCCGAGGACGAGGCGGAGCTTCTCGTGGCCCAGCCCACCGGCTTCGTCGAAATCCACCGCGGGCAGATCCGTGAGGGAACGATCGAGTTGTCGATGCTGTCGCTGGCGGCGTCACCGGACGCCAAGCCGGTGCACAGTGTCCGGCGGCAACTGTCGGTGCTGGGCGGCTCGCTCACCTACGACCTGTGGATGGCCCACGACACGACGCCGCTGACGCACCACCTCCACGGGCATCTGCGCCTCGCCTGACGAACCTCGAGTATCGTCGAGGTCACTGTCCGAGATGGTGCTGCGAAAGGTGCCGGTCGTGGAGATGCCCGAGTGGAAAGCGAAGGAGCTGACCCCCGGACAGCTG
>NZ_JBAQEO010000875.1:0-1834 GCF_049286785.1 Rhodococcus sp. (in: high G+C Gram-positive bacteria) | reverse complement strand
ATCCGATGCTCCGCGAGGCCGAGCGGACCGGGCTGTCCGACTGGGTCGACGTGATGGTTCTCCCGTCCAGCAAGAAGCAAGTCTGGAGGCTCGCCGGCCGATACGGGGACAAGCTCAACACTGCGCTGCTGCGGGTCGCCCTCCGGCGCCTGTTGGACGAGCCCGGTGACCTCACCGGGGACCTCGAGAACATCGCACCACTGCGTGATCTCAGACTCGAAATCTACCCGGCCAGGGCCAATGTGCACTTCGACGAGACCCTCCGTAACAAGCTCGACGCGTTGGCCGCGCGGGTCGGATCTGATCGGGCCGAGTTGATGCGCCTCGCCGCGAAGCGCTTGCTTGACGAGCCCGGAATTATCGACCAAGCCGTGACTCGCGAGATCTTCCGCAGCGAGAAGAACAAGAGGCACCTTCTGGCCCGGCACGCTCGCCGCCAGGCGCGACGCGACACACAACCCGACTGACTCACCGGCTGCCATGATCCGACGCTAGTCAGCGCACTCCTGCATCATCCTTTGCTTGCCTTGCGGTGGCCGCGGTCCTTCGGCCCGGGCGAGGCCACCTTCGGCGTCCCCTGATTCGAGAGCTCCGCTGCGCTCCGCCCGGTGAAGGGCGTTGTTGTTGTTCCCTTCTGGCCTTCCGAGTCTCGCCGGCGGTGACCTGCGCGCAACCGCCGACGCCTGACGGCGGCCCAAGGGCTCCGAAAATTCTTTCCTCCGCTTCGCTCCCCCAAGATTTTTCGGCTCGACAGTTGCACTCCGGCCCCCTCATACCGGCGGACCTCTCCTTTGCCAGAAGGGCACAAAAAATGATCGGGCCGCGCAGGTGGCCCGGCTGAGCATAGGAGGTTCCTGTGAGCACCACCATCGTCCTCGACACGGTCATCGACCCCATCGCTGTCGCGCGGGCGATCTACGCCGACCTGCGGGTCGAGGAAGATCCCGATTTCGACGACCTGGGCATGGATATGCGCGCCGAGCTGCTGGGCATGGTCTTCGCCCTCGACCCGGCCGACCCGTACATCGAGGCCGCCGAAATCCGTCTTGACCCGGCCGACTTCGGTTTCTGACCGGCCAGCCCGACCACCTGACAAGGAACGGAGACACAGTGAGCGCAACGGCTGGAAACGCCGGCGAGGACTACTTCGACGGCATTCTCGACACGCTCGGCGGGGTTATCGCCGACAGTGGCCGCCCGGACCCGCGCAACGGCGACCGGGACACCTACAAGGCCCGGCTCATCGCGGAGATCGGGGCGGCCTCGGTGACCTCGGTGGCGTTGGACAGTTTCCTTCGGCACGCCAGCGGGCGGCGGATGCGGTGCAGCGAGGTCGACGCCCTGTCGAACCTGCTCGCAGTCATCGGACACCGCGATCTGGCGGCCGTGTGGCAGTCCGAACACGCCACCGCGAACCGGTGCGGGAACTTCGCCCATCAACCCCTCAACTGACGATCCACCAACCGAAGGAGACAGCAATGCGCACCACCTTTTCCGCGATCGTGATCGAGGTCGACGGCACCATGACCGCACAGGACCTGCCGGTGGACCCGCTGTGGGCGAGCTGCCGGGTCCCGGCCGGTATCGGCGCGGCCCTCGATGTCGTCGGCGACGTCGGCGCGGCCGGGTTCGTCCTCGGCCGCGGCCCGCACCAGGGCACGGCGAGCCTGCTCGCAGGGGCGAACCATCAGGGCGTCCCCGGCATCCCGGTCAACCCGGTGGCCACCGACGTCGTGCGCCGGTGCGGCTCAGTCGACCCCCGCCCGATTCGTGGCCGCGCAGTTCTCGTTGCCGGATGGGACGACGACCCGGCACCGATCCTCGCGCCGATCGC
>NZ_JBAQEO010000874.1:0-3614 GCF_049286785.1 Rhodococcus sp. (in: high G+C Gram-positive bacteria) | reverse complement strand
CGGTTGGACCGCACGCTGAAAGCCGCCGACACCCGTGGGGTGTCGGCGGCTTCCTCGACTATTCCGTAACCCAGATCTCTTCCGGCAAAGGCGATCCGAGGGTGAACAGCGTGACGCCGTGCACGTTCTCTCCCGACATGACGGCCGGCACAGCCCGGGTATACCAGATGCCGGGGTTCAGCTCTACGAGCCGCTCCTGCACGGTTTTGTACGCTGCTTTACGTTCGTCCACGGTCTGACCGGTACGGCCGGCGTCCAGCGCGGCACTGAGTTCCGAGTCCTTGATGCCGAGCGTGTTGCCCGCGGAATCGCTGTGGAACGCCATCCACAGAGCGTTGTCGGGGTCCTGGATCACCGCCGACGAGATGGTCATGTCGAAGTCGCGAGCGCCGCTGCGAGCCGCGGCAGCGCCGTAGTCGACAACATCGACCTTGGCCTCGACGTTCTTGAAGGCGCTCAACTGCGCCTGCACCACCTCGCCCAGTGTCTTGCTCTCCGTGGTCGGGTAGGACAAGAAGGTGAATGAGACAGGCTTGCCCTCGGCGGCCAGTTCGTCGAACAGTTTCTGTGCGGCCTCCGCGTCGGTCTGCTTGAGCGCGATGTCGCTGAAGAATGGGGAGCCCTCCACGAAGAGCGTCTGGGGGATCTCGCCATTCCCGTTGTAGACGGCGGTGTTGATCGCATCCAGGTCCAGCGCGAGGGATACCGCCCGACGGGCCCGCTCGTCGTTGAACGGGGCGCGGGCGAAGTTCATGCCGATGAACTGACCGCCACCGGTCGGGGCGACCTCATACGAGTATCCGGCGGCCTCAGCCTTGTTCAGGTTCGACCAGTTGGTCTCCGAGGACAGGTCGGCACCGCCAGTCGTGATCGTGTTGATCCGCTGGTTGGCGTCACTCACCGTGCGGATGGTCATACTGTCGAGATAGGGCTTGGGTGCATCCCAGTAGCCGGGGTTCTTCTCAAGCTCGATCGCATCCTGGCGGGTCCACTTGGTGAGCGTGAACGGGCCGGCGCCCACCGGGTTCTCGTCGAACGCCGCCTGCCCCTTCTGCAGCGCCGCCGGGGATGCAATCCAGTTCAGACCACTGGAGATGATCGACTGCGCGAAGTGCGGATTCGGCGTTTTCATCGTGACCGTCAGAGTGCCGGGGTCGCTGACCTGCGTATCTGCGATCAGTCCCGCCCATCGGATCGTCGTCGACCTCACGGCGGGATCCCGCAGGCGGTCCCAGTTGAACTTGACGGCTGCGGCGTCGAGTGGGGTGCCGTCGGTGAACTTCAGGTCCGGCCGAAGCTTCAGGGTGAACGCGGACCCGCCATCGGTGGTGGAGAAGTCGGTGGCCATCTTGAATTCGATGTCGAGCGTGTCGACATCGTTGACCAGCAACGTGCCGTACAGCGCGTTGCCGAGCACCGGTTGGAACGCCCACATGTTGGTCAGCGCCGCCGGATCCAGGGACCGCGGTTCACCCATCTGCAGGACGTTGAGCGAACCGCCGGCCACCGGATCGCCCGCATCGGATGTGCCGGTAGCGGTGTCGTCGGAATTGGAACCGCCGCAGGCACTCAACAGCAGTGCCGCGGCGCATGCCGCGGCCACCGCGGGCAGAAAACGTCTGTGTCGGAACATCATGACCTCTCGGTAAGGCGGATCAGCGGGCAGCAAAGAGAAGAACGGACGGAGGTCAGTCGTGAGGGGTGAGTGAAAGCGTTGGGGCGGAGTGGGACCCGAATCGAAAACCCTCGACGGCATTCGGCCACGATCAACGCGGTCGGCACTCTCGGCCCGACCACCCACTCCTGAAAGTGACCGTGATCACACGCAGTATTGCCCTCCCCGGCTGAACACGCAAGTATTGCTATCCTTGTTATGATTGAAGTAATGTGCGCCAAGGGATTGACGACGGCATCAACGGCATCAACGGCGTCAAAGGCAGGAAGCGGTGGGACTGCGCACTCAGGCGGACCACACCCATCACGGAAATGCAGGCCCTGAACGTGCTCCGGATAGGTTGAGGAAGGATTCTCTCTGATGTTCTCGGCGGTTGTTATCGAGAAGGGCGAGGCCGGACAGACGGTTGCGCTGAAAAGCTTGCAAGAGGCGGACCTCCCGGACGGGAATGTCAGCATCGAGGTGGAATACTCCACCCTGAATTTCAAAGACGCCCTGGCCATTACCGGCAAATCACCCGTGGTACGAAAGTTCCCGATGGTGCCCGGAATCGATCTCGCCGGCATCGTCACCGAAAGCGCACACGCCGATTGGGCGAAGGGCGACCGAGTGGTGCTCAACGGCTGGGGTGTGGGTGAAAGCCATTGGGGTGGCCTCTCCCAGCGCGCACGCCTCAACGGCGACTGGCTGGTGCCTCTACCCTCCGAGTTCACCTCCCGACAGGCGATGGCCATCGGCACGGCGGGCTACACCGCCAGCCTCTGCGTGGAGGCCTTGTTGAACCACGGTGTGCGCCCGGAGCAAGGTGAAATTCTCGTGACAGGAGCCACCGGCGGCGTCGGCAGTGTCGCCATCGCCCTCCTGGCGAAGGCCGGCTTCACAGTGGCCGCCGGGACCGCGAAGACCTCGGAGGTCGAGTATCTCCAGCAACTCGGGGCGACCACGGTGGTGGACCGCGCGGAACTCGGCGCGCCGGGCAAACCCCTGCAGAAAGAGCGCTGGGCAGGCGTCGTCGACACCGCCGGTAGTCATACGCTGGCCAACGCGTGCGCACAGACGCGCTATGGCGGCGCGGTCGCCGCATGCGGCTTGGCGCAGGGCATGGATTTCCCGGCCTCGGTCGCCCCCTTCATTCTGCGCGGGGTGTCCCTGCTCGGGATCGACAGCGTGATGGCGCCGAAACCGCGACGCATAGACGCCTGGGCGCGGCTCTCACGGGATTTGGATGTGGCGGCACTCGATGCGATCGCCCAGGAAGTCTCGCTGAAGGACGCGATCACCGCGGCCGACCAACTCATGGACGGCGCGGTGCGTGGCCGCATCGTCGTCGACGTCAATCGATAGATCGGGAGTACGCAGTGACCAATTCGAACGAACCGCAGATCACCGAGCTCGACCTGTCCGACGTGGATCATCGCGTTGGCAAACCCGTTGGTGGAGCACAACTATGGGATCCTTGCAGTTCCTCCGATATCCGCCGCTGGGTTATGGCAATGGACAATCCCAATCCGCTGCACTGGGATCAGGAGTTCGCACGCGAATCCAAGTTCGGCGGCATCATTGCGCCGCAATCCATTGCCGTGGGCTTGGACTACGGGCACGGTGCGCAGCCCGCGTGCGTGGGATATATTCCGGGCAGCCACTTGATCTTCGGTGGCGAGGAATGGTGGTTCTACGGCTGTCCTGTGCGGCCGGGGGACAAGTTGTTCCAGGAGCGGCGCTTCCACGACTACAAAGTGGTGGAGACAAAATTCGCCGGCCCCACGATGTTTTCGCGTGGAGATACCACTCACACGAACCAAAACGGCGCCCTGGTGGCCCGTGAGCGCTCCACCGCCATCCGATATCTTTCCGCCGAAGCGACCAAGCGGGGCATGTACGACAACCAAGTCGGCACCGCGAAACGCTGGACGGATACCGAACTGGTCGAGCTCGAGAA
>NZ_JBAQEO010000873.1:0-2298 GCF_049286785.1 Rhodococcus sp. (in: high G+C Gram-positive bacteria) | reverse complement strand
CTCCTGGGCCAACGCGGAATCGAGCTGATCCGAGACGGCGGGGGAGTCGCCGTCGGGTTGGGTATCGGGGTTCTGCTGCTTCCCTTCCTGGGCGCCTGGATCCTCTACGCGACACTGCGGGCGGGATTCCAGCATCAGCACCTGGCCCGCCGGATCTCCGAGGAAGGCCTCGAGCTGGACGTGTCGGACCTGCCGAGAACGCCGTCCGGCCGGATCGATCGTGCCGCCGCAGATTCGCTGTTCCAGCAGATCAAGTCGGAGTGGGAACAGGATCCGGACAACTGGCGCAATTCCTACCGGCTCGCGCGTGCGTACGACTACGCCGGGGACCGCGGCCGTGCACGGGACACGATGAAACGGGCCGTGGAGCTCGAACGCGTCGAGCGGGAAGCGACGGACGGCGGTCGGTGACGGCGGCCGGTCGTACGCTGACGCTGTGAAGTCACTACTCGTCGTCCATCACACCCCGTCGCCGGTGACCCGGGAGTGTCTCGAGGCAGTGCTGAAGGGCGCGCGGGATCCCGGCATCGAGGGAGTCGAGATCGCGTCCGTTCCGGCGCTCGGTGCGACGATTCCGGATGTTCTCGCGGCCGACGGATTCCTGTTCGGCACCTCGGCGAACTTCGGGTACATGTCGGGGGCACTCAAGCATTTCTTCGACACGGTCTACTACCCCTGCCTCGACGCGGTGGCCGGACGTCCCTACGGACTGTGGGTGCACGGCAACAACGACACCGCCGGCGCGGTGAAGTCCGTGCAGAGGATCGTCACCGGACTGTCGCTCACCCAGGCGGCCGAGACGGTCGAACTCACGGGCGCTCTCGATGCCCGTGCACGGGAGCGCTGCTACGAGCTCGGTGCGACCGTGGCGGTCACCCTTGCGGAAGGCGCCTGACCGGCCGGCGCTTTCTCCGGAGTGTCGGTACCCGGTGGCAGGCTGCCGTCATGCAGGAGATGAGTGCGGACGAGGCGCGGCGGACCGCGCTGTGGGCGCAGGGGTTCACCGGCAGGAAGCCGTCCGGCACACCGAATCGCCGCCATGTGCGCTCGGTACTCGATCGGGTCGGGCTGTTCCAGATCGACTCCGTCTCGGTGACGGTGCGCGCGCACTACGTCCCGCTGTTCAGCCGGATCGGTGCGTACGACCGCACGGTGATCGACTCGGCGGCGTGGTCGCACTCGGCCCGCTCGCCGCGGATGCTCGTCGAGTACTGGGCGCACGAAGCCGCGTTCATCCCCGTCGAGGATTGGCCGTACCTGCGGTGGCGGATGCGCCTGTATCGGCACGGCCGCTGGTCCGGTTCCGCGAAGGTACTCGAACGAAATCCGGCGCTCGCCGCGGATGTGCTCGCCGTGATCGGCGAGGTGGGCGCGTGCAGTGCGGGCGAGGTGGAGAAGTACCTCGCGATGGACCGGCCGGCCTGCAAGGGTCCGTGGTGGGATCGCAGCGACACCAAGACGGTGTGTGAGCAGTTGTTCTCCGCGGGAGCCCTGGCGGTGGACAGGCGGGTCGGATTCACGCGGTATTACGACCTTACCGAACGAGTGATACCGAAAGAGATTGCTGAGAAGGATATTTCGGAGCCCGACGCGGTTCGCTACCTCGTCCACCGGTCCGCGCGGGCCCTCGGTGTCGCCACGGAACCCGATCTTCGCGACTACTACCGGCTGTCCGCCGCGCAGACCGCTCCGGCCGTCGACGAACTCCTCGAGGGCGGGATCCTCGAGCGGGTGACGGTGCGCGGCTGGGACGCACCCGCGTTTGTTCATCGCGACGTGCGAGTGCCACGGAAGGTGCAGGGCGCCGCCCTGCTGTGCCCGTTCGACCCACTCGTGTTCTGCCGCCCGCGGACGGAGCGCGTGTTCGACTTCCGGTATCGCCTCGAGATCTACACGCCCGAGCACAAACGCGTGCACGGGTACTACGTGTTTCCGTTTCTCCAGGACGGCGCACTGGTGGGCCGGGTCGACCTGAAGGCGGACAGGACATCGGACGTGCTTCGCGTGCGGTCCGCGTTTATCGAGCAGGGGCGCCGGCCCGAAGACGTCGCCGAGGCACTGACCGGACAACTCCGGCGGATGGCGGCGTGGCTGGGGCTCGGCGGCGTTCGTGCCGACGGATGCGGAAACCTCGGTCCGCTCCTCGCGGCCGTGCTGTGAATCGGCCGCGAGTTCTTTTCATGGTTGAAATCTGTCTCATCGGCCCTGTCTGTGTTGCACAAGTGATTGCTGTGTCGTAGCGCTCGTGTATCTATGTCCTCCGTCGTCTCGGAGGAGGATTGGGTGTTCCTGTCGTTT
>NZ_JBAQEO010000872.1:0-2317 GCF_049286785.1 Rhodococcus sp. (in: high G+C Gram-positive bacteria) | reverse complement strand
CTGTCACACCGCCAACGCCGTTTCTGCTGTCCGTCGGCAAAGAGATCGGGGTGCGCCGCCGCTGTCCGGCGCGGCGCAGCGAACCCGTCCGGCCCTCGATCCCCACAATCACCCACCCAGGTTCCCCACTCCGCCCCACAGTCCTCGACAGGGTCTCGTTCTTCCCGGGCGGATCGATCTGTGCGTCGTTCTACCTGGTGATTCGACGAACGTGGAGCGACTGTGATCTGGGCCCGGACACCCCATCGGCGTGTCCGCAGTCACGTCCAAATTTTCCCCCACTCGATCCAGCAGGTGTTGACCAGCAAGTATTGAGCAAATCGGGGGAGAACACGCCTGATTCTGCCTTGTGAGTGGGGGAAAGTGGGGTACTGTGGTGCGCAGCGGGGAGCGAAGGTGATCCGCCCGGGCCTAGGGCGTTCGATATGAACGCAGTGTGGGAGGTGTCGAGTGTTCCTCGGTACCTACACGCCGAAGCTCGACGACAAGGGGCGGCTCACATTGCCCGCGAAGTTCCGGGATGCGTTGGCGGGAGGGTTGATGGTCACCAAGAGTCAGGATCACAGCCTCGCGGTGTATCCCCGGGAAGAGTTCACCGCCCTTGCACGGAAGGCGGCGGCTGCATCGAGAAGCGATCCGGAGGCGCGAGCCTTCGTTCGTGGACTTGCCGCCGGCACCGACGAACAACACGCAGACGCCCAGGGGCGCATCACCCTCTCGGCAGATCACCGCCGCTACGCCGGTCTGTCCAAGGACTGTGTAGTGATCGGTTCGGTCGATTTCCTCGAAATCTGGGATGCCGCAGCCTGGCAGGCCTACGTCGAGGAGAACGAGGAGAACTACTCGCAGGCAACGGGAGTCGCACTCGGCGAGATCGTCTGAGCGTGACTCGGGTGAATGCCGCGAGGCCTCTGTCCGACGGAACCCTGACGCACTTCCCCAGCGCCAGGTTTTCACTTCGGGCAGGGACCTCGAGGCATTCGCAGTAATCGACCGACCAGAGAAGTTCGTGTGGGCCAGGCGAGAGATAATCGTGAAGTCCACCCGCACCACAGAGCAGGAGCCGGAGAGATCATGGTGGATCACGAGGGAGAAGAATCCTCGCCCGCCGATGGTTTCGGCCACATACCGGTACTACTGCATCGGGCCGACGAACTGCTCGGTCCCGCGCTGACCGCACAGAACCCGGATGGCGGGGGAGCGGTCATGATCGACGCAACTCTCGGTCTCGGTGGACATTCCGAACATTTCCTGCGGAAATACCCTGGCCTGACGCTGATCGGGCTCGATCGGGATCCCCATGCGCTCGAGATCGCCGACGCCCGCCTCGCACCGTATGCCGACCGCATCACGCTCGTGCACACGCGGTACGACGGGATCGCGGATGCTCTCGCACAAGCGGGTCTTCCCTCGACGGAGTCGGTGCACGGAATCCTCTTCGATCTCGGAGTCTCGTCCATGCAACTCGACGAGTCGGATCGAGGGT
Organism: Rhodococcus sp. (in: high G+C Gram-positive bacteria); assembly: GCF_049286785.1. Lineage (GTDB taxonomy): Bacteria > Actinomycetota > Actinomycetes > Mycobacteriales > Mycobacteriaceae > Rhodococcus_F. The sequence continues at coordinate 831 of NZ_JBAQEO010000872.1, read as the reverse complement.
TCGCCTACTCGGTCGACGCACCGCTGGACATGCGTATGGACCCCACGGTCGGCCTCACCGCAGCAGACGTTCTCAACACCTACAGCCACGGTGACCTCGCACGCATTCTCAGTACTTACGGCGAAGAGCGGTTTGCCGGAAAGATCGCGTCGGAGATCGTCCGGTTGCGGGCGAAGCAGCCGTTCACCACCAGTGCCCAACTGGTCGAATTGCTGTATCGCACCATTCCCGCGGCGACCCGTCGTACCGGGGGCCACCCGGCGAAGCGGACCTTTCAAGCCCTGCGTGTGGAGGTCAACGGCGAACTCGATTCACTTCGGGCAGCGATACCGGCTGCGCTGGACGCGTTGACGGTGGGGGGACGCGTCGTGTTCATGTCGTACCAGTCGCTCGAAGACCGGGTCGTCAAGCACGAAATCACTCCCCGGTCCAAGTCGAAGAGCCCCGAAGGGCTGCCCGTCGAGTTGCCCGGGATGGGACCGGAATTCCGGATCCTCACACGCGGGGCGGAGCGCGCGTCCGAGCAGGAAATCGAAGAGAACCCACGATCAGCACCGGTGCGTTTGCGCGCTGCAGAAAGAATTGCCAGGAGGTTCGCGGCATGACGGTTCAGGTGAGTTCCAGCGATGTGCGCCCCGCGCGCGGAGGCAGTCGTTCGGGGGCGGCGAAGCGGGCTTACGAGCGGCGCACCCAGAGAGCAGCCGTACATACCGGGTCCGCAGCAGCGGTCTCCGGAAAGAACCGTGCCGGGAGCGTTGCAGCCCGTATCCCGTTCGTGGCGACCATCCTTGGTCTGCTCGCGCTGGGGCTCGCCGTCACACTGTTGTTGAC
>NZ_JBAQEO010000871.1:0-12069 GCF_049286785.1 Rhodococcus sp. (in: high G+C Gram-positive bacteria) | reverse complement strand
TGCTGACCCGGCCGTTCTCGCCGAACTCATAGAAGCCTGCGCCGGACTTCTTGCCCACCAAACCTGCTTCGACCATGCGAAGCAGCAACGGCGGGGCCGAGTACAACGGCTCCTTGAACTCTTCGTACATGGAGTCGGCGATGGACTTGACCGTGTCCAAACCGACGAGATCGGTAAGGGCGAGGGGTCCCATCGGGTGTGCCAGGCCGAGGACGACAGCCTTGTCCACGTCCTCCTTGGTGGCGAAACCGGACTCCACCATGCGGATCGCGGAGAGGAGGTACGGCACCAGGAGTGCGTTCACGACGAATCCGGAGCGATCGGCCGATCGGACGACCTGTTTGCCCAGCACCTGGCTCGCGAAGGCTTCGGCCCGCTCGGAGACCGTCTTACTCGTCTTGAGGGTGGTGACCAGCTCGACGAGAGGAAGAACCGGAACCGGATTGAAGAAGTGCATGCCGATGACCCGTTCGGGTCGTTTCGTGGCGATACCCAGCTTCATGATCGGAATGGACGACGTGTTGGACGCCAGCACAGCGTTCGGGTCCGTCACGACTTCGTCGAGTTCGGTGAAGATCTCGCTCTTGACCTTCTCGTCCTCGACGACGGCCTCCACGACGAGCTGCCGGTCCGCGAAATCACCCAGGTCGGAGGTGAAACGCAGCCGCCAGGCGGCCTGCTCACGCTCACGCTCGGTGATCTTGCCACTGCTCACTCCGCGATCGAGCGAACGCAGGATGCGTGAACGCCCTGCCGCCGCAAGTTCGCGGGTCTGCTCGAACACCAGGACGTCGACGTGCGCGCGAGCGCACACCTCTGCGATTCCGGCACCCATGATCCCGGCGCCGATCACGCCGACGCGCTGAATTTTTTCGCTGGTCACGTCAGCTCCTTTTCGTCTAGTGGAGTCGTCACCCGGGGAGGGGCCTGGTGGCCACTCCCCGGGCTTCGGCTTGATCAGGTAGAACCTCGATCGAATGCAGCCGCTCAGGCTGCCACCTCGGAAACGAGGCTCAGTGGAACTGACCCTCTTCGGTGGAACCCTTCAGGGCAGCCGTGGAGGTGTTGGGATCAACCGTGGTGGCGATGGTGTCGAAGTAGCCGGCACCGACCTCACGCTGGTGCTTGGTGGCGGTGTAGCCGCGTGCCTCGGCAGCGAACTCGCGCTCCTGCAGGTCGACGTAGGCCGTCATGCCATCGCGGGCGTAGCCGTGGGCCAGATCGAACATGCCGTAGTTCAGCGAGTGGAAGCCTGCCAGGGTGATGAACTGGAACTTGAACCCCATCGCGCCGAGCTCCTTCTGGAACTTCGCGATGGTCGCGTCGTCCAGGTGAGCCTTCCAGTTGAAGGACGGCGAGCAGTTGTACGCCAGCAGCTGGTCCGGGAACTCGCTGCGAACGGCCTCGGAGAACTTCTTGGCGAGCTCGAGGTCGGGCTTGCCGGTCTCCATCCAGATGAGGTCGGCGTACGGGGCGTACGCCTTGGCACGCGCGATGCAGGGATCGATACCGTTCTTGACGCCATAGAAGCCTTCGGCGGTACGGGTGCCGTCGAGGAACTCGCGGTCGCGCTCATCCACATCGGAGGTGATGAGGGTGGCGGCCTCCGCATCGGTGCGGGCGATGATCACGGACGGAACGTCCGCGACGTCGGAAGCAAGGCGGGCGGAGGTGAGGGTACGGATGTGCTGCTGCGTGGGGATGAGCACCTTGCCACCGAGGTGGCCGCACTTCTTCTCCGACGCGAGCTGGTCCTCCCAGTGCACACCGGCAGCACCGGCCACGATCATGGCCTTCTGCAGCTCGTATGCGTTGAGGGCGCCACCGAAGCCGGCTTCGGCGTCGGCGACGATCGGGGCGAGCCAGTTCTGGATCGAGGTGTCACCCTCGACCTTGGAGATTTCGTCGGCGCGGAGCAGCGCATTGTTGATTCGACGAACGACAGCCGGAACCGAGTTGGCCGGGTACAGGCTCTGGTCGGGGTAGGTGTGGCCCGAGAGGTTCGCATCGCCGGCAACCTGCCAGCCGGACAGGTAGATGGCCTTGAGGCCCGCGCGGACCTGCTGGACGGCCATGTTGCCGGTGAGGGCGCCGAGGGAGTTGATGTAGTCCTCGTTGTTCACGAGATCCCAGAGGATCTCGGAGCCGCGGCGAGCGAGGGTCTGCTCCTCGACGACGGTGCCCTGGAGCTTGACGACCTGCTCCGCGGTGTAGTTCCGGGTAGTTCCCTTCCAGCGCGGGTTGGTGTCCCAATCCTGCTGAATCTCAGCTGCGGTCTTCGGGGTGCCGGTGGTCGACATCAAGGCTCCATCTCTTCGATCTGCTGGCCCGGTACGGACGTACTGCTTCACATCCTTGCCAGGCCCTTCCTAGGTACTTACCGAGGATGACACAGACAAAAAGTGCCGTCTACCTGTTGCTAATGCCAATCTTGGCTAGCTTTTCAAACGCCTTTGCTAACTCTGCGAAGTAAAATTGCCGTCGCGGGCGATTTCTCGGGAACTCTCGACAGCCCGTTGGTTACCCGCCAGTAGGGAAAACCGCAGGCAGCACGGGGGGCTCGATCTCACACCGCACATGTCCGACACGTGCGGTGTGAGGGTGCCCGACAGACAGTGCCGGTGCGGTCTTTCGCAACCGGAACGAGCATTCTGTGACTGCAATCACGCCCAGTCGATTGCGCGCCGCCCCGGTCCGCCGCCCCAGAAGGCCGGCTCGGGACGCAAAGGCTGCGAATGGGGTGTTGCTAAGCGGCGAAGCCGCTCCTAACCTGGCGACATGTCGAAAACCTTCGTCGGCACCCGGTTGCGTCAGCTCCGCACCGAGCGTGGTCTCAGCCAGGCGGCGCTGGCCAAGTCGCTGGAGATCTCCGCCAGCTACCTCAACCAGATCGAGCACGACGTCCGGCCGTTGACGGTGCCGGTGCTGCTGCGGATCAGTGAGGTGTTCGGTGTCGACACCACGTTCTTCTCGTCGCAGGACGACACACGTCTGATCGCCGAGATGCGGGAGGTGGCCCTCGACCAGGAGATGGGTATCGACGCCGACGCCCAGGAGATCGCCGAGATGGTGGCGTCGCATCCCGGTCTGGCGAAGGCCATGGTCAACATGCACCGGCGGTTCCGCAACACCACCGCACAATTGGCGGCGGCAACCGAGGACCGCTACAGCGACGGCAGCGGCAGCGGTTCCATCACCATGCCGCACGAAGAGGTACGCGACTACTTCTATCAACGTCAGAACTACCTCCACGACCTCGATACGGCGGCGGAAGACCTCACGGCTCGCCTGCGCTTCCACCGCGGCGACGTGGGCGGTGAGATCGCGCGCAGGTTACAGACGGTGCACGACGTGCAGATCGTCAAACGCATCGACCTCGGCGAGAACGTGCTGCACCGCTATGACCCGGAGACGCGCGTGCTGGAGATCTCCACACACCTGTCGGGTGGACAGATGGTGTTCAAGTTCGCGACCGAGCTGGCCTACCTCGAATACGGGGAGCTGATCGACAAGATGGTCGCCGAGGGCGGTTTCACGAGCGACGAGTCCGTTGCCCTCGCCCGACTCGGCCTGGCCAACTACTTCGCCGCGGCCACCGTGCTCCCGTACGGGCAGTTCCACGACGTCGCCGAGGACTTCCGTTACGACATCGAGCGCCTGTCCGCCTTCTACTCGGTCAGTTACGAGACGGTCTGTCACCGGCTCTCGACGCTCCAGCGTCCCAAGCTGCGCGGTGTCCCGTTCATGTTCGTGCGCGTCGATCGGGCGGGGAACATGTCGAAACGGCAGTCGGCCACCGGCTTCCATTTTTCCACCAGCGGCGGCACCTGCCCGCTGTGGAACGTGTACGAGACGTTCGCCTACCCCGGCAAGATCATGACTCAGATCGCGCAGATGCCCGACGGGCGGCGTTATCTGTGGATCGCCCGCACGGTCGAACGGCGGGCGGCCCGGTACGGACAGCCGGCGAAGATCTTCGCGATCGGGCTGGGCTGCGAGATCCGGCACGCCCACCGCCTGGTCTACTCGGACGGACTCGACCTCGACAACGAGTCGAACCCCGGCACCCCCATCGGGTCGGGCTGCCGCGTGTGCGAGCGCGTCAACTGCCCCCAGCGTGCCTTCCCGCCGCTGGGCAAGCAGCTCGACATCAGCGAGCACCGCAGCTCGGTGTCACCGTATCTGATCCACTGAGAACGAGCACCTTTCAGGAATCCTTTGAACCCGCGGTAGGCTCTGCCCTCGTGCTGGGGGGATATTTCGAAGAAGGCCGTGTCCGTGCCGTACCCGCGTGCGCCGTCCTGATGGTGGGACTGCTCGCATCCGGGTGCGCTCAGTCGATCGAGGGCAGGGCCGCTGCGTCGGCCGGGGCAGCCGAACGCATTCCTGCTTCGTCGGCTGCGGACGCGGTCGGAGTGCCCGGTCCGGCTACGCCGACGGGCTGGCAGCCGGTGGCGGCCAAGCGTGGGCTCACCTACGACGTGCCGCCGGACTGGAATGTGTACTCGCCCGGAACACTGATCGGGTGGGAGAACGACGAAGGACCGATCCGCACCATGAGCGGGGCGTCCGAATTGAAATCTGTTGCCTGCAGCGAGCACTCCCGTGCCTTGGCGGGCGTTGCCGGCAGCGGAACTGTCGATCTGACGGCGGCGGCACAGGCCGACGCTGCCGCCGTCGAGTCGATCTTCACCTCCGAGTCGGGCCGGGTTCCCGAGGTGATACTCAGTGCACCGCGCGAGTTCTCGGTGTCCGGGCACCCCGCCGTCGAGATTTCGGCCACGGTCCGGAACATCGAGCAGGAGGACGGGTGCACGGCGCCGTCCGCTCGGTACACGGTCATCACGACAACCTCTGAGACCGAGCCGGACACCGTCGTATTCATCGTCACCACCGATCAGGGCGTGTCGGATGCCCCGGATACCGGACTCGCAGCGAAGATCGTCTCCACGCTGCGGCGCTCCGAGAACTGACACCGCGCCGAGAACTGACACCGCGCCCGGCGCCCATCCACCCGCAGACCGACTCCCAGGATGCAGAGGGAATCTTCTGCACGAACGGCGAATCGGTCTGCAACCGCGCGCAACTCAACTCCCGTGGGCTCACCATCCGGGATTGTTCACACGGCGGTAATCCGCGCCACGAACTTGTCACGGACAGTCACTCAGGCGCAACAACTGCCGCCTAATCTTCGGCACATCGAGCACGACTCTGTATACGCGGGGCGGATACACGTCTCGGGTTGCGGAGTCTCCCTTCCCCCGACCGAAAGGCCCGTACATGCGCACCTTCTCCAAGCGCGCCCTCGCTGCTCCGACCGCGCTCGCCGCGATCGGGCTCGTGCTGACCGGATGCGGCAGCAAGGCTTCCGACGAGACCGCCGGCGAGTCCACCGCAGCCTCCTGCGTGGACACCTCCGGCGACACGATCAAGGTCGGGTCGCTGAATTCGCTTTCCGGCACGATGGCCATCAGTGAGGTTACCGTCCGAGACTCGATCGCTCTCGCGGTCGAAGAGATCAACAACTCGGGTGGTGTGCTCGGCAAGCAGATCCAGATCGTCGCCGAGGACGGGGCTTCCGAGCCCACCGTATTCGCGGAGAAGGCCGAGAAGCTGATCAGCAGCGACTGTGTCGCAGCGGTATTCGGTGGCTGGACGTCATCGAGCCGCAAGGCGATGCTGCCGGTCTTCGAAGACAACAACTCGCTGCTCTACTACCCCGTGCAGTATGAGGGCCTCGAGGATTCGGACAACATCTTCTACACGGGTGCCACCACCAACCAGCAGATCGTGCCTGCCCTCGACTATCTGAAGGAGAAGGGCGTCAAGTCGCTGTACCTCGTCGGTAGCGATTACGTGTTCCCGCAGACGGCCAACCGGATAATCAAGGCATACACCGAGGCCAACGGCATCGAGATCAAGGGCGAGGACTACACACCGCTCGGCTCCACCGACTTCTCCACCATCGTCAACAAGGTCCGTGCCGCCGACGCGGACGCGGTGTTCAACACGCTCAACGGTGATTCCAACGTCGCCTTCTTCCGGGAGTACGCGAATGTGGGCCTGAAGGCCACCGACATGCCCGTCGTCTCGGTGTCGATCGCCGAGGAAGAGGTGGGCGGCATCGGTGTCCAGAACATCGAAGGCCAGCTGACGGCATGGGACTATTACCAGACCATCGACACCCCGGAGAACAAGACCTTCGTCGACGCGTACAAGGCGAAGTACGGCGCCGACAAGCCGACGTCCGACCCGATGGAAGCCGCCTATACCTCCGTCTACCTGTGGAAGAGCACGGTGGAGAAGGCCGATTCCTTTGCCACCGAGGATATTCAGCAAGCCGCTGACGGTGTCACCTTCGACGCGCCGGAGGGCAAGGTCACGATCGACGGCTCCAACAACCACATCACCAAGACCGCCCGGATCGGTGAGATCCGCGGCGACGGTCTCATCTATGCGGTCTGGGATTCAGGTTCACCGATCGAGCCGGACCCGTACCTGCAGTCCTACCCCTGGGCCGAGTCGCTCGGCAGTTAGTTCACCACTACACGAGCCGACAGGCAGAGGGAAGAAGGGACATACATCCATGGATGTAGTGATCGGACAGCTGTTCACGGGGTTGAGTATCGGATCGATTCTGCTGCTGGCGGCGTTGGGGTTGTCCTTGACGTTCGGTCAGATGGGCGTCATCAACATGGCGCACGGCGAGTTCATCATGGCCGGTTCGTACACGGCTTATGTGGTGCAGCAGGTTATTTCGAGCGCGACGGGTTCACTGTTCGTCTCTCTGCTCGTCGGTTTCGTGGTGGGTGGTGCAATGGGTGTACTCCTCGAGGTCACCTTGGTCAAGCGCATGTACCACCGCCCACTCGACACGTTGCTCGTGACGTTCGGGGTGGGCCTGGTACTCCAGCAGTTGGCGAGGGACATCTTCGGCGCGCCGGCAGTCAATGTCATCGCACCGGAATGGCTCTCCGGCGGCATCGAGATCTTCGGCGCCGTGGTACCCAGGACCCGTCTGTTCATCATGGTGCTGGCGGTCGCGGCGGTCGTCGTGTTGTCGCTGGCCATGCAGAAGTCGTCGATGGGACGCCGGATCCGTGCCGTCGTACAGAACCGTGACCTGGCGGAGACGAGCGGAATCTCCAGTCGCCGTACCGATGTCACCACGTTCTTCATCGGTTCCGGTCTGGCCGGTGTCGCCGGCGTCGCACTGACGCTCATCGGCTCGACCAGCCCCACCATCGGCCAAAGCTATCTGATAGACGCGTTCCTGGTGGTCGTGGTCGGTGGTCTGGGACAGATGAAGGGAGCGGTGATCGCCGCCTTCGCGCTCGGCATCCTCAATTCGTTCGTCGAGTACTCGACCACGGCATCGATCGCCAAGGTCATCGTGTTCGTGGCCATCGTGGTGTTCCTCCAGGCACGGCCACAGGGCCTGTTCGCAGTCAAGACGAGGAGTCTCGTATGAGCATCCTGACCAGTGGCCGCTACCGCGTCTGGGCGGGTTTCGCGGTGGCCGCATTGCTCCTGTTCGTAGTCGCCCCGGCAGTTCTCAGCGATTTCCGGTTGAATCTTCTCGGCAAGTTCCTGTGCTTCGCGATCGTCGCCGTCGGCATCGGTCTCGCCTGGGGCCGTGGCGGCATGCTCACGCTGGGTCAGGGTGTGTTCTTCGGACTCGGCGCCTACATGATGGCGATGCACCTGAAGATCGCCGACGCCGAACTGCGTGGCGACGCCGTGCCCGACTTCATGCAGATCGCAGGTCTGCGTGAGCTTCCCGGGTACTGGGTGCCGTTCACGTCCCCGATCGTCACCATCCTCGCGATCCTGCTGGTACCCGCACTGGTGGCGTTCTTCCTGGGCCTCGGCGTGTTCAAGCGACGGGTCAAGGGCGCCTACTTCGCGATCCTCAGCCAGGCGCTCGCTGCAGCCTTCGCGATCCTGCTGATCGGCCAGCAGAGCACCGGCGGCAGCAACGGCCTCAACCGGTTCCGCACCTTCTTCGGGTTCAATCTCAACGACCCCGCGAACAAACAGACGCTGTTCTTCATCGCGGCCGCCGTCCTCCTGGCCGTGGTGGCAATCACCCGGCAGCTGATGAACAGTCGCTACGGCGAACTCCTTGTCGCGGTGCGTGATCAGGAAGAACGAGTTCGCTTTCTCGGATACGACCCTGCCAACGTCAAACTCGTCGCCTACGTGACGGCCGCTTTCTTCGCGGGCCTCGCCGGAGCCCTGTTCGTGCCGATCGTCGGCATCATCTCCCCCGCCGATGTCGGTATCGTCCCGTCCATCGCGTTCCTGATCGGTGTGGCCATCGGCGGACGTGCCACTCTGCTCGGCCCGGTTCTCGGCGCCATCGGTGTGGCCTGGGCACAGAGCGCGTTCTCCGAGTCGTTCCCGTCGGGGTGGACCTACGCGCAGGGCCTGCTGTTCATCGTCGTAGTCGGGTTCTTCCCCGCCGGTGTGGCCGGTCTGATCGCACTACTGAAGCGGCGCAAGAAGACCGAGGACCTGCCGCCTCCGGACACCGCGTCCGGCGGCGATTCGGTCGACGAAACGGAACTGGAGGTGGCCCGATGACCGGCGCTGCGCACAAGCAACCCGTCCTCGGCGGCAATGCCGGAATGTCCAGCGAGTACCTCGAGGTTCGCGACCTGCGGGTGAGCTTCGACGGCTTCAAGGCCGTCGATGGTGTCGATCTCACCCTGTTGCAGGGTGATCTGCGGTTCCTGATCGGACCCAACGGCGCCGGCAAGACCACGCTCGTCGACGCCATCACCGGACTGGTTCCGGCCACGGGTTCGGTCACCAAGTCCGGGGTGGAACTGATCGGCAAGAAGGTGCACGAGATCGCCCGGCTCGGAGTGGGCCGCACCTTCCAGACCGCAAGCGTATTCGAAGAACTGACCGTGCTGCAGAACCTCGACATCGCGGCGGGAGCAGGCCGGTCGGCCCTGACCCTGCTACGGAAGCGCAAGACCGCGGCGCCGCAGATCGAGGAGGCGCTCGAGGTCACCGGGCTGGGCAGGCTCCGCGACACCCTCGCGGGAATTCTGGCGCACGGGCAGAAGCAGTGGCTCGAGATCGGAATGCTGCTGGTGCAGAACTGCTCTGTTCTCCTACTCGACGAGCCGGTGGCCGGCATGAGCCACGAGGAGCGGGAAGAGACCGGGAACCTGTTGCGCCGCATCGGCGGTGAACGCACCGTCGTGGTGGTCGAACACGACATGGACTTCATGCGCACCTTCGCCACATCGGTCTCCGTCCTGCACGCCGGCAAGGTCCTCAGCGAGGGCACCGTCGAGCAGGTGCAGGCCGATCCCCGAGTGCAGGAGGTGTACCTCGGGACCACCGCAGCCGGCGATGCCCCCGAACTGCAGTCCGAGATCGAAAGAGAGGACAGCGATGCTCGAGCTTGACGAGGTCCGCGCGGGCTACGGCCGCACCGAGGTGATTCACGGAGTGTCCGTGGCCGTCCCTCCGGACGGTGTGGCTGCCGTGATGGGACACAACGGCGCCGGAAAGACCACACTCCTACGCGCCGCGGTGGGGCTGATCAAAATAAATTCGGGCCGGGTGATGTTCGACGGTGAGGACATCACCACCCTGCGTCCGAGCGCCCGGGTAGCGCGCGGCCTGGCCTACGTTCCCCAGGGTCAGCAGTCGTTCGGTCAGCTGACCACCGCCGAGAACCTGCAGGTGGTGGCCGACGGACGTCAACGCGGCAAGCAGCTGATCGAAGAAGCACTCGAACTGTTTCCCGCCCTGCGCGGACTTCTCGACCGGCGGGCCGGGTTGCTCTCGGGCGGTCAGCGTCAGCAGCTGGCCATCGCCCGGGCCCTGATCACCGAACCGAAGATGCTGATCCTCGACGAACCCACCGAGGGCATTCAGCCGTCCGTGGTCGCGGAGATCGAACGCACCATCATCGAACTCACTCACCGCGGCGGTCTCGGAGTTCTGCTGGTGGAACAGCACGTCGGTTTCGCGCTCGAATCGGCCGAACGCTACTACGTCCTCGAATCGGGAAGAGTCACCTCTTCGGGTGCCGGCGGCGCAGCACCCGACTCCGATGTCCGTTCCGCGGTCTCCGACGTCCGCGCGGCAATGGCCATCTGATGATCCGCCGACAGCCGGTCGGTTCCCTCAGCGACCGGGTGTACGCGTCACTGCGCAGTGACCTGACGAGCGGTCGGATTCCGCCCGGTCAGCGACTCGGGGAAGAGCGTCTGGCGGATATCTACGGAGTGTCACGCACACCTGTGCGGGAGGCGATGGCCCGCTTGCTCGCCGACGGCCTGATCCAGCGGGACATGGGAGGGCTCTTCCCGTACCGGCCCAGGATCGACGAACTCGCCGGACTCTACGAATTGCGCATCACGCTCGAACTTCAGGGAATATCCCGGGTCCGCGCCGATGAGTCGCTCAGTCACGACCCGGGCATCCTGCGGCCCGAACTCGAGAGTTGGTACGCGTTGCGGGCCGACACACCCGGCCCCGACGCCCGGTTCGTGGCTCTCGACGAGCAGTTCCACACTGTTCTGCTGCGGGCGGCAGGCAACCTCGCGCTCTCCGACGCCCTCGCGAACGTCAATGCCAAGGTCCGGCCGGTGCGGATGTTCGACAACCTCACACCCGATCGCATGAGCGCCACCATCGACGAACACATCTCGGTGGCGGAGCTGGCCCTGAACGGCGATCTCGACGCGGCGTACGACATTCTGTTCGCTCACATCAGCGAGTCTCGGGACATGGTGATCGACCGCGCTGAGCAGGCTCTGTCCTACGCGCGGATGGCATGGGCGGTCCGCGATTGAGACAAGCGTCCAAGCGGAGACCCGTTTTCTCCTTGCCGGAGGCCGGGCTGATGCTAGCGTCGTTACTACCGCTCGGTAATACAGCGCCGGTCTCGCCAGACGCCTCCATTGCGCTCCCATGAGGCCGCGCACCGAATAGAAGGGGGCGGCGTGACCGCACGGATCCCACCGGGACGCTTCAAGGAACTCGGCCCGGTGAACTGGGTGCTCTGGCGCATCCTCTCGCTCGCGGCGGGCGCCCCCGATGCGCATCTGTTCAGCACCCTGGGCCGCACCAGAGGGCTGTTCCGGGGGTGGTTGCACTACTCCGGCAAGCTGATGCCGGGCGGGAAGATCTCCCGGCACGAGACGGAACTGATCATCTTGCGCGTGGCTCACCTGCGCGGATGCGACTACGAGATAGATCATCACGTGCGGCTCGGCCGTCGCGCCGGGGTGACATCCGAACTGGTCGAGCAGGTGTTCGCGGGACCGTCCGCTGCAGGATGGAGTGCACGCCACCGCGCCGTCCTCACCGCGGTGGATCAACTGGTCGCCACCAAGAACATCGACGACAACGCCTGGTCCACCCTCACGATGTTCTTCGATGACCGCCGGATCATCGAATTCTGCTTGCTCGTGACCCAGTACGACGCACTGGCCACCACCATCGGCACCTTGCGGATCGAACGCGACTTCCCGTAGTCGCGCAAGCTCCCAGCGTATTCGCCGCCACCCGTGAGTACTTGTTAACAACAGGCGGCTAGGAAGTGCTCACAGCGAGGACGACGCGACGGCCGGTGTCGAGTTCCGTCCGATCAGGTTCTGCAGGTCTCCGCTCTGCAGATCTCCGCTCTTGCGTGTCGAGCGCACCGACGGCCACCCTTCCGGTCCCGACGAATTTCACTGGGCGGCGCATGTCCCCCACGCCCGCGCGGGTATCCACCGTCCCCGCCCACCTGCGGGCTCGACGCCTGACCTCGGCAGCCGGCCCTCCGTCCACTCATCCTTCGGCCGGGAGCGCCGACACCGCCGCGCGCGGCCTGAGGGCGTTTCTCGCCATCCTCAACCGGGGCCCTGCACCCCACACCGAATGTTTCATACATCACACGAATAAACACCAGAAACAAACGTCGCTCATATTTCGGCGTGAATAACTTTTATTGATCAAGTGTCCAAATCAAAATGGTCGGTTGTCTAATTTCAATATGTGAGAAGTTCGCTTTTTCTGAAACGCTTCGCCCTCATCCATGCGATAGGGATAGTA
>NZ_JBAQEO010000870.1:0-8048 GCF_049286785.1 Rhodococcus sp. (in: high G+C Gram-positive bacteria) | reverse complement strand
CGCGAACTCCGACGCCCGCATGGACATCGTGATTCGCGAACTCGAACGGACCGGTGCCTTTCAGCGGAAGGTCCTCGTCGTCATTCCCACTACCGGGACTGGGTGGGTCAACCCGACTGCGGCGCAGGCGATCGAGTTGGTACACAACGGTGATACGGCGTTGGTGGCCAGTCAGTACTCGTACCTGCCGAGCTGGATCTCGTTCCTCGCCGACGGGAGGAAGGCGGCCGCGGCCGGTAGGCAACTGATCGACCGTGTCCACGAGCGGTGGTTGCAGGAGCCGGAATCCACACGGCCGCAACTGTTCGTCTACGGAGAGAGCCTCGGTACGCAGGCGGGGGAGGGTGCCTTCGACTCCCTGGCCGACATCAGAAGTACCGTCGACGGTGTGTTGTGGGTGGGTCCACTGAACGCCAACCGCCTGTGGGGCCAGCTGATCGAGCGGCGGGACCCGGGTACCGCCGAGGTGGACCCCGAGTACGCCGACGGTCTGGTCGTCCGCTTCGCGGATGACACGGCCGACATGGTCGAGAACACCGAATGGTTGTCGCCGCGAATCCTGTACCTCCAGCACCCGTCCGATCCCGTCGTCTGGTGGTCGCCCGACCTGGTGCTGACCCGTCCCGACTGGTTGGAGGAGCCGCCGGGGGACGATCGGTCACCGTCGATGAGGTGGTTTCCGTTCGTGACCTTCTGGCAGGTGTCGGCCGACCTGACGAATGCGGCCGGAGTGCCCGACGGTCACGGACACAACTACGGGACCCTGGTGCTGGACGGCTGGATCGCCGTCGCCCGACCCGAGGGCTGGACGGCCGTCGACACCGAAAGGGTGCGGGCGACCCTCGAGTCGCTCGCCGGGACGGAAGGTCCGGAGAAGTGAGCCGGGGAGAAGCAGTTGTCACCGCGGCGACAGCCCTCGCGTGGAACAACGTGGCCCTGCCGCAGTCGGGCCTGGGTCCGCGTGGGCGGGCGATCATGGGCGGCGTGGCCGGGTTGACCGCGGTGGTCATCGCCCGCCGCAGGGGATACACGGCCCACGACCTGGGGTTGGCGGCGTCTGCAGTGCCGTCCGGACTGCGCCACGGCGCGTTGGCCGCCATGGTCCCGGCTGCCGCCTACGCTGTCGCCGCGCGGGTGCCGGCCTTGCACGCCCGACTGGCCGAGGGGGAGTCGCGGGCCGATTTCGCCGAATGGGTGGCGTTGCACATCCCGGTGGGCACCGTGGCCACCGAGGAACTGTTGTTCCGCAGTGTCCTGTCGACGATGCTGAGCCGAGCATGGCCCCGCAGTGCCGCGACCACGGCACATGCGTTGATCTTCGGTTTGTGGCATGTGCGCGCCGCTCGTTCGGCGGGCGACAGTGTGGCCGGCACGGTGATCGCCACCGGCGTTGCGGCATGGGTCTTCGAGGAGTTGCGGCGCCGGAGCGGCAGCGTCGTAGCCCCTGCGCTCCTGCACCTTTCGATCAACGTGGGTGGGTCGATCGCAGCGAAGGCAGCCCGCACGGGCAGCGCGAAATCGGCCAACCGAGGACCAGTAGATTGAGTGCATGCCACCCCGCCGTGCCGTCGATCCTGCCGAACTGAGAGCTGCGGTACTCGACGTCGCACCCTGGTTGCGCGGCGACACCGACGAGAAACCGGCCCGTGCTCAGCTTGCCGCCGCGGTCAGGCTCAGCGCCCGGACACTCGAGCAGGTGGCGCCCGGTTCGAGCGTCGAGGTTCGGGTGCCCCCCTTCGTGGCCGTCCAGTGCATCGAGGGCCCACGCCACACGCGTGGCACCCCACCCAATGTCGTGGAGACCGACCCGCGAACCTGGCTTCTGTTGGCCACCGGCCGCCTCGATTTCGTCGCGGCTACCGCGGACGGTGCCGTGACGGCGTCCGGAAGCCGGGCCGGCGACATCGAGCACTGGCTGCCGCTGCTGCGGATCTAGAGGGGTTGGCCGCCCGGGTTCGCCTCCGGGCAATGGGGCCGTCGGTGATTGCATCCGAGCGTGTGGACCTCACGCTCGGTTCGTCGATACGGATACGCGATCAGATGTCGGTGATCTCGCTGAGGAGGCGCAACGTGTCGCGCAGTTGCCTCGCACGCTCCGTACCGAGGTGTTCGGTCCATTCGCCCTCGACCTCGGCAACGGTCAGCGCGGCCACCTCGTTGGCGCGACGCCCACGCTCGGCGATCCGGACCAACTTGGCGCGCGCGTCGGACGGGTCGGGAACCCGCTCGACGTAACCGGCACGCTCGAGTTGATCGACCAGAAAACCCGTCGTCTGCTTGGTGATTTGTGCGCCGACGGCGAGATCGGTGATCCGGGAGCCGTCCGGTTGCAGGCGCTGGAAGACCCGGGCCTGTGCGAGTGTGAAGTCGGCGAAGCCTGCCGCTCGGACGGCTTCGAGCACGCGATTCTCCATTGCCCGATACGGGACGAACATCAGGAGTCCGAGGTTGAGTTCGCTCATCGTCATCCCTTGACCGCGGTTGAACACTGCGCGCACACTAGTCAGAGAATCTTACCAATCGAGGTGTGTCATGGACACCGACGAAAGCTGGAAAGTCATCGCTGTCGAGCGTCGAGGGGTCGCCGATCTCCTCGAAAGTCTCACCGAAGACCAATGGAACACGCCGTCCCTCGCCGATGGCTGGCGGGTACGCGATGTGGCTGCGCATCTGGCGCTGGCACCACAGCCGCCCTCGGTCGGCGCGATGATCCGGGCAGGGCTACGGGCCTTCGGCAGCTTCGACCGAATGAACCACGATGTCGCCGTCAGGTATGCCACCGAGCGCACATACGGCCACCTCGTGGAGGAGTTGCGCGAGCATGCCGATTCCCGCCGCCTGCCCGCTGTGACTAACTATCGGAACATCCTCTTCGACGTCCTCGTACACGGACAGGACATCGCAGTGCCGCTCGGGATCGATCGTCCGATGCCGCTCGCAGCCGCCAGAACGGGAGCCGACCGTGTGTGGTCGATGGGCTGGCCGTTCTGGGCGAAACGCAAGCTGAGGGGGCACCGCCTGATCGCCACCGACATCGAATGGGAGGTGGGCAGCGGAGAGGAGATCCGCGAACCGATCGCATCTCTCCTGATGCGACTCACCGGACGAGTCCCTCGGCTGGACTAGTTCGGTGATCCAGGCTCCAGCGGGGTGCGGGCCAGCCATGCCTCGCGGGTCCGCGGCATTCCGCTAGACCCGTCGTCTCCCGGGCGGACGGCGAGAACCTGGTGGATCGTGAGCCGCCCCTTCTCCTCGAACCCGAGTGCGCTGGCGGCGAGGTACAGCAACCAGGTGCGGGTGCGCTCGGCCCCGACCAGGCGGATCGCGTCGTCCCACGACAGCCGCAGAGCGCTCACCCACGCACGAAGTGTGAGGGCATAATGCTCACGCAGGGCCTCGGAGTCGCGCACTTCCAGCCCGGCGTGTTCGAAGGCGTCGAGTGTTCTGCTCAGCGGAAGGATTTCGCCGTCCGGGAAGATGTAGTTCTCGATCAGTCCCGGTTTGGCATGCTCCCGCGGCCGGGTTCCGACCGCCGCGATGGCGTGGTTCAACAGCCGTCCCTCCGGCCGCAACAGTGCGAATAGCTGGGCCGCATACACCGGCAGTGCGGCGTCTCCGACATGTTCGGACATACCGATGCTCGAGATGGCGTCGAAGGGGCCGTCCTTCACGTCCCGGTAATCCTGGATCCGGATCTCCACGCGGTCGGCGAGACCTTCTTCGGCAGCACGGGCCCGCGCCCAGCTCCTCTGCTCGGAGCTGAGGGTGACACCTACGACGTCGACGCCGTAGTTCCGGGCCGCGTGGATGGCCAGCGACCCCCACCCGCAGCCCACGTCCAGCAGGCGCATGCCCGGCCGCAACCCCAGCTTGCGGCAGACCAGATCCAGTTTGTCTCGCTGCGCAGAATCCAGGGTCCCGTCCGAGGCCTCGTCCCAGTACGCGCACGAGTAGACCATCGTCGGTCCGAGGAAGAGCCGGTAGAAGTCGTTGCCGACGTCATAGTGGTGGGACACCGACGAGGCGTCACGGGCCTTGCTGTGTTTCGATCCACGTCGCCGGGACACCTCGACGGCCGGGGGACGGGGTCGCACTCCGAGCCCGCCGAGTTGTACGAGTCGGCCCAACGCGCGCGCGGAGTTCCGCCGCCCGAGTTGCTTCGCGTCGGTACGCCCCAGTCGGTCGACGAGATCGGGGAGCGACAGCAAGGAGAAGATGTCACCTTCGACGTCGAGGTCGCCGGACACGTACGCGCGGACCAGCCCCAGCTCACCGGGCGACCACAGCAGGTGCCGGACGGCGCGCCGGTTGCGGAGGACGACTGTGACCTCCGACTCGGGTCCGGCCTCGGAGCTGTCCCAACACCGGACGTGAAGGGGAACGGAAATGCCCGTCAAGAGTTCGACTGCTCGGAGTACGCGGGACGCCGTATTCGCGCTGTCGCTACCGGTTTTCATGCAAGCCCCCGTATGTGGTGAAACACACGATCGAGTCGAGTAGAACCTAACCGACGTCCGCCGCCATCGCCGGGGGACACGCGTGCGGACCATACCGGCGGGAAGGCGGAGACCGAACGGGACGTAGACTGGCGGTTGCCCCTCACACGCCCATCCCCAGGGAGCACCCCGGTGACACGAACCGATCTGTCGGTTAACAGTCCACATCTCCTCTCTTCGCAGTCGTCCGCCTCGCATCCGATCGACGAGGACGAGAACGAACCTCGCGAAGAATGCGGTGTCTTCGGCGTCTGGGCCCCAGGCGAGGATGTGGCGAAGCTCACTTACTACGGCCTCTATGCTCTGCAACACCGCGGCCAGGAGGCGGCGGGCATCGCCGTCGCCGATGGTTCGCAGGTACTGGTGTTCAAGGATCTCGGACTGGTCAGCCAGGTGTTCGACGAACAGACCCTCGCAGCGATGCCGGGCCACGTCGCGATCGGCCATTGCCGCTACTCCACCACGGGTTCGACCACATGGGAGAACGCGCAACCGATCTTCCGCACCACCGCGGCCGGTAGTGGATTGGCTCTCGGTCACAACGGCAACCTCGTCAACACCGCCGAACTGGCGGGCCGGGCCCGGGAAGCCGGTCTGGTCAACGACAAGCGCCCCGGTGGCGCCACCTCCGACTCGGATGTCGTCGGCGCTCTGCTGGCCCATGCCGCCACCGACAGCACCATCGAGCAGGCAGCCATGGAATTGCTGCCGACGCTGCGTGGTGCCTTCTGCCTCACTTTCATGGACGAACACACGCTCTATGCGGCACGTGACCCGCACGGCGTCCGTCCGCTGTGTCTCGGACGCCTGGATCGCGGGTGGGTGGTGGCCAGCGAGACGGCCGCCCTCGACATCGTCGGTGCGTCGTTCGTACGGGACATCGAGCCCGGTGAGCTTCTCGCCATCGACGCGGACGGCGTCCGCTCCTCCCGGTTCGCGAACCCGGAACCCAAGGGCTGTGTCTTCGAGTACGTCTATCTCGCCCGCCCCGACAGCGTGATCGGTGGCCGATCGGTGCACTCCACCCGCGTGGAGATCGGCCGGCGCCTCGCCAAGGAGCACCCCGCCGAGGGCGATCTGGTCATTCCGGTTCCCGAATCCGGAACTCCGGCGGCGGTCGGGTACGCGCAAGGGTCGGGCATACCGTACGGCCAGGGCCTGATGAAGAACGCATACGTGGGCCGCACCTTCATCCAGCCGTCGCAGACGATCCGTCAGCTCGGTATCCGGCTCAAGCTGAATCCGCTCAAGGAAGTCATTCGCGGTAAGCGGCTGGTCGTGGTGGACGATTCGATCGTCCGCGGCAATACCCAGCGGGCTCTCATCCGGATGCTGCGTGAGGCGGGTGCGCTCGAGATTCACGTGCGGATCGCCTCGCCGCCGGTGAAGTGGCCCTGCTTCTACGGCATCGACTTCGCCTCACCTGCCGAGTTGATCGCAAACGGCGCCAGCGGAGCACGGGGCAATACGGGAGAGTCCGGGGGCGGTGAGTCCGGGAACATCGAGGACATGCTCGAGGGTGTGCGCCGGTCGATCGGTGCCGACACGCTCGGGTACATCTCGATCGACGGCATGATCGCGGCCACCGAGCAGCCGGCAACCCGGCTCTGCGCGGCCTGCTTCGACGGTAACTACCCCATTGCGCTTCCCCGGGAAACGTCGATGGGCAAGAACGTTCTGGAGGGAATGCTCGAGAGCGCCGTGGGTGGTCCCGCGATCCGGGACAACGACAACGCGGAAGCCCTGAGTCGGCCGTAGCCCAGTACAACGAGTCGGCGGCGGAACGTACTCCGGTACCGTTAGGACGCAATCGCAGCACTCGATTGCCCCGAACGAAGACTTTGACGAGCAACAGAAGGCTGGAGTAACAACCACATGACCGAGGATCCGACAAGTCGCGTGGGCGCGTCTTATGCCGCCGCAGGAGTGGACATCGCCGCAGGCGACAGGGCGGTGGAACTCTTCGCGCCACTGGCCAAGAAGGCCAGCCGTCCCGAGGTTCTCGGTGGTCTCGGTGGTTTTGCGGGTCTGTTCTCGCTCAAGGGTGACTACAAGGAACCGCTACTCGCTGCGTCCACCGACGGTGTGGGCACCAAGCTCGTGGTCGCTCAGGCGATGGACAAGCACGACACCGTGGGCCTCGATCTGGTGGCGATGGTCGTCGACGACCTCGTGGTGTGCGGTGCCGAGCCGCTGTTCCTGCAGGACTACATCGCCGTCGGGCGAGTCGTCCCCGAGCGTGTCGCGGAACTGGTCAGCGGCATTGCCGAGGGGTGCATCCAGGCAGGCTGTGCGCTGCTCGGCGGCGAGACCGCGGAGCACCCCGGCGTGATGGCCGACGGCGACTACGACTTGTCGGCCACCGGAATCGGTGTGGTCGAGGCTGACCAGCTGCTCGGACCCGACCGGGTCCGGCCCGGTGACGTCGTCATCGCCATGGGTTCGTCGGGACTGCATTCCAACGGATACTCGCTGGCCCGCAGGGTCCTGCTCGAGATCGATCACATGAGCCTGACGGCGCATGTCGACGAGTTCGGTCGCACCCTCGGCGAGGAGATGCTCGAGCCCACCAAGATCTACGCCAAGGACTGCCTGGCGCTGGCCGCCGAGGCCGACGTGCGCACGTTCTGCCATGTCACCGGCGGTGGACTGGCCAACAACCTGGCACGTGTGATGCCCAAGGGCCTCGTCGCCGAACTCGATCGCGGCACCTGGAGTCCGGCGCCGATCTTCGCCATGATCGCGCAGCGCGGACGCGTCGAGCGAGCGGAAATGGAACAGACCTTCAACATGGGTGTCGGGATGGTCGCTATCGTGGCGCCGGAAGACGTCGATCGCGCGCTCGCCGTCCTGACAGCACGGCATATCGATTGCTGGACGCTGGGCAGTGTGAAGAAGTCGCACGAGGTGTCAGCAGCGCGCGCAGTGCTGGCGGGCGATCACCCGCGTTTCTGAGATCCGACGACGTAGGGATCCGACGACGTAGGACGGAATGGGGCCGAGTGTGGCCCCATTCTTCCGCGCCCTTTCCTGGCACCATCCTGACCGCACCGTAGCGCGGCTGAAGATGTGGAAATGAGGGGGAGCCCGAATCGGCTCCCCCTCATTTCAGTGTTCAGTATTCAGCGTCGCCAGTCGTCGTCGTCCTCCAAGGAGTAACCCTCCCTGTCGGCACGCTGGTCAGCGAAGACCTCGTCCCGATGCGAGTTGGACGACCCACCCGAGAGCTCTCGTTGCAGGCTGTCAAAATCCGTGGTTGGTACGCTGTACTTCAATTCGCGTGCAACCTTGGTCTGCTTTGCCTTAGCCCGGCCGCGGCCCATGGCTGACCCCCTCGCGCTTTCGCGGGGCGGCCTGGGGAATTTGGCGGCCCCGTTTGAGTGTGTAAGTTCCTGCCCACACTCTAGCGTGGAAAACCCGCGCGCGCTCCCATCCGTCGTCTCCAGACGTGTCGGGTTGGTCTCACCGGGTCCGCGAGCTGCCGGAAGTCCGAAAATCTCGTCCTCAGAAGATTCCGGGAATCGCCCGGACGGTTGCCACCCCGGCCCCCAC
>NZ_JBAQEO010000869.1:0-1636 GCF_049286785.1 Rhodococcus sp. (in: high G+C Gram-positive bacteria) | reverse complement strand
CCTCTGCGACGCAGCATCGAGGCCGTTGAGGAATCCGGCAAGATTCGTCGCGCCGTCGGTGGCACGATCGGTGGACGCGACGTCGACGCCGCCGCGAACGGTGTCGAAGTTCCCTGGTCCAGTCGTCTGCGGCGGTTCGAAGCCGAGATACGCGATCGTCGCCACCGACTCCCCTGGCCGGTTGGCGTTCATGAGTTGTATTCCTGTCTCATTGTTGAGGACTCGGCTTCACCGACCATCCCGCCGAGCGAGTCCTCGATGTTGCTGTTGAAGCCGGGCACTGTTACCGCGACATGGTCGGCCGTGTCCGGGTTTCCTACCGAGAATGCCACCATCCCACGCTCTCCCGACTGCATGTCCAGCAGCAGGAGCAGTCCGTCGGGATTCTCATCGAGAATGGATTCGATCTTGTCGAGATCCTTCAGCTTCTGCTCGGTATACCAGTGGGCGGCGTCGTCATCAGTGAACGTACCGCCGAAGAGATTCCCGTCCAGTTCGTCCTGGAGCCGACTCCGCTCGGCTTCGAGCCGTGTCCGCTCGTCGTCGATGCGGTTCACGTTCGCCTCGTGGCGGACGTCGGCGGGTATCCCGTCCCGGTTCCCCACCCATTCGGGGTGCTTCTCGATCACGTCACGCCGTTGCGGCTCATCCATCGCGTCCCAGTACTCGCGATTCTCGATCGATGACGCATCACCAGGTGGCGACGGCGCTGTCAGCCCACCTTGCTGTTCACCCGCCGCAGCCGCAGCGTCCACGTCGACGGCGCCCCGGTCGTCGATCTCACCACGCGCGGCGCGTTTCAGCACCGACGCAGCGTCATTGTCGATGTCCTCTGCCTGGAAGATGATGGCCCTCGCCGCCGCACGCAGCTCATCTCGTACCGTCTCGCGCGCCTTTGCCTCATCGGCATCCGCCGGCGGTCCGGGGAGATCGGTGACGTCCCCGACGTCGGAGACGGTCATCCGATTGGTTGCAGCGAGGTCCTCGATCGCTTCGAGTTCCTTCTTCAAGTGAGTGACGGCAACGCTCGTTTCGCGGGTGACCCGCCGCACCGCGCCGATTGCGGCTACCTCGTCGAGCAGCTGATCGGCCGTCACCTGAAAACGTACCCGCGCCGCAACTGCGGCATCGTCATGCCAGCCCGGTAACCGACCGATGTCGGCCAGGCGATCCCGCACGTCGTCACATGTCACGATACGAGCAGACAGCGACTGCTCGAGCCGATCGAGCGCAACGACATCCCACTGCCGAACCTTCGCCAGATCCATGATCCCCCCACTAAGCCTCGCCCCCTGCGAAAGCCGGAGATAATCTATCGCAATACGGCGACAAGCCGGGAGAGCCGAGGGTGGGGGACACATGAGCAACGAGGTAGTCGTAGACACGTCTGTCCTACGAGAGGCGGCTCGTTCGATGGACATGCTGTTCGACGACGCAACGTCCCGATTGAACGCAATCGACGCGGCGATTACAGACTCTTCCGGCGCGTGGCCGGGTGCCGCCGGAGAGTCGTTCGGCCATGTGGTTGCTCACTTCGACGAGCACCGCGGGTCACTGCAGAAGCGTCTCGGAGAGTTATCCAACGAGCTGCTCCATACCGCGGCCGTCTACGACGAACAGGACCACTTCGCCGCCG
>NZ_JBAQEO010000868.1:0-18263 GCF_049286785.1 Rhodococcus sp. (in: high G+C Gram-positive bacteria) | reverse complement strand
AGATTGACCTCATCGACGTACAGAACACCCTGATGAGCGGCCGACAGAAGTCCGGGTTGGAAAACGCGTTCGCCGTCGCGCAGTACCTTCTCGAGGTCGAGTGAACCGACCACACGGTCCTCGGTGGCACCCACCGGCAACTCGACCAGTCGGGCCGGTCGCTCCCCGTCCTCGTGGCGTACGGCGGGAAGAAGGGCCGTGAGGGCACGAACCACTGTCGACTTGGCGGTGCCCTTCTCGCCGCGCACCAGAACCCCGCCGATTCCCGGGTGGACCGCGCACAGGATCAGCGCCAGGCGCAATTGGTCCTGGCCGACGACGGCACTGAACGGGAATAGTGCAGGCTGGTCCAACTCATGCTCGGTGCGCACGTTTGCATCCCTTCACGTCCCGGTTTCCACGCCGAGAACCTTGGCTGGTGCGAATGCCGCGGCGATCTGGCTGGGACCTGTGCGGCGGCCGACGAGCGGCAACCGATCAGGTATCCGTCACAGTGGCGGGACCGCGCCTGGTTCGAACAGGACTTCCCCACGGACATTCACAGTGCACACTAGACGGCGCTCAGCGCTCCGCACTCGACGGGGCGCTCTCCGCCAACTGGTAGGGGGCACCGCCGCCGCGACGCATCGGGACGTGCGGGATGCCGTCCTCGACGAACTCCTCGCCGTCCGGCTTGAAACCGTGCTTGGCGTACATGTCCACGAGGTAGGTTTGCGCGTTGATGCGGCAGGGCGCCGACCCAACCTCCGCGAGCGCGGCCCGCAGGAGGCGGGTGGTGTGTCCCTGCCCACGTGCCTCCCGCGACGTGCAGAGCCGCCCGATCCGGAACGACTTGATACCGGCGTCGTGCTCCTCGAGGAGTCGGAGCGTACTCACCACCCGCCCATCCTGTTCCAACCAGAAATGTCGGGTCTCGGCGAGCAGATCGCGTCCGTCGAGTTCCGGGTACGGGCAGGCCTGCTCGACGACGAAGACCTCCACGCGGAGCTTGAGCAACTCGTAGAGAGTCTTGGTGTCGAGATCGAAAGCCCAGGATCGCCTGAGTGCTGCAGTTGCCGTCATGGGGAAAACCTATCGCACAGCACCGGCGAGCGCGCGTGCCGTCAGACCGCGGCCGACGCCGCGGCCACCTTGCTGGTGTCGAGCTGCAGCACCTTCGTCGTCCAGTCCCACACCTGTGTGAACAGGTCGGTGTCGTCGGTGAGCTTCACGCCCAGCGACGGCACCATTTCGCGGAGCTTCGGCTTCCAGGACTCGTACTGCGTGGGGAAGCAACGCTCCAGGACGTCGAGCATCGCGGGCACCGCAGTCGACGCGCCGGGCGATGCGCCCAGCAGTCCTGCGATGGTTCCGTCCGCGGCATTGACCACAGCCGTGCCGAATTCGAGAACCCCGCCTTTACCCTTGGCACGCCGGATCACCTGGACGCGCTGCCCGGCGGTGATCAGCTCCCAGTCCTTGCCGACCGCCTTGGGAACGAACTCGCTGAGCGTCTCGATGCGCCCGGCCTCGGACTTGGTGAGTTCGCTGATGAGGTACTTGACCAGACCGAGCTCGCTGACGCCCACGCCGAGCATCGACAGCAGGTTGTCGGGCTTCACCGAGCCCGGCAGATCGGTGACGCGGCCCTCCTTGAGGAACTTGGGCGACCAGCCTGCGTAGGGACCGAACAGCAGTCCGGGCCGGCCGCCGATCACGCGGGTGTCGAGGTGCGGCACCGACATCGGCGGAGCTCCGACGGCGGCCTTGCCGTAGACCTTGGCGCGGTGCTCGTCGATCAGCGCGGGATTCGTGCAACGAAGGAACGCGCCGCTGACCGGGAACCCGCCGAATCCCTTGGCTTCCGCGATGCCGGACTTCTGCAGCAGGTGCAGCGCACCGCCGCCTGCGCCGACGAACACGAACTTGGTGCGTACGACCTTCTTCTTGCCGGTACGCCGGTTGGTGACCTTGACCACCCAGCTGCCGTCGGACTGCTTGGTGAGGTCGGTCACCTCGTGACCGAAGTGGACGATTCCGCCCGAGGCCCCGACATAGCCGAGAAGTTGCTTGGTGAGGGCGCCGAAGTCGACGTCGGTGCCGTTCTGGGTCCAGTTCAACGCGATCGGATCGCTGAAGTCCCGCCCCTTCGCCATCAGCGGGAGACGACGCGAGAACTCGTCCTTGTCGTCGATGTACTCCATGCCACGGAAGAGCGGGTGACCGGCGAGCGCGTCGTAGCGAGCACGCAGGTACTTCACATCGGTTTCGCCGTGGACGAAGCTCACGTGCGGGATGGGGTTGATGAATTCCTTGGGCTTGGTCAGCACGCCCTGCTCGACCGCATGTGCCCAGAACTGGCGCGACACCTGGAACTGCTCGTTGACGTTGACGGCCTTCGCGATGTCGACGCTGCCGTCCTCGTTCTGCGGGGTGTAGTTGAGCTCACACAGAGCCGAATGCCCGGTGCCGGCGTTGTTCCACGGATCGCTGCTCTCGGCTGCGACGGCGTCGAGCCGCTCGAACGCGGTGATCGACCAGTCGGGTTGCACCTGACGGAGGATCGCCCCCAACGTCGCACTCATGATGCCCGCGCCGACCAGCACTACATCCGTCTTCGTCTCTACCGCGTTCTGATCTGACACTGGAGAATCGACTTCCTTGTCCATTAGCCGTGTGCGCGCATCCGCCTGCCGTGTTCGCCGCCTAAGGTTACCCGCGCGTACTAGAGAGAATTACCTGCCCCAATTGTGCCCCTCCACGCGCATCCGAAACGCCCACTAGATTGTGATCTGTGACTACTTGGGTTCCCGACGTTCTCGGTGACGGATATCAACAGCTGACCATCCCACTCGGCAAGGACCCCGACGGTGAAGGCGACGTGCGCGCGACGCTCATTCGCTACCAACCGGCCGAGGAGACGAAGAAGACCGGGCGCACCGTCCTCTACGTCCACGGATTCACCGACTACTTCTTCCAGAAGCACCTCGCGGAGCACTTCGCGGAACAGGGTTACGCGTTCTTCGCGCTGGATCTGCGCAAGTGCGGTCGCTCGCTCGATCCGGGACAGACTCCGCACTACGTCTCGAACCTGAGGTTGTACGACGCCGAACTCGACGAGGCACTGCGCGTGGTCCGCGAACAGACAGGCAACGGCGAGGTGCTGCTCGTCGCCCACTCGACCGGCGGACTGGTGCTGCCGCTGTGGCTGCATCGACTACAGAAGAAACCCGGCGGCACGGCCGCGCTCGGCATCAGCGGTGTGATCCTCAACAGCCCGTGGTTCGACCTGCAGGGACCGTCGTATCTTCGCAACGTGGGAACCGTAGCCGTCGGCGCCGTCGGGCGGATCAAGCAGAAGACGGTCGTCCCGAAGACCGCCCTCGACACCTACGGTGCCAGTCTGCACGCGGAGAGCAACGGGATCTGGCACTACAACCTGGATTGGAAGCCGCTGAGTGGCTTCCCCATCACGTTCGGCTGGTTGCGGGCGGTGCGCCGCGGGCACGCGCAACTGCACCGCGGCCTCGACATCGGGGTCCCCGCCCTGATTCTCCGATCCAAGTCCTCCTATTTCGCACCGAGATACGATCCGAAGGTCGATACCGCCGACGCCGTTCTCGACGTCCGGCAGATCGCCCGGTGGGCCGGCTGTCTCGGTGACCGCACCACCATCGTCCCCGTCGAAGGTGCCCGGCACGACGTGTTCCTGTCCTCCGACGGGCCGCGGGCCACCGCGTTCGCCGAGGTGGATCTGTGGCTCGACTGGCTCCACGGACACCGCTCGGCAACCTTTGCGGCAGGCACCGAGTGAAGCACTTCGATCTCGCGATCCTCGGTTCCGGTTCGGGTAATTCCTTGCCCGACGAGCGTTTCGCCGACAAGCAGATCGCGATCTTCGAAGAAGGAACATTCGGCGGTACCTGCCTCAACGTCGGTTGCATCCCCACCAAGATGTTCGTCTACGCGTCGGAGGTGGCGCGGACGATCACGCACGCCGCGAAATACGGTATCGACGCGGAACTCGAGGGCGTCCGATGGCCCGATATCGTCAAGCGGGTCTTCGGCCGGATCGACCCCATCTCCGCGGGCGGTGAGCATTATCGCGCCGAGGGAACTCCCAACGTCACCCTGTTCCGTGGGCACGCCACGTTCGTCGGCCCGCGCACGATCGATATCGGGACCGGCGAACTCGTCACCGCCGACCAGGTCGTGATCGCCACGGGGTCGCGGCCCATCATCCCGGACGTGGTGCTCGAGAGCGGTGCCCGCTATTACACCAACGAAGACATCATGCGCCTGCCCGAACTGCCCGAGCGTCTGGTGATCCTCGGGGCCGGTTTCATCGCCGCCGAGTTCGCGCACGTCTTCTCCGCGCTCGGAACGCGCGTGTCGTTGATCGCCCGCGGCCCACATCTGTTGCGTCATCTCGACGAGGACGTGTCGCGGCACTTCACGGATCTCGCCGAAGGCAAGTGGGACGTGCACCGCAGTCGGACGGTGGCCTCGGTGAGCGAGGACGGGGACGGGGTCGCTGTCGAACTGTCCGACGGCACAGTCTTGTTCGCAGACGCTCTTCTGGTCGCGACCGGCCGGCGCCCCAACGGGGACCTGATCGGAGCGGCTGCCGGCGGCATCGACCTCGACCCCGAGGGACGCGTCGTGGTAGACGAATTCCAGCGGACCAGCGCCGAAGGCGTTTTCGCGCTCGGTGACGTCTCCTCCCCCTACCAGCTGAAACATGTCGCCAACCACGAGGCTCGCGTGGTCCAGCACAACCTGCTGCACGACGCCTGGCACGACACCGCATCCCTGCGACGGACCGATCACCGGTACGTCCCCGCAGCCGTGTTCACCGACCCGCAGATCGCTCATGTGGGTCTGACCGAAGCGGAGGCACGCGAGGCGGGCTGGGACATCACCGTCAAGATTCAGGCCTACGGCGACGTGGCTTACGGCTGGGCGATGGAGGACGACGAAGGCTTCTGCAAGATCATCGCGGAACGCGGTACCGGGCGCCTGCTGGGCGCTCACGTGATCGGCGTCCACGCCCCGACCGTGATCCAGCCGCTCATCCAGGCGATGAGCTTCGGACTGACCGCGCAGCAGATGGCGACCGGCCAGTACTGGATTCACCCGGCACTGCCCGAGGTGGTCGAGAACGCGCTGCTCGGACTCGACGGGCTCGCCGAGTGACGGTCGCGAAATCGGTCGCCCTGTTCGGGGTCGCAGCGCTGTTCGAGATCGGCGGCGCCTGGATGGTCTGGCAGGGTGTGCGCGAACACAAGGGGTGGATCTGGGTAGGTGCCGGGGCGGTGGCGCTGGGCGCCTACGGCTTCGTGGCCACGATGCAACCGGATGCCCATTTCGGCCGGATCCTCGCCGCCTACGGCGGGGTGTTCGTCGCGGGCTCGCTCCTCTGGGGCATGGTGGCCGACGGCTTCCGTCCCGATCGCTGGGATGTGGGCGGCGCCGTGATCTGTCTCCTCGGCATGGCGGTCATCATGTACGCCCCGCGCTGAGTACTTTCCGTTCCCGGCGTGGCGCGCCGGATCACCACGGACTGGTGCGCAGCACGATCTCCGTGGCCAGTTCGGCCGGCGCAGATGCGGGGACGTTGGCAATGCCGTCCAACTGCACGACGCGGAAGTCCGAATACACGAAGCGCCCACTCGCGTCCGCCTCGGCGCGCCGCTCCGGACCACCCACCATGACCGTGGTAGGCAGGTCCACCGGTGGGCAGTCCGATTCGCGCACCACACCCTTCGAATCAGGCACTGCGGGGTGCCCCCGGTCCACGACGACCAGACTGGCGAACCGGCCGAACTGACGGGCTGCCAACCTCCACGCCAGGTCGGCTCCTTCACGGCTGCCGACGAGATTGACCCATCCCACCTTCGCCTCGTCCAGCAGGGTCATCACCGCCGCGTCGTCGAGACCGGTAATGTCCTCGGGGACGATCGTGCGCAGATCAGAGTTGTGCAGGCGATCGCAGACGGCGTCGTAGACGTCCGAACCGTCGCCGGCCCCCGGCAGTAACAGAACGGTGTGTTTGCTGGCGGGTCCGTCGATCCGGACCGTGCAACTTCCGTTTCGCACCGTCACATGCGTCAGTTCCATGGGTAGAAAGTACGCGATCGGCAGAGTCTTGTGCTCACGCCTCCGTGCTGCGGGACGCTCACAGATGAGGGGAATCGGCATGTCGTCACCGCCGGAGCCCCGACGGGCTGTGCTTCCATCGCCGGGCGGAGGCAAACAGATGTCCTGCGGGTCGGGTTTCGGTGGCTTCTGCAACCCCTGGTGCGCAGTACCACCGCGACCAGGGAGCACTCCCGATGACGGCTTGTCTCGAAAGTCCCACACCCGACGAGCAACCGCGGCTTGTCTGTGTTCAACAGCTCAACCCGGATCGGATCGTGGGCAGTCCCGGTGGGATCCCGGCAGCGATCAACACCTCGAGTGCGTCGAGATCGAGGCTCTGCTCGACGAGGTCGGCGAGAACGTCGAGTTGGGAGGCACGCACGGCGGCCACATCGGTGTCCGGGGCGGCCACGAATCCCGTCCTCCCCGAATGCTCCGCGACCTCGGCGAGGAGGAGTCGGCGGAAACGGTCGCTGTCGAGCAGTCCGTGCCAGTGCGTTCCGTATACCGCGCCGCGCACGCTTCCCTCCGCGGCGCCGCTGCTCGCGTGAAGCAGCGGCCGATCGCCACTCCACCGCACACGCCCGTGGTGAATCTCGTAACCCGACACCGGTACTCCGTGGGCGTCGCCGGAGACCTGCGCCAGCACCTTCTCGGTTGAGAACTCCACCTCGAGATCCAGCAATCCGAGCCCCGGTACCGTACCGCGCCCCGTTTCGACGTCGTCGGAGATCACCGAACCCAGCATCTGATAGCCCCCGCACACACCGAGCACCGGCCGGCCCTGCTTCGCGTGTGCGACCACGGCGTCGGCGATGCCGACCCGTCGCAGCCACTCCAGATCGGAGACTGTCGACTTGCTGCCCGGCAACACGATGAGATCCGCATCCTGCAGTCGCGACGGATCGCTCACCCAGTGCACCGACACGCCGGGTTCGCACGCGAGCGCCTCGACATCGGTCGAATTCGAGATGCGGGGCAACCGGATCGCGGCCACGCGCAGCCATTCGCTTCCCACTGGTGGTGCGGGGCGCCCGACGGGGGCGTCGCCGACCACGCCGAGGGAGTCCTCCGCGTCGAGCCACAATTCCTCGCAGAACGGGATCACGCCCAGTGTCGGACGGCCGGTCAGCGCGGCGAGTTGGTCGAGGCCCGGCGCCAGCAACGAGGCGTCGCCCCGGAACTTGTTGACCACGAATCCCGCGATCAGTGCCTGATCCTCGGGCTCGAGCACCGCCACCGTGCCGAACAGATGGGCGAGCACTCCCCCGCGGTCGATGTCCCCCACCACCAGGACGGGAAGCCGGGCCGCCCGGGCAAGGCCCATGTTCGCCAGATCCGTGGCCCGCAAATTGATCTCGGCGGGTGAGCCCGCACCCTCGCAGATCACGACGTCGAATTCGTCTCGGAGGGAGGCGAGTTCGTGCGCGACAACGGAACGGAGGTGTTCGCGGTGCTCGATGTAGTCGCGGGCGCCGACCGTGGTGACCGCACGTCCTCGCACCACGAGCTGGGAGGTCCGATCGCTGCCCGGCTTGAGGAGCACCGGATTGAAACGCACGCTCGGTTCGAGTCCGCACGCGGCCGCCTGGAGTGCCTGCGCCCGCCCGATCTCCCCGCCGTCGAGGGTGACAACGGAATTGTTGGACATGTTCTGCGCCTTGAACGGCGCGACCCGAACACCGCGCCGGGCCAGCATGCGGCACAGCCCCGCGACGAGCACACTCTTACCGGCGTCCGAGGTGGTGCCGGCGACGAGCAGCGCGCCCCCCACGCGGTCGAGATTCAAGGCAGGGTGAGGATCTCGGCACCGGTGTCGGTGACGACGATGGTGTGCTCGAACTGAGCCGTCCACTTGCGATCCCGGGTGACCACGGTCCAGCCGTCGTCCCACATCTCCCATGCGATATCACCGAGGTTGATCATCGGCTCGATGGTGAACACCATGCCCGGTTCGATCACCGTGTCCACCGACGGCTCGTCGTAGTGCAGGATGACGAGTCCGTTGTGGAAGGTGGTGCCGATGCCGTGCCCGGTGAAGTCCCGCACCACGCTGTAACCGAAACGGTTGGCGTACGACTCGATAACGCGTCCGACCACGTTCAGCGCGCGTCCCGGCTTGACGGCCTTGACGGCCCGCATCGTGGCCTCATGAGTCCGCTCCACCAGCAGGCGGTTCTCCTCGGCCACATCTCCCGCGAAGAAGGTCGCGTTGGTGTCGCCGTGCACACCGTCGATGTAGGCGGTGACATCGATGTTCACGATGTCACCGTCCTGGATCACGGTGGAGTCGGGAATGCCGTGGCAGATCACCTCGTTCAACGAGGTGCAGCACGACTTCGGGAAGTCTTTGTAGCCGAGCGTCGACGGATAGGCTCCGTGATCGACCATGTACTCGTGCGCGATGCGGTCGAGTTCGTCGGTGGTGACACCGGGCGCCACAGCCTTGCCTGCTTCTTGCAAGGCCCGGGCCGCAATCCTGCTCGCCAGCCGCATGGCCTCGATCGTCTCCGGCGTCTGCACCCACGGCTCACGGCCCTCGTTCACCGTCGGCTTCCACGCGTACTCGGGCCGCTCGATGCTCACGGGGACGTCGAGGACGGGAGACAGCGTTCCGGGGCGAAGTGCAGTGCGGACAGACATGGCTACCAGATTAGCCCCAGTGTGAGACTGCTTCGCGGCCTACCGCTGACGGAGCACGTACCGCTGCACCTTGCCGCTGGGAGTCTTGGGTAGGTGCGGCACGAAATGGACACTGCGCGGGTACGCGTGCGCGGCGAACTTCTTCTTCACCAGCGTCTGCAACTCCAGTTCGAGACCGCCGGTCCCGGACACACCGTCGCGTAGGACGACGAACGCCTCGAGCACCTCGCCGCGCAGGTCGTCGGGCATCCCGACGACGGCCGCCTCGACGACGTCGTCGTGCATCACGAGCACGCTCTCGACGTCGAAGGGGCCGATGCGGTATCCGGCCATGATGATCACATCGTCGTCGCGGGCCGAGAAGTAGTAGAAACCGTCCTCGTCCGTCTGACCCGCGTCACCGGTGAGGTACCAGCGACCATCGTCGGTGTACCGCTGGGCGGTCTTCTCCGGTGCGTCGATATAGCCGGTGAACCACATCATGGGGCTGTTGTGGGTGTCGATCGCAACACGTCCCGGGGTACGAAGCGGCGCGACGGTATCGGAATCGTCCTCGAGCACCGCGCACGTCCAGCCCGGGAGCGGCTTGCCCATCGAACCCTCACGGACGCCCTCACGCAGCCCGTCCGCCCACGCATTGGCGATGAACATGCCGTGCTCGGTCTGCCCGTAATGGTCACGGACCAGCACGTTCAGGTTGGCCGTCGACCACGAGATCACGTCGGGTGTGAGCGGCTCTCCCGCCGACGAGGCGCAGCGCAACCGCACGCCCGCCGGGATCGGAGTGGGATCGGCACGCAGGCTGCGGTACACCGTCGGCGCCGCCGCGAAATTGGTGACGCCGAAACGTTCCATCACCTTCCACGTCAGCGGAGCGGAGAACCCGGCGTGCAGGAGGATGCTGCGGGTTCCCGCAGCCAGCGGAGCGAGCAACGCGTAATAGAGGCCGTACGCCCACCCCGGATCGGCGGCGTTCCAGAACACGTCGTCCTTACGGACGTCCAGGCCGAACTCCTGATAGGCATGGAACGACGCGAGAGCCCGCAGTCGTACCGGCACCCCCTTCGGGGTTCCGGTGGTCCCGCTGGTGAACAACTCCACCAACTGTCCGTCGCCACCCACGGACACCGCCTCACCACGGACGTCACCCGGCTCGTACGCGGCCACGAGGTTCGCGAACTCCAGCGTTCCGGAATCGGGAGCGACACCTCCGGCGACCACCACCTGCCACGGCGCATCGACCGGCATGTCCTCGCCCGGGGCCAGCTTGTCGAGCTGGTTGGCGTCGGAGATCACAATCTTCGCCCCGCTCGCCGCAAGCCTGAAGGCGATGGCCGGCGGGGCGAAGGCTGTGAACAGCGGCACATGAACCGCACCGCGACGCCAGATCCCGAGCAGAGCGACGACGAGGTCCGCCGACTTGCCCATCAAGGTCGCGACGTGGTCGCCGGGCTCCACGCCGAGGTCCGCGAGTGCCGCGGCGAACCGTGTCGACCGGTCCCGCAGGTATCCATACGTCAGATCCGTCGACGTCAGATCCGCCTCGACGACAGTGAACGCCACATCGTCCGCGGGGTGCCGGTCACACAGCAGGTCTGCTGCGACGGCCGTCGGCGTGTCGTACTGATCGAGCAGTTCACGCACCCGGGCGGTGGGCTGGACGGTCATGCGTACTCCTTGGGTCTCGCGGGCAGGTCACGGTCGGGCCGGCACCCGACTTCGGTACCGTTATGATTTAGCTCACAGACGTCTTCCGCTACCCCCGGAAAGGGGTGACCGACTTGGTTGCTCGCACGCCATCGCTGTTGCGTCCCCGGGACGGGGATGCGCTGAGGGGTGAGCTGCGTACGATCGCCGCTCGCGGCATTGCCCCGGTGGTGTTCGGCGGCGAGGTACACGACGACACCCTCCGCCTCAGCGAATTCGTCGGCACGCGCACGAACAATCTCGCGGGTCTGTCCGTCCCGGCACGCTCGGGACTGGGCGGCCGGGCGGTGGCGCAACGCACACCTGTCGCCGTTCAGGACTACGGATCCGCCCGGAGCATCACGCACCAGTACGACCGGCCGGTTCTCGGTGAGGGGCTGCGCTCCATCCTGGCGGTACCCGTCGTGGTGCAGGGTTCCTCGCGTGCAGTCCTCTACGCCGCGATCCGCGACTGCGCACCGATCGGCGATCGGACCACCGACCTCGTGGTCGCGGCCGCACGCCGGCTCGGGACCGAGATCACGATCCGTGACGAGGTCGATCGTCGGCTCGCCATGCTGGACATCCGCGAGGTGAACGACGGCAACGGGGCCACCACGGAGGAACTTCGCGATATTCACGCCGAACTGCGGAGCGTGGCGCAGGCGGTGTCCGACCCGTCGTTGCAGGCCCGGCTCCGCAGCCTGTCGGAACGTCTCGTCGGCGTTCTCCGTCCGGCGTCGGCCACCGCAGCCGTGCACCTCACACCCCGCGAGATCGACGTACTGTCACAAGTGGCACTGGGGTGCACCAACGGCGAAGCTGCACAACGTCTCTCGGTGGGTCCTGAAACGGTCAAGAGCTATCTGCGCAGTGCCATGAGCAAGCTCGACGCACGGTCGAGGCACGAAGCGGTGGTCACGGCGCGCAGGCTCGGCCTCCTCCCCTAGCACCGGCGCTGGGGCGACCACGGTCACCCCGATCGGGGAGCGAACGGTCAGTACCCGTCGGGAAGCGCCACGAACATGTCACGCGTCACGGCGACCGCGTTGTCGGAACTCCCGCCGCGCACCACGAGGGTCGCGAATGCCATGTCGCCGCGGTAACCGACGAACCAGGCATGCGATCCGCCTCCGACCTCGGCTTCGCCGGTCTTGCCGTACACCTCGCCCTGGTCGGAGATCCGGTCGGCGGTACCACTGGTGACCACCAGTCGCATCATTCCCCGCAATCCGTCCACCATCTCGGGAGTGATCTGCGGGTGGTCGCCCTCGATCGTCGTCTCGCGGCCCGCGATCAATCGTGGAACCGGTGTCGAACCGTGTGCGATCGTCGCTGCCGCCAGCGCCATCCCGAAAGGGCTGACAACCACCTTGCCCTGCCCGAACCCGTCTTCCGTCCGCTGAACCAGTTCCTCGGCCGGTGGTACCGACCCCGAATCGGTGGGCAGTCCCACCACCGCGTAGTCGGGTCCGATGCCGAACTGCGACGCCGCGACGGTGAGCGCGTCCGGCCGCAGCTCGCTGGCCAGTTTGGCGAAGGACGTGTTGCACGATCGGGCGAACGCCGTCGCCATCGGAACCGTGCCGAGCGCGAACTCGTTGTAGTTCGGCACGCTGCGCTCACCTATCACGATGCGACCGGGGCACGGCACCATGGTGTTCGGAGTGGCGATGCCCGACGAGATCGCCGCACCCGCCGTGATGATCTTGAAGGTCGAGCCTGGTGGGTAGAGACCTGTCAGGGCTACCGGACCGTCCCTGTCCGCAGCCTTGTTCTGCGCCACGGCCAGGACTTCGCCGGTCGACGGTTTGATCACGACCATCATGGCTTGGTCTGTTCGCGCGTCGACCGCGTTCTGGGCGGCCACCTGGATCGGACGGTCCAGACTGATCGAGAACGACGGGGACGGCTGAGGCGGTGTCTCGGTGAGCACGTCGGTGTCGACGCCGTTCTGATTGACGGTAACCACACTCCAGCCGGCCTTGCCGTCCACCTCGTCGATCACCGTCTTCTTCACCTGGCCGACCAGGTCGGGGGCGAAGTTGCGGTCGGTGGCCACGAGGTCGGCTTCGTCGGAGACGCTGACGCCGGGCAGGCTGCCGAGATATCCGGCGACCTGCTCGTAATCGTCCGACCGCAGGCGGGTGACAAGATAGTCGCCCTTGACCGCGGTGGCGGATTCGGCGATGGACTGCGCGGTGAGCGTGTTGTCGAAGGCAGCGAGCACAGACGCCAGCGCCTGGGACGTCGAGATCACGTTCCCCGACTCCGCCGCATCGAACGTGACGCGATAGACGACGCCGGGGACGAGTACGTCCGACCCGGAGTGTTCGTTGACGCGGGCGCGGGGGGCGGCGGTGGCCCGCAGCGACATCGCTTGCCGGTCGCCGAGCCGGGGGTGGATGTTCGTCGAACTCCAGCGCACGGCCCAGGTTCCGTCCCGGCGTCCCATCTGGAGCTCACCGGAATACGTCCAGACCCGGTTTTTCGGGAGATGCCATTCGTACGAGTAGCCGACAGTTGCCGTGTCGCCACTGACCTTCACGCCGGTCGTCTCTGCGTCGAGGGACTCGGCCTGCAGCGACTCCCAGGCCGATGCGAGCGCGTCGCGCGCAGGCTCGGGCCGATCCGACAGTTCGGCGGCCTGCTCGACATCTCGTTCGGCGAACGCGGTGAGGAATGCCTGTGCCGCCGGCTCGGGGCCGTCAGGTTTGGGCGTGCACGCGGTGAGAACCACCGTCAGCACGGCGGCCGCACACAGGGCGACCGCCTGCACGACGCGTAACCGAGGTAAGGGCCGAGGGTTCATCGCCGCCCATGTTATGTCGGCGAGACCCGCCGACCCGGTAGGTGGGCAGCGAGTCAGTCCAGGAGAATTGTGGCGAACGTCGCCACCTGACTGAACCCGATGCGCGCGTACACACTCCGGGCCACCGTGTTGAAACTGTTGACGTAGAGACTGGCGATGCGCCCCTCGGCCATCACGGACTCCGCGACCGTCGCCGTCCCTGCAGCTCCGAAACCGTGACCCCGGTTCTTCGGATGCACCCAGACGCCCTGGAT
The DNA here is from genome assembly GCF_049286785.1 of Rhodococcus sp. (in: high G+C Gram-positive bacteria). GTDB lineage: Bacteria > Actinomycetota > Actinomycetes > Mycobacteriales > Mycobacteriaceae > Rhodococcus_F. Next base: position 4,748 of record NZ_JBAQEO010000868.1, on the reverse strand, counting down.
CTGCCCGACACGGGACGACACGGAGCCGACTTCCGCCTTGAAGACCACGTCACCGTCCTCGAATCGCGCCCACGCCCGACCGGCCGCGATGAGATTGGCGACCCGTCGGCGATATCCGCGTCCCCCGTCGTTGGCGCGGGGATCGATGCCGACCTCTTCGATGAACATCGCGACCGCAGCCGGGAGGTACTGCTCGAGTTCGTTCATGCGGACCTGGCGGACCTGAGGATCGGGTCGGCAGAGCGGAGGACTCGACAGGGCCAGCAACGGCTGATCGTTGCGCACCTCCCGGGCCGGACCCCAGTCGAGTTCGAGCATCTCCCACAACGGCAGGGTGAGTTCGGACCGCCCCACCAACGACGAACACATCCGCGGGGTGCGGCAAGCCCGGTCCGCGAACGCCCGCATGTCGTCGAGACTTCCGCGTAACGGCACCAGATTGGCACCGGAAAAACACAGTGATTCGAGGGGACCCCCACGACTCCACAACTCGCCGTGAATCATCCGCGGATCGATACCGCACTCCTCGATGCGCGCGGCAACCATGCAGGTGGCAACGGGATCTTCGTCCAGAACACGGAGCACCTGTGCCGTGTCCCGACCGCTCAACTGTTTGGCGCCAAGGAGCTTGAGCATCTACCCAACCTGTCAATTAGTGGTTCTGCCCAACAGATTGCCATGAAGTCGTCTGGAAGGGGAGACGTTTGGGGCCAGGTACTCCCGCTCCGTCAGCTGACCGTCACGACGGGAGACCCGGAGGTGGAATCCCCCTCCATCTCCTCTGCGATGCGCATCGCTTCCTCGATCAGGGTCTCGACGATCTGGGCTTCGGGCACCGTCTTGATGACCTTGCCCTTGACGAAGATCTGACCCTTGCCGTTACCGGATGCGACGCCCAGATCGGCCTCGCGGGCCTCGCCGGGACCGTTCACGACGCAGCCCATGACCGCTACGCGCAGCGGGATCTCCATACCCTCGAGTCCCGCGGTGACCTCGTCGGCGAGTGTGTAGACGTCCACCTGGGCGCGGCCACACGAGGGGCAGGACACGATCTCGAGCTTGCGTGGCCGCAGATTCAGCGACTGCAGGATCTGCGTGCCCACCTTGATCTCCTCGGCGGGGGGAGCGGACAGGGACACCCGGATGGTGTCGCCGATCCCCTCGGCGAGCAGCGCCCCGAACGCCACCGCCGATTTGATCGTCCCCTGGAAGGCGGGACCGGCCTCGGTCACACCCAGGTGCAGCGGGTAATCGCACTTCGCGGCGAGCTGACGGTAGGCCTCGACCATGATCACCGGGTCGTTGTGCTTGACGGAGATCTTGATGTCGCCGAAGCCGTGCTCCTCGAACAGGCTCGCCTCCCACAGGGCCGACTCGACGAGCGCCTCCGGCGTCGCCTTGCCGTACTTCTGCATCAGGCGCGGGTCGAGGGACCCGGCGTTGACGCCGATGCGAATAGGAATGCCCGCGTCGCCGGCGGCCTTCGCCACCTCCTTGACACGTCCGTCGAACTCCTTGATGTTTCCGGGGTTCACCCGCACGGCCGCGCAGCCCGCCTCGATGGCCGCGAAGATGTAGCGCGGCTGGAAGTGAATGTCGGCGATGACCGGGATCTGGCTCTTCTTCGCGATCGTCGCGAGCGCGTCGGCGTCTTCCTGCCGCGGACAGGCGACGCGGACGATGTCGCACCCGGAGGCAGTGAGCTCGGCGATCTGCTGCAACGTGGCGTTGACGTCGTGTGTCTTGGTGGTGCACATCGACTGCACGGAGACGGGGAAGTCGCTGCCGACACCGACTGTTCCGACCTGGATTTGTCGGGTCTTGCGACGGGGTGCGAGAACGGCGGCCGGGCCTTCGGGCATACCCAATCCGACAGGGCTGGTCACGTGGGGTGCCTTCTTTCGTAGCTTCAGGTCGAGTCTAGCGATCACTGAAAGAGCTGGATCGGGTTCACTATGTCCGCGGTCAGCGTCAGCAGCATGTATGCGCCGCCTATGACGATCACCACATAGGTGACGGGGAGCAGTTTCATATAGTCGACCGGTCCCCCGCGCGCCAGTCCCCGCCGCGCCCGGAACCAGTCGCGGATGCGTTCGTAGAAGGTCACCGCCATGTGCCCCCCGTCCAGCGGAAGCAGCGGCAGCAGGTTGAACATGCCGAGGAAGAAATTCAGGCTCGCCAGCAGCAGAACGAATACCTGCCAGAGTCCCCGCTCGGCGATCTGACCGCCCACCACGCTCGCGCCGTACACGCTGATCGGCGTCTCGGGATCACGCTCACCACCGGTCACCGACTCCCACAGGTCGACGGCCTTGCTGGGCATCTGCACCAAACGCTCGGCGGTCATCGTGAACATGTCACCGGTGAAGGCCACGGAAGCAGGGATCCCGGATAGCGCGTTGTACTGCGTCGGCAGGTAGTAGTCGGGCCCGACGCCGACCGCGCTCACCGTCCTGGACGTCTTCTCCCCGGTGGTGTTGTCGATCACGTAACGCTGCACCTGCTGTGGCACCACCGTCACCGTCAATTCCGAACCGTCACGCTCGATCGTGTAGTCCACCGGGCCGGTCTGCTTCTGCGTCTCCGCCTGGAACTCGGCCCACGTGTCGACCGGCGCACCGCCGACCGCAGTCACGACGTCGCCGCGCTGCAGTCCCGCCTGCTGCGCCGGGCCCTCCCCGGTGCAGGGTGAGACCTTGCCGTCAGCGGTCTGCGTCGCGGGAGCGCAACTCATGTCGCCGAGCGCGGTCGCGGGTGGGGTGTCGAGATTGGGCAGACCCCACCCGAGGGCGAGGATGTACACCAGCACGAGTCCGAGGACGAAGTTCATCGCGATGCCGCCCGACATCACCGCGGTACGTCGCCACGTGGACTTCTTGTACATCGCGCGGTCTTCTTCGTCCGGCGCGAGCTCGTCCATGGCCGTCATTCCGGCGATGTCACAGAACCCGCCGAGCGGGAGCGCCTTCAGCCCGTACTCCGTCTCACCGCGACGGAAGGAGAACACCTTCGGGCCGAAACCGATGAAATACCGGCGCACCTTCATGCCGGTGGCCTGCGCCACCCACATGTGACCGGCCTCGTGAAGCGCGATCGACAGCGCGATCCCGAGAGCGAAGAGAACAACGCCCACTGCGAACAACATGCAGTTCTAGCCTTCCTGCTTCACGAGCTGACGGGCCCGCTCCCGTGCCCAGCCGTCGGCGGCCAGTACATCTTCCACGGTAGCCGGTGGCGACGACCACTCGTCGGCACCGGACAGCACCTCGGCGACGGTCCGGACGATCGCCGGGAATCGGATGATCCCGTCCAAGAATGCCTGAGCTGCGACCTCGTTGGCGGCGTTGTAGACCGCGGTGAGGCATCCACCTGCCCTTCCCGCGTCTCTCGCAAGGTCGACCGCGGGGAACACCTTCGTGTCCAACGGCTCGAACTCCCAGGTGGCAGCGGTGGTGAAGTCGCAGGCCGCAGCGGCTCCAGCGACACGGTCGGGCCAGCCGAGAGCGAGAGCGATGGGCAGCTTCATGTCGGGCGGGCTGGCCTGCGCCAGGGTGGACCCGTCCGTGAACGTCACCATCGAGTGCACTATCGACTGCGGATGGACGGTGACGTCGATCTTGTCGTAGTCGACGCCGAAGAGCAGGTGCGTCTCGATCAGTTCGAGTCCCTTGTTGACGAGAGTCGCTGAATTGAGCGTGTTCATCGGCCCCATCGACCACGTCGGATGAGCGCCTGCCTGCGACGGGGTCACGTTCTCGAGGGCTTCGGCACTCCAACCGCGGAACGGGCCGCCCGACGCCGTGAGCACGAGCCTCGCGACTTCTCCCTCGGTGCCGCCACGCAGGCACTGCGCAAGAGCCGAATGCTCGGAGTCGACGGGAACGATCTGGCCGGGCGCGGCGGCGGCGGTGACGAGGGCCCCGCCGGCGACGAGCGACTCCTTGTTCGCGAGAGCGAGCCGGGCACCGGATTCGAGTGCAGCGAGCGTCGGTTCGAGTCCCAGCGAACCGACGAGTGCGTTGAGCACCACGTCCGCCTCGGTGGTCCGCACCAGGTCGGTGACCGCGGCGGGACCACCGAGTACCCCCGGATGACCCAGTGACGCGGCGGCCCCTGGATCCGCGACAGCGACGGCGGAAACACCGGTTTCCCGAATCTGCCGGGCGAGCAGTTCGATGTTGCCGCCACCCGCGGCGAGCCCGACGACGGCGAACTTGTCCGGGTTGGCGGCAATCACCTCCAACGCCTGGGTACCGATCGAACCTGTGCTGCCGAGCAGCAGAACGCGGGTGGGGCTGGTTTCATCCACGCACCCATTGTTCCTGATCCGGTTGTTTCCCCGGGAATGCGGCGCCGCAGACGGCCCCACTACATACGACGGCCGGTCGTATGTCACCATATGGCGAGTAGCGCAACCGAATCTGCAGGAGGATCGATCGTGGCCGGTACCCAGTTGGAGCCCTCGTCCAGCGACCCCGTCGTCGCCGCACACGTCGACACCGCCGAGGTTCCGTCGGCCGCGTGGGGCTGGAGTGGTGAAGCTCCCAAGACCTTCCGATTCTTCGGCTGGTTCTTCGCCGTGTTCCTGCTGCTCATGATCATCGGAAACCACACCGGACGCGTCGAGGACCTCTGGCTCGTGGGGCTCGCCGTCGCAATGGCCGCCATCCTCGTTCGCGACATCATCAGGCGACGCAAGCCGCGGTAACCGCCGCCCGCACCATCACCTACATCGAACCCCTCGTGCC
>NZ_JBAQEO010000867.1:0-13230 GCF_049286785.1 Rhodococcus sp. (in: high G+C Gram-positive bacteria) | reverse complement strand
CACGAAAACAGCCGATTCGTGCGTGAGGACGGGCAGTGGCTCTACCTGGACGCGATCCCGACGCCACGGCCCGACCGACCGAGGCTCCCACGTCTGTAGAACGTCCAGGCTTACGATCGGACCATGATCACCAACCGGATCGGTCCCCTCGCCGTGTTCGCCGCCGCTGCGCTGGCTCTTGCCGTCTCCGGATGCTCGGAGTCCGGCTCACCCAGCAGTATGGCCTCGACGACATCCGCGGTGGCCGGGGCGACAACCACGAGTGGTCCGGAATCCGAGGCCCCGATCCCGACCGATGCATCAAAGAAATCATCCACTGCCTCCGCGGGGGCGAAACTGACGGTCACCGACGTCCGCGTCGGAGAGCATGAGGGCTACGACCGGGTGGTGTACGAACTCGGCGGCAAGGGCACACCGGGGTGGCGAGTCCAGTACGTGGACGAGGCGATCCAAGACGGTAGCGGCAAAACCGTTCCCGTTTCGGGCAGCGGCATTCTGCAGGTTCTGATCGACGGCTCGGCATACCCGTTCGACAGCGGTGTGGAGGGCTACGCGGGACCCGACCCGGTGCCGGGAACTCCCGGCGGCGCGGTGACGGGCGTCCACGGTGCCCTCGTGTTCGAGGGAGTGACCCAATCGTTCATCGGAGTCTCGCAGCCGGGCTCACCTTTCTCGGTCACCGCACTCACCAACCCGACGCGGGTGATCGTCGACATCGCGAAAAGGTAGTTCGCCGCCTCAACGCCTTGACCTCGAGTGAACTCGAGGTTTTACCGTTTTGTCGTACACCCGACGTACCGTGCGGGAGTAGCGACAGGAGGCTGCGGGCATGAGCATGGAAGTCACGGCGTGGAACGCGATGTACAACGCGATGCACGCTCAGGAAGATCGCAGACCGTTCTCCCGTACCACCCTGCGGCGGATCGGCCGGTTCGCCGCACCCCACCAGCGAAACCTGGCGTGGTATCTCCTCCTCAGCGTGGTCACGGCCGCGCTCGCGGTGGCCACGCCCGTCCTCGCGGGACGGGTCGTCAACGCCATCGTCGACGGCGATGCGGTGTCGGTGGTCGTGCGCCTCGCCGGCCTCATCGCGATCATCGCCGTGCTCGAGTCCGCCCTCGCGCTCATCACCCGGTGGTTGTCGGCCAGTATCGGCGAAGATCTGATCCTCGACCTGCGCACCGCTGTGTTCGACCACGTCCAACGGATGCCGATCGCGTTCTTCACCCGCACCCGCACCGGCGCACTGGTCAGCCGCCTCAACAATGACGTGATCGGCGCGCAGCGTGCCTTCAGCGACACGCTGTCAGGGGTGGTGTCCAACCTCGTGACACTCGGGATCACGCTCATCGTGATGATCGGCATCTCCTGGCAGATCACCCTGTTCGCCTTGCTGCTGCTGCCGATCTTCGTGCTTCCCGCCCGCAAGATGGGTGCCCGGCTGGCACAGCTCAGCCGCGAGGCCGCCAACCACAACTCGGTGATGAGCACACAGATGACGGAGCGGTTCTCCGCACCGGGCGCCACCCTCGTCAAGCTGTTCGGCCGTCCCTCCGAGGAGTCCACCGAGTTCGCGGTGCGTGCCCGGAGCGTCCGCAACATCGGCGTCCGCACCGCAATGCTGCAATCGGTGTTCGTCACCGCACTCACGCTCGTGTCCGCTCTCGCGCTGGCGCTCGTCTACGGACTGGGCGGCTTCTACGCGCTGCGCGGGCAACTCGACGCCGGCGCCGTCGTCGCCATGGCGATGCTACTCACCCGGTTGTACTCACCGCTCACCGCGCTGGCCAGCGCCCGGATGGACGTCATGAGCGCACTCGTGAGCTTCGAGCGTGTCTTCGAGATCCTCGATCTGAGGCCGCTGATCGAGGAGAAGCCCGACGCCGTATCAGTGCCCGATGGCCCGGTGTCCGTGGAGTTCGACGGCGTCGAGTTCGCGTACCCCTCCGCGGACAAGGTGTCACTCGCCTCGCTCGAGGAGGTCGCCACCCTCGACACCCGCGGCGGAGTCGAGGTACTGCACAACGTGTCGTTCCGCGCCGAACCGGGACAGATGGTGGCGTTGGTGGGTTCCTCCGGAGCGGGCAAGTCGACCATCGCGCAACTGGTTCCCCGCCTGTACGACGTCGACGCGGGTTCGGTGAAACTCGGCGGTGTCGACGTGCGCGACCTCACCGCCGACTCGATCCGCGCCACAGTGGGCATGGTGACCCAGGACGGCCATCTGTTCCACGACACCGTCCGGGCCAACCTTCTACTGGCCCGCCCTGGGGCCACTCCCGGCGAACTGGACGAAGCGCTGGAACGGGCGCGGCTCACCGAACTCGTCGCCGCACTGCCCGACGGTCTCGACACCGTGGTCGGCGAACGGGGCTACAGGCTCTCGGGCGGTGAGCGTCAACGTCTGACCATTGCACGGCTACTCCTGGCCGAACCCCATGTGGTCATCCTCGACGAAGCCACGGCCCATCTCGACTCCACCTCCGAAGCCGCAGTGCAGGAAGCCCTGGGTGAGGCGCTGGCCGGCCGTACCGCCGTCGTGATCGCGCATCGACTCTCCACAGTTCGCGCCGCCGACCTCATTCTGGTAGTCGAGGCGGGCCGGATCGTGGAGCGAGGCACCCACAGCGAACTCCTCGCCATCGGCGGCCGGTACGAGGAGCTGTATCGCACGCAGTTCGACACGATGGGCTCCGCCGCTGTGACCGCGGTATTGCACTGAAGACCCGAACCCCGTAGGGATCTGCGCCGGTAAGCGGGCGTTTCGACGGTTGATGCAGTTCCCGCCGTCGGCTGAAGGTAGTCCCTGATCCCCTGTCTCACCCTTCGGCCAGCCGGCGGATGGCGCCGAGGGGCAAACCGATCCACCGAGGCCGGTTCCGGGCCTCGTACACGGTTTCGTAGACGGCTTTGTCGAGTTCGTATGCGCGGAGCAGGGCGGCGTTCGCGCGGGGGTCGGTACCCGATACGGAGGCATACCCCTCGCAGAAGGCATCACCGTTCCGGTGTGCCCATTCCCTGGCACGGAAGTCACGCTGCGACGTGGCTCCCAGAGGAGCATCGTCGGTGAGCAGATGATGTGCTGCGTAGTCGAAGGAACGTAGCATTCCCGCCACATCTCGCAAGGTGCTGTCCGGCGCCCGCCGCGCGGCAAGAGTCTTGGCCGGCTCACCCTCGAAATCGATGAGAAGCCAGCGCTCCGGCGTGCGCAACACCTGGCCGAGATGGAGATCACCGTGGATCCGCTGGACGGTGATCTGTCCCATCGATTCGGCCTGCGCGAACAGGGTACGGATCAGGGGTGCCAGTTCGTCCAATTCGGGGACGATCGCCGTGGCGGCATCGAGTCGCTGCGTCATCGCCTCCACCGCGGTGGACGCCACACTCTCCTGCTCGGTGCCGAGGGCACGGGCGAGGGCGGCGTGCACCTCGGCGACAGCGGCGCCCATCCGGAAAGCCTCACCGGCGAAGTCGGTTCCTACCTCGGCGGCGTGCAGATCCGCCTCCATGAGCAGGTCGCGAACACTTCCCAGTGCCATGCTCCAGCCGTCCGCGGAGTTGGCCTTGTAATCCTGGACCATTGCCAGGGTGGTCGTGGTGCCGTCGACTTCGGTCTCCATCCACGCCCGGATGGCGGCGACGTACTCGCTGCCGGCCGCTGCGAGCGCGAGATGAAGCTCTACATCGGGATTCACCCCGGGTGTCACGAGTCTGAAGATCTTCATCAGAAGTTCCTCGCCGAGCACCACCGACGTGTTGGACTGCTCGGCCCCGAGAGTCCTTCCGCGCAAACCGGACTCGATAACGGTACCGGGGACCGTCCTCAGTTGCACCGGGCCGGCGCTCTCCGCCGACGCGAGCAGATCGGCATATAGACCGATCACCTCGGAGTCGTGCAGACCGTCATACGCGATCATCATGTTCGTCGTTCCGCCGACCTCGGGCAATGACCAATGCTCCATGTCCTCGGTGAGGTGGCTCCGGAACCCCAGCGGCACCTGATACACCTGCGGGGGTCCGGATTGAAACTCCACCGAGATCAGGAGATGCTCCGCCCGGAATCCGTACACGTCGATCAGGGGATGACGAAATACGATCCGGACGCCGGACACCGCGCGGCCCTTAGCGGCGAACCAGCGACGGTCGGGCAGCCACTGCGCCAACTGCTGTTCGAGAATCGCGTCTGGGATCGTGACGTTCGTCTGCTCGTTCACGGTGTCACCGCCTGTTCCGACTCACTGCTCACCCGATGGCCGCTCGATCCGTCCGACGTGGGATCCGGCTGCAACGCGAACCAGTAGAAGCCGTGTCCCGGCAATGTGATCATGTACCCCTCGTCGGTAATCGCCGGGAACGGAACGGAGCCGGTGAGCTCCACCGGAATTCGTCCCGTGAACTGCGACAGGTCCAGGATCACCGCCTGCGGGAATCTGGACAGATTGTTGACGCACAGGATGACGTCGCTGAAATCCCGCTCCGGGCTGGGCGGGGTCTCGCGCAGATACGACAGGATGGCCGGATTGGCACTGCCGAGTTCGGTGAAGGATGCCGTCCCGAAAGCCGGATGCTGCTTGCGGACCTGGATCATGCGGCGGGTCCAGTGCAGCAGAGAGTTCGTCGAGTTCATCTGGGCCTCGACATTCACCGCCTGATAGCCGTACGTGGGATCCATGATGACCGGCAAGTACATCCGTGCCGGGTCGGCCCGCGAGAACCCGGCGTTCCGGTCGGGGGTCCACTGCATGGGAGTACGCACCGAGTCGCGGTCACCGAGCCAGATGTTGTCGCCCATGCCGATCTCGTCGCCGTAGTACAGAACCGGTGATCCCGGCAGACTCAGCAACAGTGCGGCGAAGAGCTCGAGCTGGTTGCGGTCGTTCTCGAGCAGCGGCGCCAGCCGACGGCGGATGCCGATGTTCGCCTTCATCCGCGGATCCTGTGCGTACTCCGCATACATGTAGTCCCGCTCCTCGTCCGAAACCATCTCGAGCGTCAACTCGTCGTGGTTTCGCAGAAAAATTCCCCACTGACACGAACTCGGAATCGGAGGTGTCTGCGCGAGGATCTCGGAGATGGGGAAACGGTTCTGCCTGCGGACGGCCATGAAGATTCGCGGCATCAGAGGAAAGTGAAAAGCCATGTGACACTCGTCGCCGACATCCGGTTCACCGAAATACTCCACGACGTCCGACGGCCATTGGTTGGCCTCCGCGAGCAGTGCCCGTCCCGGATACTCGGCGTCCATCACCGCCCGGCACTTCTTGAGAAACGCGTGGGTCTCCGGCAGGTTCTCGCAGTTGGTGCCTTCCCGCTCGAACAGATACGGGACGGCATCGAGACGGAACCCGTCGATGCCGAGATCGAGCCAGAACCGCAGGACGTCGATCATCGCGTCCTGAACCTCGGGATTGTCGTAGTTCAGATCGGGCTGATGTGAGAAGAAGCGGTGCCAGTAGTACTGCTTGCGCACCGGGTCCCACGTCCAGTTCGACGTCTCGGTGTCGACGAAGATGATCCGCGCTTCCGGATACCCTTCGTCGGTGTCGGACCAGACGTAGAAGTCACCGTACGGACCGTCGGGATCGCTACGCGACTCCTGGAACCAGGCATGAGTATCCGACGTATGGTTCATCACGAGATCCGTGATCACACGAATTCCCCGTCGGTGTGCCTCGTCGAAGAGTTCGACGAAATCCTCCACCGTCCCGAACTCGGGCAGCACCGCGCGGAAGTCACGGATGTCGTAGCCACCGTCGCGCAGCGGGGAATCGTAGAACGGCGGTAACCACAGACAGTCGACCCCGAGCCAGGCCAGGTAGTCGAGTTTGGAGGTCAACCCCTTCAGGTCGCCGGTGCCGTCGCCCGAGGAATCGTAGAAAGCGCGAACGAGCACCTCGTAGAACACCGCCGTCTTGAACCACTCGTGGTCCACTTTCAGTTCTCGCGCGTGCGAGAACTCCTCGGACTGTGGTTCGACGATATGGCCTTCCAGGTCGTGCTCGGGCCCGGGCGGGGCGTTGCGGAACTGCTCGACGTCGAAACGCGACGACGAATCTTCCAGGGGCATAAGCACCTCGGTCTGCGACTCGATCACGGGAACACATCCAGTTCCCCGGACACTGCATCGATCGTAGGGTGCGGCGAGGGTGCGCGCTCGGGACGCGCGGAAGGCTGCACCGGCACACCACTTCTCGCGAACGAAATCCGAATCTCGCGGTAATCGAGGACACGATCCGTCCGCGATCGGCCTGACACTGGAAACATGAACGAGAAACACACCACCCACCATCCCGTCACCGCACATCCCGTCACCGACGAACGCGAACTTCTCCTCCTGCTGCTGGAGAACCAGCGCACCGCTCTCCGGAACGCCCTGGCCGGACTGAACGAAAACCAGGCGCGCAGCGTGCCCAGCGCTAGCGAGATGAGCTTGTCGTCGCTGCTCAAACATGTGATCGACGGCGAGGAGGCGATGACCTCGCGCATCACTGGCGTGCCCCGCAGCGGGGACCGGGATCCCATCGCAGCGTGGATGGCCGCCTGGAACGTCGGCGACCAGGACACCGTCGCTGCGCTCATTGCACGCTTCGACGACGCGCGCCGGGCAACCGAGTCCGGGATCGCCGCGGAGGAGAGCCTCGACCGCGAAGTCCCACTACGCCCCGAAGTCACACAATGGATGCAACCCGGGGTCGTCTACACCGTGAGATACCTGCTGCTGCACCAGATCGAGGAGTTCGCCCGCCACGCCGGTCACGCCGACATCATCCGGCAGTCCATCGACGGCGCCCGGGCAGATACGCTGGCGCGCGGCACCGGTTGGTCCTGAGGGTTCTCACGCGCTGCGGTAAGTTGTCCGATCGGGTGCTAATGCAGGACGACCGGACAACACGATGAGGAGTTCACGTGCAGGGTAAGAGGGTCACGCGACGTACGATCGCGGCAACGGCAGTCGGCATCGCGGCAGCTGTCGGACTGCCCGGAATTGCGGGCGCCGACGAGACGCCGGAAGTTCCCGGACTCGCGGAACTGCGCGCCGAGGCCGATACCCCCGAGGCGACGGCGGCGGTCGAAGCCCTCGCCACGTCCGGCGAACTCCGTGACGTCGCCGGTCCGTACACGCCGTTCTTCTACACCGCTCCGACCGTGGGGTGCGGCACCGTCGCACCCGTCACGCTCACCATGGCTTCCGGCTCCACCGGACCCTCCGCCGAGATCAAGCCCGGTGAGATCAGCTTCCAGGCGCTCTCGGCATATCCCGGCGTGGTGCAGTCTTCCGGACTCAACGTCGCCTGGATCAACACCAGCACCGGCGGCAGCGGAATCCTCCCTCTCGACGGCACCACCGAGGGCGGCTACCCGTCGCTGTCCAAGCTCGTGGTCACCGGCCCCGGTAACGTCGTGGCCTCGATCTTCGGTTCGGTGGGCTACACCTCCGCCAACTGCTTCGTGCTGCCGACGGTCGGTTTGTTCCAGGTCCCCGACGCGGGCCCGCTGCCGTCGGAGGCCGCGGCTGCCGAGCAACCGGCACCCACTCCCCCGGCATAGTCACAAGAGTCACCGCTTCAGCGCCTGCCGGGCGCGACCCCGGGAATCGAGGCCCGCCGCGAACTGACAATTACCGCAGGATCACTCCTCGCGAGGCTTGCGACTGCCGTCGCGATCCCGCTGGAACTTGCCACCGGATCGGTCGTCGCGTCCACCGCGCCCCGACCGGCCTGCCGGCGGACCGAAGTCGGGCTGCAGCTGGATCAGCACCCCGGAGATGCGGGTACGGCGTAGCGCCTCGAGAGTTTCGGGGGCGAGGTCTGCAGGCAACTCGACCAAGCTGTGATCCGGACGAATGCTGATGTGCCCGAAATCACTGCGACGGAGTCCGCCCTCGTTGGCGATGGCGCCCACGATCGCTCCCGGCACCACGCGGTGCCGTTTGCCGACCGCGATGCGATAGGTGGCCAGTTCCTGGCCCTCCGGACCACGCGACCGGGACGGCGGACCGTCGTCGAATCGTCGAGTCGGGCGCTCACGGGGCTCACGCGGTTCACGTTCGCGGCGGGGTGCGGGCGGCGGCTCGGGCGCCATGAGGAACGCCTCGCCGTCTCTGGACTGAACGGCCAGTGCCGCCGCGATGTCGGCGAGCGGGACATCGTGCTCCTGCTCGTAGTCCTCGATCATCTTCCGGAACAGCGCCAGGTTGTCGGACGTGAGGCTTTCGGTGATGGAGTCACCGAACTTGGCCACGCGCTGCGCGTTGACGTCATCGACGCTGGGCAGTTGCATCTCGGCCAGCGGCTGACGTGTCGCCTTCTCGATGGCCTTGAGCAGATGGCGCTCGCGCGGCGCGACGAACAGCAGTGCCTCACCGGCACGCCCGGCACGGCCGGTACGGCCGATGCGGTGGACGTATGACTCCGTGTCGTGGGGGATGTCGTAGTTGACGACGTGCGAGATGCGATCCACGTCGAGACCGCGGGCGGCCACGTCGGTGGCCACCAAGATGTCGAGTGCACCGCTCTTGAGCTGGCCGATGGTGCGTTCGCGCTGCGCCTGCACGATGTCACCGTTGATGGCTGCGGCGGAGAACCCGCGGGCCCGCAGTCGCTCGGCGAGGTCCTCGGTGGCCTGCTTCGTGCGCACGAAGATGATCATCGCCTCGAAGCTCTCGACCTCGAGAACGCGTGTGAGTGCATCCAGCTTGCGTTGGTTCGCCACCTGGACGTACCGCTGCGAAATGTTCGACGCAGTCGACGTCTTCGATTTGACGGTGATCTCGATGGGGTCGTGAAGGTACTGCTTCGAGATCTTCCGGATAGCGCCGGGCATCGTGGCCGAGAACAACGCCACCTGCTTGTGTTCGGGCGTATCGGACAGAATCCGCTCGACGTCTTCCTGGAAGCCCATCTTCAGCATCTCGTCGGCCTCGTCGAGGACGAGGTACGTGAGCTTGGACAGGTCGAGGGTGCCCTTCTCGAGGTGGTCGATCACACGGCCGGGCGTGCCCACCACGATGTGGGCACCTCGCCGCAGCCCGGACAGCTGAACACCGTAACTCTGACCGCCGTAGATGGGGAGTACGTGCAGACCCGGGATGTGTGAGGCGTACTTGCTGAAAGCCTCGGCGACCTGCAGGGCGAGCTCGCGGGTGGGCGCGAGCACCAATGCCTGCGGCGTCTTCTGCGTCAGGTCGATGCGGGAGAGGATCGGCACAGCGAATGCCGCAGTCTTACCGGTGCCGGTCTGTGCCAGGCCGACGACGTCGTTACCGGCGAGCAGAGGCGGGATGGTGGCCGCCTGGATCGGCGAGGGCGACTCGTAGCCCACATCGGACAGTGCCTTCAAGACCCGATCATCGATGTCGAGGTCGGCAAAAGTGGGGGGTTCGGGGTCACGCTCGATATCACTCATTGACCAGCAGTTTAGTGCACGCCCGCGACTGCATCTTCAGCGCCGCGCAAATAAGCGGCTATCGGCGCGCGAGACCCCGGCGGCAGCCCGTCGCCTAGCGTGGACGGCATGGTAGATGTGGCCGTCACACAGTTCGCCCCAGGCGAGGACAAACGCGACAACCTGCTGACCATCCGCGCGCTCGCGATCGAGGCGGCGGCGCGCGGCGCGAAGGTGGTGGTCGTTCCCGAGTACGCGATGTTCACGGCGCCGCGAACCGATCACCGGATCGTGGAGTCGGCCGAAAGTCTCGACGGGGAGTTCGTCGCGGGTCTGGCCGACACCGCGGGAGAGCTCGGGGTGTACCTCGTCGCGGGGGTCAACGAGGCGCTGCCCGGAGACGACCACATCTCCAACACCCTGGTCGCTCTCGGTCCCGCAGGCGACATCGTTGCCACGTACCGCAAACTCCACCTCTACGACGCGTTCGGGTACAAGGAATCCGAGGTCATCCGCGCGGGTGAGGTCGGGACTCCCGAGACGTTCTCCGTCGGCGGCCTCACCTTCGGCATGCAGACCTGTTACGACCTTCGGTTCCCCGAGGTCACTCGCCGCATCGTCGACGCGGGCGCCGACGTCCTGTTGCTGCCCGCCCAGTGGGTACCCGGGCCGTTGAAGGAGGACCATTGGTCCACGCTGATCCGGGCGCGGGCAATCGAGAACACCATCTACGTCGCGGCCGCCGATCAGAGCGCACGCACCGGAGCAGGCGGCAGCATGATCGTCGATCCGATGGGCGTGGTCGTCGCCTCGCTCGGTGAGCAGGTGGGCTCGGTCCAGGCGGCGGTCACCCGGCAGCGGATCGACGAGGTGCGCAAGAAAAACCCGGCGCTCACGCTGCGCAGGTTCACCGTCGCGGAGATCGGGTCCCGGACTCCGGATCGGGGATAGTCTGCCGCGCGGGGGGCGTTCCGGTGGGCCGCCCGGGCAGCGTCTGCAATGCCGAAGTCGACGTTCATCAGCTCACGGATGAAGAGGTCACAGAACTGCTGGCGAAGGCTACCCGCTGGTACTCGAGATATTTCCGTTCGGCAGTGCAACATTCGAGGGGCTCGGGCCGATATGTGGGGCAGAGCACAGAACCGGACTGCTTTTGGAGGACCTCGTGACCGTGTCTACCGACACCGTGGAAACCATCGTCGCCGCTTGCCGCGAGAGGTTGGGTGATCCGTCCGGCTGGGTCTCCTCCGAGGCGTATCGGCACAGCCTCGCCCTGTGCATCATCGAATCCGTCCAATCGAGTGCGGGCCACAGTGAGGTCGCTGTGGTCGACCGTTACGTCGCCTACCGCCGGGCCCATGCGGATCAGCCCCTCACCGACGGCGCCCGCGATCTCCTGCGCACCTTCGAGGAGGCCGGAAGCTCGGATCAGTGGGCGGGCAAGGTGGGCTCGTACAAGCGCCGCTACAACGCGACGGGCGTCCCGATCGAGGCTCGCCACATCCAGCAGGCAGCCGAACGACTCCACACGTTGCGGATCAATTGTGTCGAGGATCTTCTCGATGCGGCACGTGACGAGGCAGCACTCGAACGGATCCATCAGGCGTGGGTCGACGTGTGCGGCGAAAGCGGCGACATCACGTGGGCGCATTTCCTCACACTTGCGGGCGTCCCCGGCATCACGCCGAGCCGGGTCGGAGACGTCTTCGTCAGCGGCGTCCTCGGAGAACCGGCGTCCTCGGCCGGCGCGGACGCGGATGAGATCCTCGACGCCACGGCCGGCGAGCTGGGCGTCGATCCGGACCAGCTGAACTACGCGATCCGGCGCTGGCTGTCGGTCAATACCCGGCGGCTGGAACGGGCCGCCTGAATACAGGTGAACGCGAAGTTACACCTATTTTCGCAGGTCAGAGACGTCACATTTCACATGCCGCGAGACCTTAGTGCGAAACCCGGACAAATGTGATCGAATGCACATCGCTCATGTTGTTTCAGTGGAGGGGTCACAGTGCGTGAATTTTCGGTACCGCAGTCGTTCACAATTCCGGAGGACGTCTCGATGGCCGACACGGTCTTCCGTCACGCCGAGGAAGATCCGGGTTTCGTCGCGTTCAATCGCAAGGTCGGTGGCCGCTGGGTAGACGTCACCGCCGCAGAGTTCGCCGAACAGGTCGCCGCCGTGGCGAAGGGTCTGATCGCTTCCGGTGTCGGGCTCGGTGACCGGGTCGCCATCATGTCGTCCACACGGTACGAGTGGGTCCTGCTCGACTACGCGATCTGGACCGCCGGTGGATGCACGGTCGCCATCTACGAGACGTCCGCTCCCGATCAGGCTCAGTGGATTCTCGAAGATTCGGGGACGGCGATCCTCGTCGTCGAGACGGCGACCGGCGCCGAGACATTGAAGGCCGTCACCGATGGGGCGCCCGAGCTCCGCGAGGTCCTTCAGTTCGATGCCGGAGCCATCGAGGAGCTCGCGTCCCGAGGCAAGGACATCACCGACGAACAGATGCACGAGCGGCGCCACCAGGTGCGCGCTTCGTCCCCGGCCACCCTCATCTACACCTCGGGCACCACGGGCCGACCCAAGGGCGTTCAGCTCACGCACTCCAACTTCTTCGCGGAAGCGACGGCAGTCCATCTGGCTCTTCCCAATTCGATGGTGCAGGGCAAGCGCACTCTCCTGTTCCTGCCCTTGGCGCACGTCTTCGCGCGGGAAATCTCCTTCGGCGCCTTCGAGAACAAGGTCACCGTTGCGCACACCTCCGACCTGACAACACTTCTCGACCAGTTCGCGGAATTCAAGCCCAACTTCATTCTCTCGGTGCCGCGTGTCTTCGAGAAGGTGTACAACTCGGCGAAGCAGAAGGCGTACGACGGCGGCAAGGGCAGCATCTTCGAGAAGGCGTCCGCCACTGCGATCGCCTACAGCGAGGCTCTCGAGTCCGGCGGACCCGGTCTCGGACTCAAGATCAAGCACGCCGTGTTCGACAAGCTCGTCTACTCCAAGCTGCGCACCGCACTGGGCGGCGAATGCGAGATGGCGGTTTCCGGTGGCGCAGCACTCGGCGCACGCCTCGGGCACTTCTTCCGCGGAGTGGGCATTCCCGTTCTCGAGGGTTACGGGCTCACCGAGACCACGGGCGGCGTCACGATCAACACCCCGGAGCATCAGCGGGTCGGATCCGTGGGCAGGCCCGTCAACGGCCACGCCGCCAAGATCGGCGAGGACGGCGAACTGCTCCTCAAGGGCCCCGCGGTGTTCAGCGGTTACTGGCACAACGACCAGGCAACCGCCGAGTCGATTCGCGACGGCTGGTTCCACACCGGCGACCTCGGTTCGATCGACGAGGACGGCTACGTCTCGATCACCGGACGCAAGAAGGAGATCATCGTCACCGCAGGCGGCAAGAACGTGGCACCCGCCTTACTCGAGGACGCACTTCGCGCTCACCCGCTGATCAGCCAGTGCCTGGTGGTCGGCGACGGCAAGCCCTTCATCGGCGCACTGATCACACTCGACACCGAGGCCCTGCCGGGCTGGATCGAACGCCGCGGTATGGCTGCGGGTACGCCGGTTTCCGAGCTGGTCAAGCATCCCGATCTGGTCGCCGAGATCGACGAGGCCGTCGCCGAAGGCAACAAGAAGGTGTCCAATCCGGAGCAGATCAAGAAGTACCGGATCCTCGAGATCGACTTCTCGATCGAGACCGGCGAGCTGACGCCCACGCTGAAGCTCAAGCGCAACATCATCCACAAGGAACACGGCGCGGCGATCGAGGCCATCTACGTCTGATCCGACACCCCCTCGGATCCCCGCAGGATACGGTGGCCCGGCTTCTCTGT
>NZ_JBAQEO010000866.1:0-8640 GCF_049286785.1 Rhodococcus sp. (in: high G+C Gram-positive bacteria) | reverse complement strand
CGTTCCACCGACTGTGCCTCGAGGTGGCTTCGGCGGAACCCCTCCAGACCGTGGCCGACTTGGCCTGCGACGACGTGGGTGCCATCGAACTCGGGCAACGGATTCGGTTGTTCGCGCTTCGCGGGTGTTACGGCACCCCATGCCCACACGGTGTGTGCTCCCACTGGAATCACCAGCGTCGCCTCGGGGGCGCCCCAGTGACGAAGGACCGGGTCGATGACACTACGCAAATCAGAACCGGAGAAACCGAGTGGTGACTTGTTCCACGCGATGATCGCCACGTGCGCCCCTCTCAGTGGGTAGGCGAGAGCCTCCTCGGCGTGGTCCGGATCGACCGACTGGGCGTCGACGATGTTTTTCACGAGATCGAACCGGGCGGCGGAAATGCTGGCTGCCCACGTGTTCTGTTCGTCGAGAAACGCCGTCGCTGCAACGCTGGTGAAGTCGTCCATCACCTCGAAGAGCAGGACGGAGACTCGCCGCAGTTCGGTGCTGTTCTCCTTCTCCGGCACCAGCAGCGTCGCTCCGTCGAGCAGGGCGGCCGCGAGCACGGCGTACCCGACCCGAATTGAGCGGAGCAGGTCGTCGAGCTCGAGGCCGCGGCGGGCGAAGTCCTGGGCGATCTCGACCTCCTCGGCGCTGGCGAGGGACCCGTCCGACTCGCCGAGTCCGGAGACCAGCGTCAACGCTCGCAACGTGGTCGAGGTAGTGGCCCGGCGCAGCGCATTGAAGTGGGGAGCGCTGTCCCCCAACGGGGGAATTTCCTGTGTGATCTTGGCGGCGATCCGCTCGCCGACCTCTATTGCCCAGGTCACCGCTCCGTCTCCTAGTACAGACCGGAGTCGATCCCCCTCGGGGCCGAGCCACTCGAGTTCCGGGCCGTGGGGGCGGGTCCCGACGAGTCTGCAGGTCCAGTGCGCCACCCGGACGTCCTTTCGCCAGCCTCAACCGTTGCGGCACCACTGGGCGCCGTTTGGTCTGAAGACCAATCCACGACCTCGGGCCTGTGCCGTGGACAGTGGTCATCCTCATCACAACAGGGTGAAATTGTGTCACAGGCCACACGCGGCATGTATCGGCCACCCAGTCCCCTGGTGCACCTGCGCATGAAAGGTCCCCAATGACCGCCACACCCAAGTTCGCCCACGTCGTTTTACAGACCAGCCGGCCCGAGGAAATGCGCGACTGGTACTGCACGGTGCTCGACGCCCACGTCGTCTTCGAAGGGCACGGACTGTGCTTCGTCACCTTCGATGACGAACACCATCGCATCGCCTTCCTCGGCGCGCCGGTCGAGCTCGAACCGAAGTCACCGACCGCGGCGGGCATGCACCACACCGCGTACACCTTCGATTCGCTCGACGACCTGCTCGATCGCTACGAGCTGCTCGAGGGCAAGGGCATCACCCCGAAGGTCCCGATCCAGCACGGGGTCACCACCTCCCTGTACTACCAGGACCCGGACGGGAACTTCGTCGAACTCCAGATCGACAACTTCGCGACGCCGGACGAGGCCACCGCCTACATGCGCGGTCCCGAATACGGCGGCAACCCCGTGGGGGTGAGCTTCGATCCGAAGCTGATGCGCCAGGCCCGTCGCCAGGGCACTCCCGAGGCGGACCTGATCACCCGAGCCTGGGCATTGTCGGTCAGCCCCGACCTGCCCGACCCGATGCCCGCACTCACCGGCGCCTGACCCTCATCTCGGACACGAGCACACGGATTGGAGCGCACATGCGCATCGTCAACCACGACGGCCGCCTCGGCCTCGCCACACCGGACCGGTGGGTCGACGTCGAAACCGCCAGCGCGGGCAGGTTTTCTGCGGACGTCCAGGCGATTTTCCCCCGGTGGGAGGAGTTCGTCTCCTGGGCGAAGACCGTCGACCCCTCGACCGGCGCCGAGATCGATCCAGGCAGCCTCGAGGCGCCGGTCCCACGCCCACCACAGGTTTTCGCCGTCGGATTGAACTATCGGGCCCACGCCGCCGAGTCCGGTCTCGACCTCCCCGACGCCCCGTTCGTCTTCACGAAGTTCCCGGCCTCGGTCACCGGCCCCTACTCTCACATCGAGCTGCCCTCGTCCTCGGTCGATTTCGAGGGCGAGCTCGTCGCCGTCATCGGATCCGAAGCACGCAACGTGTCGGCCGCGGACGCCTGGGGACACATCGCCGGCCTCACCGCCGGGCAGGACCTGTCCGACCGCGAACTCCAGCTGTCCGGTCCCGCGCCGCAACAATTCTCGCTGGGCAAGTCCCGAGCGGGCTTCACCCCGATCGGTCCCGCCTTGGTGACGGTCGACGAATTCGACGACCCGGACGACCTCGAACTGAGCTGCACGCTGACCGGTGAAGAAATGCAGAAGACCCGTACCGGCGACATGATCTTCCCCATCCCGCAGATCGTCGAGTACCTGTCTGCGATCCTGCCCCTGTTGCCGGGCGATCTGATCTTCACCGGAACTCCGTCCGGTATCGGCTGGGCCCGTGACCCCCAGCGCTTCCTCGGACCGGACGACGAACTGATCACCCGAGTCGAACGCATCGGCGAAATGCGCCACCACTTCACCTCGAATTTCCAGAACTGAACCACTAGCTGCAAGGAACCACGATGTCCACCACCATTGACACACCCGTCCTGATCATCGGCGGCGGCGGCTGCGGCCTGTCCAGCTCCATCTTCCTGTCCAATCTCGGAGTCGAGCATCTTCTGGTCGAAAGGCATTCCGGCACCTCCAATCTCCCCAAGGCGCACTACCTGAACCAACGCACGATGGAGGTCTACCGTCAGCACGGCATCGCGGACGCCATCTACGAGGTCGGCTGCCCCATCGAGAAGTTCGGCCAGATCCGGTGGTTGACCTCGCTCGGCGGCGACGGCCCGCTCGACCGCAAGGAAATCCACCGCATGGACGCGTTCGGCGGCAACAGCCTGCGTGAACGCTACGAGGCTGACAGCCCCGTCCTGTCGACCAATTACCCGCAGCTGCGCCTCGAGCCGCTGCTGCGCGGCGAGGCCGAGAAGCGCGCCCCGGGCCGGATCCGCTACAACCATGAGGTCCTCGACTGGGAACAGACCGACGCCGGCGTCGTCGCCACCGTGGTGAACCGGGACACCGATGAGCAGTTCACCGTCCGTGCCCGCTACGTCATTGCCGCCGACGGCGGCAAGACCGTCGGCCCCCGCGAGAACGTTTCGATGGTCGGCCCCACCAATATGGTCGACATGGTCAGCACCCACTTCACCGCCGACCTGTCCGAGTACTGGGACGACAAGACGTTGATCACCTGGTTCCTCAACCCGGAGGGCGAGAGCTCCTGGGGCGCCGGCGCCATGGTTCAGATGGGCCCGACCTGGGGCCGGAACTCCGAGGAATGGGTCGTGCACTTCGCCTTCCGTCCCGACGATCCGGAACGGTTCAACGAGGAGGCCATCGTGCCCCGGCTCCGCGAACTCCTGCGCCTGCCC
This sequence comes from Rhodococcus sp. (in: high G+C Gram-positive bacteria), assembly GCF_049286785.1. Taxonomy (GTDB): domain Bacteria; phylum Actinomycetota; class Actinomycetes; order Mycobacteriales; family Mycobacteriaceae; genus Rhodococcus_F. The sequence continues at coordinate 5,173 of NZ_JBAQEO010000866.1, read as the reverse complement.
GACCTCGACCTGAAGGTGCACAAGGTCAGCCACTGGATTCTCGACCGCATCGTCGCGGACCGCTGGCGCATCGGCGACATCTTCCTCTCCGGCGACGCAGCGCACCGCCAACCGCCGACCACCGGCCTGGGCCTGAACACCGGCATCCTCGACGCCCACAACCTGACCTGGAAGCTGGCGCAGGTGCTGTCCGGATCCGCGACAGATGCCCTGCTCGACACCTACGAGCCCGAACGTAAGCCGGTCAGCACCGACGGTGCCGACTGGGCGTTGATGGCCTTCGGCAACCACACCGTCATCGACGCCGGCATCGGCCTGACCCCCGGCGCACCGCTCGAGGTCAACACCGCCGCCTTCCACGCCCTCTTCTCCGAAGGCCTTCTCGGCGATGCTCTGCGCGCCCGCGCCGCCGAGACGATCAGCACCCAGCGTTTCGAATTCCAGGCGCACGACGTGGAAATCGGATTCCACTACCGCCAGGGGGCGCTCGTCCCCGACGGCTCGGCTCCGGCCCCGCGGTCGGCAACCGGGACCATCTACACACCGACCAGCCGGCCCGGACATCGCCTTCCACACGCGTGGCTCGACAAGGACGGCGCCCGCATCTCCACGCACGACCTCACCGACGGCAACGGCGCCTTCGCCCTGATCACCGGCGCGGACGGCGGGGCCTGGGCGACCGCAGCCGCAGTCGCCGCCGAGAAGTTCGGGATCACGATCAACGTGGCCCGGATCGGGCCGGACTACACCGATACGGACGGTCTCTGGGCGCAGGTCGGGGAGATCGGGGACCGCGGTGCGATTCTCGTCAGGCCCGACAATCACGTCGGTTGGCGCAACGTGGACGGGGGCGATCAGCCCGAGCACACGCTCACCGCCGCCCTCGAAACAATTCTCGGCCGGCGCTGACCGCTGCTCCGTCGGTGGGTGGTGCCCGGTGATCGCGGTCGGGCACCACCCGCCACCGTCGCCCCGTTCACAGGCCTGTTGTCCCGACCGTCGAGAGGAATCGTCACCATGTCAGCGGAGATTCGCGAATTGCTGTGGACGCCGTCGCCCGACCGCATCGCGAACTCGCGGATGGCCCGGTACCGGCAGTGGCTCGCCGACACCCACGGTGTCCACACCACCGATTTCGCCTCACTGTGGCGGTGGTCCGTCGACCAGCCCGACCGGTTCTGGATCTCGATCTGGGAGTACTTCGACGTCATCGCCTCCAGCCCGTCCGACGTCGCCCTCGCCGACCGGGCGATGCCCGGAGCGCGCTGGTTTCCCGGCGCCCGACTGAACTGGGCAGAGAACCTGCTGCGTCATACCGGCCACGACAGTCCGGCGATCATCTCCGTCGACGAGTTCGGCACCACGGGGCAGCTCTCGCGCACTGGGCTGGTCACACAGGTCGCGAATCTCGCGGCGCACTTGCGGGAGGTCGGCGTCCGCCCCGGCGACCGGGTGGCGGCCGTCCTGCCGAACATCGCCCCCGCGGTCGTCGCGGTGCTGGCCTGCGCCAGCGTCGGCGCTGTGTGGTCCTGTTGCGCACCGGACTTCGGGCTGAAGGGATTGGTCGATCGGTTCGGGCAGATCGAGCCGACGGTCCTGATCGGCGTCGACGGCTATCGCTTCGGCGGCAAGCCGGTCGACCGCCGAGAACTGATCGACGAGCTGCGCACCAGGCTGCCATCGGTGCGGCACACGATCATGGTACGCAATCTCGATCCGAACACCCCTGTGCCCGAGGACATCACCGATTTCGCCGAGGCGATCACCGGCGACGCCGCACCGCGCTACGAGCAGGTGCCGTTCGAGCATCCACTGTGGATTCTCTACAGCTCCGGCACGACCGGCCTGCCGAAGGGCATCGTCCATTCCCAGGGCGGCATACTCCTCGAATCGCTCAAGGCCAATGCCTTGCACTACGACCTCGGGCCGGAGGATCGGGTGTTCATCGCCGCATCGACCGCGTGGGTGGTGTGGAACATGCTCGTCGACGCGATGGCCACCGGCGCCACCATCATCACCTACGACGGCAGCCCGACCCACGAGCGCCCGGACCACCAGTTCGAGATCTGCGCGCAGCAGCAAGTGACCCGCTTCGGCACCGGGGCGGCATATCTGACCCTGTGCGAGAAGGCAGGCACCACCCCCGGCACCGACTTCGACCTGTCAGCGCTCCGGTCCATCATGTCCACCGGGTCACCACTGCCCGACTCGACCTGGCGGTGGGTGTACCGCTGTGTGAGCACCGACGTCCACCTCGGCTCCGACAGCGGCGGCACCGACGTCGCCACCGGATTCGTCGGCGCCAACCCCCTCTCCCCGGTGTACCTCGGCGAACTCCAAGGCCCCTACCTCGGGGTGAACGTCCAAGCGTGGGATGAGTACGGCATCCCGGTGACCGGCCAGGTCGGCGAGATGGTGATCACCGCTTCGATGCCGTCCATGCCGATCTACTTCTGGAACGACCCGGACGGGTCCCGCTACCACGACGCCTACTTCGACACCTTCCCCGGAGTATGGCGGCACGGCGACTGGATCACCATCACCGACAACGGCACCTGCCGGATCCACGGCCGCTCCGATTCGACCATCAACCGCGGCGGCGTGCGCATGGGCTCGGCCGACATCTACCGGACTGTCGAGGCTCTTCCCGAGATCGCCGACGCCCTCGTCATCGGCGCAGAACTGCCCGACGGCGGATACCACATGCCCCTGTTCGTGGTGCTCCGCCCGGAGCACGATCTCGACGACGCCCTCGTCGCCAAGATCCGCACCGCAATCCGCACCGAAGTCTCACCCCGGCACGTCCCCGACGAGATCATCGACGTACCCGCCGTCCCGGCCACCCGCACCGGCAAACGCCTCGAGATCCCGATCAAGAAGCTCATCCAGGGCACAGCGCCCGACAAGGCCCTCAACCGTGCCACGGTCGCCGACACCGGTGTCCTCGACTGGTACATCGACTACGCCCACAACTTCCGTCGCGCTCGAAAGATCCAGGGACTGTCCGGCAGTGGACGCCCGACTGAAAAGGATGGCATGCCGTGACCGACGTCGTGGATTACGCTCTGAGCTGCTGATCATGTGGGCTCGACGCGCGGATCGTTCACTCGTCGGGGGGAGCGGAAAGGTCGGGATCATCAACACAGCAGTACCGTTGCGAATCAAGGCACGGGTGGGTCGATCATGAAGGCAACCGCATACCCCGAGATGATCGCCGTCCCCGCGGGACGGGTCACACTGTCGGATCGGCGAACGCGCCGCACCTGGCATGTCGATGTGGGCGCCTTCGAGATCGCAGCCACGCCCCTGACTCACGGCGAATATGCAGGCGTCGTCGGCGAGGGGCCCGACGCAACCCGGGGCTCGCGCCTGCCCGTCGACGAGGTGTCCTGGCGGGACGCGATCGCGTTCTGCAACACCCTGTCCGAGCGGGCCGGCCTGTCGGCGGCCTATCGCATGGTCGAGGACGACGTCGCATGGGACACCACCGCCGACGGATATCGGCTACCGACCGAGGCCGAGTGGGAACATGCCTGCCGGGCCGGAACAACCGGTCCGCGATACGGACCTCTCGACGCGATCGCCTGGTACCACGACAACTCCGGCGGGCAGCCGCACGACGTCGGCGGCAAGCAACCGAACGCGTGGGGCCTCCACGACACATTGGGCAATGTCTGGGAGTGGTGCTGGGATCTGTACGACCCGGAGGTGTATGGCACGTATCGGGTGCTGCGCGGCGGTGGGTGGTTCGACGAACACTGGAGTTGCCGAGCATCCGTGCGACGTCGAAGCCACCCCACCTATCGGATCGACGACGTCGGATTCCGCATCGCCCGCGTGGATCGTCCATTACCGAATACATAACGGTCGCGGAGTTCGGTCGCCGAGACGGTATCCGTAGCGGATGATCGGGTCGGGACGAACAGACCGGATGGATCCTTCGGAGGGTGGTGGCGATGACCGAACAGGAAAATGCGCATCGGGCCGGATTGCTGCAGTCCGCGATGGAGGAGTTGCAGGAGCGAACCCGGGCGGTGGCCAACCTCGTCGGCTCGGTCGGGAGCGAAGCACTCGGAGTGATTCCCGAACCTGTCTCGGCACCCGTAACCCGGATGCTGAACTCTCTTCAGCAATTCATCGATCTGGCGCCGCCGTTCATCGACGAATTCGAGGTGCTGGTCGAGGAACTCCATGCCCAGCGGTTGACCGTGCAGGCACTGCAGGCGGAGCTCTCAGCCTTCGACCATCAGATGGGGCTGATCGAGAAGTCGCTGGCGCCGCTGGAGAGCTGGATTCACCAGTGGTCCCGGTTGCGCCAGTCGCTGGCCCAGACGCCGGAACACCCTGCCTCACCGAAACACCCTGCCGCACCGAAACACCCTGCCGCACCGGAGCCCGGTTCGTCCGGAGACTGATCAGTTCCCCTTCAGTCAGTTCCCCTTCAGACATCTGTCGCGCTGGACCAACTCGAACCAGGCACTGGTTCCGCCGCGGATGTGCGGATCGGGGTAGCAGAAAGCCAGACGCTGCTCGTCGAAAACGCTGAACCATTCCTGCAACGAGATGTGTTCGACTACCGGAATGTCGACATCATGGAAGTCGATGCGCAGGAAGTGGGTGGTGGTCGCCGGATGGGCGATCCGCGCCGGTGTGCCGTGATGCGCCTGGATCCAACGGCGGATCTCGTCATGATCGGTGGTGGTGTGCCAGTGTGAGGTCATCGGATCGGTCCTGGTTCAAGTAGCCCGGTGTCTGGGGTCGTCGTGGTCGGGGTTTCGGGGTACCCACTTCCGCACGGAATGAATCCCATGACGGACGGTGACTGTTACAGCGATTCCAGTGTCACTTCGTCCGGGCTCTTGTCCTCCCTCAGCCCGCGCCAGCTCGGATGCCGCAACCTTCCCGACCCGGTCCATTCCCTGAAGCGCACCTCCCCCACCAGCGTGGGGGTGACCCACACCGCACCCTTGCGATCGGCAGCCGGCACCTCGTCGGCAAAGGGATTGCTGTCGCTTTCGAGCGGCTTCAACTCGGCGGCGAGTGCCTCGAGGTCGCGTTCGGTGAAGCCGGTGCCGACCCTGCCGACGTACCGCAGGCCGCCGTCCTCCGGAATGCCGAGCAGCACCGATCCGATACCGCTCGACCGTCCGCCCTGCCCTCTGCGCCACGCGCC
>NZ_JBAQEO010000865.1:0-2916 GCF_049286785.1 Rhodococcus sp. (in: high G+C Gram-positive bacteria) | reverse complement strand
CCGCAGACATGGGCGGCACCCACGTCGACCTCGCGGTGCTCGTCGAAGAGCACGGCCGCGCGGGCAGTCCGTTGCCGGTCGCAGAACTCGCGGTCGCGGCGCGACTCCTGGAACAGCTCGACCACCCCGCCTTCGTGGCCGCCGAATCCGGCGCTCAGCTCGTGGTGCCGGCGCTCGCCTCCCTCGAGAACTCCGCGCTGCACGCGCAGATCGACGGCGCAACGCTTCGCTTGAACGGCACGACGGCTCCGACGACCGGGCTGATCGACGCACACAGCATCCTGGTCGTCGCAACCACCGAAACCGGCACCGAAGTCGCCGCAGTGCTGCCCGTCGACACGGTAACCGTCCGCACCCTGGAGACCCTCGACCTGACCCGCTCGTGGTCGGTGGCCGAAATGGACGTCGTCCTCGAAGAGGGCACATGGTCGGCGCTGCAGCCTGGCACCGTCGCGCTCCTGCACGACGAACTCGCCACATTCCGGGCCCTGGACGCACTTGGCGCGGCAGCCCGGCTGGTCGATGTCACGGTCGAATACGCCGGACAGCGCACCCAGTTCGACAAACCGATCGCGAGCTTCCAGGCAATCAAGCATCACTGCGCGAACATGGCCCTGTCGGTCGAAGCCTCGCGCGCCGCGCTGTGGGCCGCCGCCGTTGCCCTCGACGGCGACGATGCCGACTCCCGCACCCGCGCGGTGTCCGCGGCGGCAGCATTCACCGGCGAAGGTGCCAGCACCACCGCACAGACCGCGCTGCAGGTACACGGCGGCATCGGATTCACGTGGGAGCACGACGTGCACCTGCTGATTCGTCGCATCAAGGTCGACGAACTCCTCGACGGCTCGGTGTCATACCACCGCCGCCGGCTCGTGACTGCCTGAACGAAGGCAAACGGTAAGGGCGGGCGGCGGTTCGAGAAACCGTTGCCCGCCCTTTGCCGTATGAACTCGAGAGCAATGTGAACTCAGGAGTCGACGCGGAGCCGCCGGAAGTACTTTTCCGTTTCGTCGATCAAAGCCTCGGCCTCGGCCTCGGTCGAGGTTCCGAACAACGCGATCGTGGTTTCGTTGCGCATCGCGATGAGGAAGTCGCCGAACAGTCGCTCCCTGCGCGTCGGTCCGAGTCCTAGTATCGCGATCTCGCTGTCGCCGCCGACCCGGCTCGCCCTGCGGCGCTGCGCGTCGAATCCGGGTGGGGTGTCTCCCATCGCGATGACGCGGGCCTGCACACGGTTTTCCCATATCAGCGAGAGGTATTCGCGGGTTCCGAGGACGAACAGCTCGAAGCCGTCGGTTTCCCCCTCCAGTCGGGCCGCCTGCACAACTTCGTCGACTCGACCGCGTAGCAAGCCGACGAAGTCCTCCCAGATCGCGTTGAAGACTTCGGACTTCCCACCGAAATGGTGGTAGATGCTGCCGACACTGACGCCCGAGCGCTCGACGATCTCGGCCATGGTCGCCGCAGTGAATCCACGTTCGCCGAAGACCTCGACGGCCGCGTCGAGCACCTTCTCCTTCGTCGCGGACGTACTCGTCCATGTGCGGGCACGTGTGCGCCCCTTGCTCTGCAGCATCGTTCCTCCGTTGTCGCACCGCCTGGGGTTGACTTCCCGCCCTCCGCGTGGCAATAATCACTGTACATCCTAAAATAACGTTCTAGAATTTCTACCAACATATTCCGGTACCAGCAGAATCAGCCCGCTCGGTACCCAGCCGTCACACCCGTACAAACGAATGGAGACCAAAGTGTCCGAGAAGCTGTGGGCCAATTCCGGTGATTCGCACTTCCTCGAGCCCGACGATCTGTGGCGCTCGCGCCTGCCCAAGGATCTGGCCGATCTCGTCCCTCGTTCCGAGAAGGACGCCGACGGCAAGTGGGAGACCGTCTTCGTCGACGGCCAGGCGTTCCGCCGCCGACTCCCCAGCATCTCGCAGGAAGAGTTCTACGCCGCCAGCCACCGCGCGCCGGGCGCCAGCAACGTCGAACTGCGCCTGAAGGATCTCGACGAAGAGGGCATCTGGACCGAGCTCATCTTCCCGTCGCTGGGCATGTGGTCCAGCTCGTTCCGCACCCCGAAGGTCCTGCGTGAGGCACTGCGCGTGTCCAACGACTGGGCCAAGGAAACGATCATGGACTACTCGCCGCGCCTGATCCCCACCGCCCAGGTTTCGACGCTCGACATCCAGGACGCGTGCGACGAACTCAAGCGCTGCGGCGAAATCGGCTACAAGGCCGTCTTCATACCGGTCTCCCCGCACCCGCTGCAGAAGGACTACAACCGCGACGAGTGGGAGCCCTTCTGGGCCCTCGCCGAGGACATCGGAATGGTCATCTCGTTCCACATCGGCACCGAGCCCATCGACTTCTCGACGGGCGGTGCTCCTGGCGCCACCTACCGTGGCCCCGGCGGTGCGGTCCTCAACTACACCGAGACCACCTTCGGCGGCCAGCGCGCCGTGATGAAGCTCGTCGCCTCGGGCGCACTGGATCGTCACCCCAACCTGAAGGTCCTCGTCTCCGAAGGTGGCGCAACCTGGGTGCCGTTCGTCGCCGATCGCATGGAAGAGGGCTACCGCCAGCATTCGATGGCAGTGCGGCCCAAGCTGAAGCGCACCCCGAAGGAAATCATCTACTCCCAGGTGTACGCGTCGTTCCAGCACGACGAGTCGGCTGTCGCCGCCATGACCGGCATGGGCTACAACAACGTGATGTGGGGCAGCGACTACCCGCACATGGAGGGCACCTACGGCCACACGCAGGTCACCCTGCACAACCTGTTCGACAGCGTCGCCCAGAATGTCAAGGATCGCATCATGCATGGCACCTTCGAAGAGCTGTTCCCGGGCGCTCCCAAGCTTCCCGCCCCCGGCACCCTGAAGCCGGCGACCGCCACCGTCTGACGGTCTCCAGTGA
>NZ_JBAQEO010000864.1:0-2740 GCF_049286785.1 Rhodococcus sp. (in: high G+C Gram-positive bacteria) | reverse complement strand
ATCGGCGCCGACGGCGAGGAGAGCAATCGGACGGTTGTCGAGTCGATTCTCGAGTCGCTTGGCCGGCCCGCCGACGCCTTCGATTTCGTCACCGACCGGCCCGGCCACGACATGCGCTATGCCATCGACTCGTCCCGGTTGCGCGCAGAGCTGGGTTGGGCCCCCAAGTACGGCGACTTCCGTAGTGGACTCGCGGCCACCATTGCCTGGTACCGCGATAACGAGGCATGGTGGCGCCCGCAGAAGGACACCACCGAGCAGGCATACGCCGCCGCGGGGGAGAAGACGAAAGCTTGACGACGGGGACGTCAGCTGGATGCGATGTCTCGGCGAATGGCGTCGAGCGTCGATGCGATTCCGGCCGGCAACGTTCGATGGGTTCGCCGGTCGATGTCGTCCCACACGACCGAGCGCAGGCGGAGGTCACGCGCTTGCGTGCTCGCGAGGGCTGACGTGGCGAGCACAACGTTGGGCTTCTTACGGAAGACGGTCCGACAAGCACCCAGGATGGCGCCGATCGTGACACTGTGTCCCGATGCGTAGATCTTGGTCGCCACCCGGGACTCACGCAGATATGCACGATCGAGGGTGTCGGCCACCATCTCGGCGGCGTCCGAGATATATACGTAATCACGCAGAGTGTCCATCGGGACATAAATCGAGATAGGTGCCGAGACCAGGTATCCGCGGCACAGGTGCGAGATCAAGCCTTGCGGCTTGGCGAGGTTCTGGCCGGGGCCGTAGAGATTCGCGAAGCGGCCGACCACCACCCGGGCTCCGCTCCGCCCGGCGAAGTCGGTGACGATTTTCTCGGCGGCCAGCTTCGCCCGCCCGTAGTCGCCTAGCGGCGCCACCGAGCTCATTTCGTTGTGTGGTGGACCGGGCGATCCAGCGTAGACCCCGCCGGCGGAAGAGGCGTGAAAGACCGTGCCCGCGTTGCCGGCACCCGATCCGGCGTCCAACTCATCGAGAACCGCACGTAAAAGGGCGTTCTCCCCGTCGAACTCCTCCATGCTCGTCCCGTTGACACCCGCTCCGGCGCACCAGGCAACGCGCCAGGGCCCGCCCGCTGCAGACTGGATCAGACGCCTGGCATCGGTCAGCAGGACGGCGCGTGCCCCCAAAGGATCGTTCCAGGGGACACGGCTGGTGTACGGCTGTGTGCCCCGCCGTCGGAGCACTCCGGTGAGGGCTCCGCCGAGAAGTCCGCCACTACCGACGACCCATGTGGGGACTGTCATGGTTCTTTGTGGCTGTCCGCTCGTGCGGAAGGTTGGTCCGGACAGGCACGTCCGAGGGGGCCGTTCGCGGGATCGCTCACGATCAAATAGGGCGGCTTGCCCATCGCGGTCTTGACATTGACACCGACGTACTCGGCGATGACCCCGAGGGAGAACAGGATCGCGCCGAAACCGAAAAGCATGACGACCATGGTCGAGGCCCATCCGCGCACCTCCGCGCCGGCGTCGAAGAACAGATACGACGCCAGGACGTAGAGCACGACGGCAAGTCCGCAGATCGCGAAAAGGAACCCGATCAGGCTCACGATTCGCAGGCCTTTCGTGCCGCTCGACAGCACCATCCGCCAGAAGTGGGAGAGCAGGCTGCGCAGGTGATACCCGGATGGCCGCCCGCGCTCTTCGCGGAGTTCGACAGGACTTGTCGTTACCTCACCAGCTATCCAGCCGAGAGCCACATCGAGATATGCCTCGGAGCCGGCGTAGGCGGCGACGGACCGCCCCACTTCGCCGAGTACCAGGCGGAAGCTCTGGTAATCCACCGAACTCTCCGACGCCAGTAGCTTGCTGAGAAGCCATTTCGACGACTTGGATGCCGAGTTGCGCAGCACGCCGTGGGGCGCAGAATTTGTCGGCTTTGCGTAGACAAGGGAGGCCTGCTGATGCAGTGCGGTGTCGAGCAAGCCGCCGATGCAAGCCGGATTGTGCTGACCGTCCTCATCCATCGTGACGACCCATTCGCCGCCGCTCGACGCCATACCTGCGAGGGTGGCGGCGTGCTGGCCGAAATTGCGGCTGAGCCAGATAGGACGGATGAAATCGTGCTGCGCCGCCAGGTCACGAATGACCTCGGCGGACTTGTCGGGGCCGTGATCGAAGACGAGGAGAACCTCCTCGACCACCATCGGCCGGCCGCCAGGAGACATCTGTCGCACCGTCCAGGGCAAGATCTCCTCCACCAGGGAGCCCAGCGTTCGTTCACCCTGGTAAACGGGCACGACTATAGAAATTCGGTGCGGCTGCGCCGACGATTGCGTGCCCTCGGTCATCACAGGGCGCGAGTTTATACGTCGTCGCGGCTGTGAAAACGGCCCCCTGTATGAATCTGCAGACGGTGTCTTCCATCTCCGGTGGCATTGTGCCGCTGTTTTCTCGGGATCCGGCGCTTCCCCTCATCCTCGGATCTCGTACAGCAGGAACCACTTGCGGACAGTGGAGCACCACGCTGCACTCAGACGATTTGCGATTGTGAGTGGCCGCTCACGCTGACACGGTGACCACACCGGCTTCTGTCTGCGGCTGGGAGAAGTTTTGCCGCCGCCCTCGATTCCGATAATGCACGATGGCCGAAGCCACCAGCAACGCGAAACCGAAGGCCATACCGGCGAAGCCCAGTCGCCATCCCGGCGGACGGAAGGTGATCTCGAGGTCGGCGTCGGTGGTGCCCGGCGGGAGGTCGACATACAGGAACACGTCACCGAGACCTTTGGTCTGGATAGCCT
>NZ_JBAQEO010000863.1:0-1865 GCF_049286785.1 Rhodococcus sp. (in: high G+C Gram-positive bacteria) | reverse complement strand
GTGCCGTAGGACGTGAAGTCGCCGGCGTGCTGCGCCTCGCGCAGGTTCCCCAGTGCCGCGTTGAGTTCGAGGACGGCAGCGGTCAGTTCCTCCGTTGGAGCGGGCGGCGGTGCAGGCTCCGTGCCCTCGGCCGGCGGGGTGGCCTCCGTTGTGGGCGGTGGGGGAGCGGCCGCGTCGCCGCCGGGCGCTGTCGCGGCCCGACCGGTTCCGGCCCCGAACACCTGGTCGAGGGCCTCGGCGAGGGTGGGTGCGTAGCCGACCCGGACGCCGCCGGTGCCGGGTTCGCGGTAGCTGACCAGGACGCGGGACAATTGTGGGAACGTCGATCCGTCCGCGGTGGTGGACAGCCGTTCGGTGAAGAGGGGTTCGACGTAGAGGACGCCGCCGTCGGCGATCGGCAGCGTCAGCAGGTTGCCGTAGTGGATCCGGTTCGACCGCTCGAGCAGGGTACGTTCGGAAGCGACGCGGGTATCGGAGATCATCGAGTTCTGAATCTGCTGGGGACCCTGAGTGATGCTGTCTGTCGGCAACTGCAGCACTTCGATCTTTCCGTAGTTCTCCGGATCGGAGTGCACCGAGATGTAGGCGGAGAGGAATTCGCGGTTGAACCCGACCATGGCGCTGGCCAGGCGGAACGACGGCGCCGCGGTGTCCTGGTCGCCGACCAGGATGTAGTACGGGGGCTGCTGCCCGCCGGAATCCGACGTCGGATCGGACGGTACCGACCAGAACGCGTTGTTGGTGAAGAACTCCCGCGGATCGTTGACGTGATATTTGGCCAGGCGTTCACGCTGGATCCGGAACAGATCCTCGGGATAGCGGAAATGCGCGCGTAGATCCGCGGAGATCGCGTCCTCGGGTTGGACGGTGTCGGGGAAGATGCTCATCCATGCCTGCAGGACCGGATCGTGCTGGCCGACCTGATAGAGGGTGACGGTGCCGTCGTAAGCGTCAACGGTGGCCTTGACGGAGTTGCGTACGTATGAGACGTCCTCGGCCGGCAGACTCCGACCGGTGTCGGTGACGACCGGTTCAGTCAAGTTCCCGGTCTGCGCGTAGGGGTAGTGCTCGAGGGTGGTGTAGGCGTCGACGATCCAGATGATCCGTCCATCCACGACTGCGGGGTAGGGGTTGTTGTCTGTGGTCAGCCATGGTGCGACGTATTCGACACGGGTTCGCGGGTCACGGTTGAAGAGGATTTTCGACTCGGTGCCGATGGCACCGGAGAACAGGATGTTTCGTTCGGCGTACTTCGCTGCGAACGCCAACCGGTTGACCCAGTTCCCTACCGGCACCCCGCCGGTTCCCGTGTAGGTGTAAGTGGAGGTATCGGTGTCGTACTCGCGCGGCGGTGCCCCGGTTTGGGCGCCGACGATGGCGTAGTCGGGGTTGTCCGAGTGCGCGATCATTTCCCCGAAGTAGATGCGCGGTTGCTCGACCGGGATCAGTTGCCGGTCGGTGGCTTGGGAGGCGATGTCGCTGACGGTGTAGATGGGGTAGCCGCTGTCGCTGCTGGAGCTCTGCCCGGTCGCGTCCCGAACGGCGGCGTTGACCCTATTCGCCGGTGCGGCGACGAACCCGTTGCCGTGCGTGTAGACGGTGTGCCGGTTGATCCACTGGGTTTGATTGCCGCTGAGGCTGTTCGGGGACAGTTCCCGGGCGGCGACGATGTAGTCGCCGAGTTCACCGTCGACGGTGTATCGGTCGATGTCCAGGGTGGGGGTGAAGCCGTAGAAGTTCTTCAATTGCTGCTGCTGGGTAAAGGTGCGTGAGAGCACATTCGGGTCGAGTAGGCGGGCATTGGCGATGGTGGTGACATCGGCGGGCAGATCCCGCGGCGGTCGGGTGCCCACACCCGGATAGTC
>NZ_JBAQEO010000862.1:0-21617 GCF_049286785.1 Rhodococcus sp. (in: high G+C Gram-positive bacteria) | reverse complement strand
ACCGGGCGGAGAACTCGGACCAGCCGACCCGGCAACGCGAACGCGCCATGAGACGCTTCCGCACCCCCGACGGAGCCCAACGATTCCTGTCGGTATTCAGTTAGATTTCGCCGCACTGCGGGCCCCGGTAGGGTTCCCCTCATTGCAGGGGAGGGGAGCTCGTGGGGGGCTGGGTTCGATTCGCGGCGTTGATCGCCGCCGTCATGGTGTCGCCGGGGTGTGCGCGTTCCGTGGTGGGTGTGCCCGCCGCAGTCCCGCCCGAAGGTCTGACCGCGCGTCAGCAGTTACACGTCGACGTCGAGGACATTCTCCGCACGGCCGATCCGTGCGGCCTTCTCGACGAGGGTCCGCTGGAGGCGGTCGGCGCCGTTGCGCAGTTCGGTGCCGCAGTGCAACTCTCGGTGTGTTCCGCGCTGATCACTCGACCCGACGGAAACTCCATCTCGGTGGAGCTGTCCCTGCTGCCGTCGATGCTGTCCGCGCAGTCGGTGTCCGAACCCACGGTGATCGACGGCGTGACGGTGTACCGGGGGCGGGCGGATCCGGCGCGCGGGACGTGCGAGCGTGTCTTCCGCCTCGCTCTCGGCGGTCCGGCGGAGCTTGCAGCCCCACGACTCGCCACCGTTCGTGTCGGAGCCGTCGCCGGCGAGGACGCCTGCCCACTGGCCGACAGCGTTCTCTCCGCCGCGATCGACCGGATGGCGTCCGGGCTTCCGTCCAGAGCAGCAGGAGACCGGAATCAGGCCGAGCTGGCGCGGCACGATCCGTGCGAGGTACTCGAGGTGCTGGGCGAGGATGCGGGCACGCGTCTCGTCGATGCGGACGCGCTCCCGGCGCCGTTCGACTGCGTGTTCTATCCGTCTCGCGGTCAGGTCCCCGGTAGCGAGGTGACGGTAGCCTTCACGGTCCGATCCGTGGGGAACGATCGAACAGAGGTCCCGGCGGAGCCGGCGCGGATCGGGGACCGATGCCGGTGGTCGACCCCGGTGGGGGCGGCGATCGACGTCACACGGCCGGATGCCGTCGTCGACGACATCACCCGCATGCTCGGTCGCGCACGCGGCGTCGTCACTGTTCACGGGCGGGACTGCGCGGCCGTCGCGCAGGTCGCGGAGGCCGCGGAAACGGCGTTCGGATGAGCAGGCGGGCGGACGCACCCGGGCTCGTCATGACCTCCGCCGGTAAGGTCGACAGCTGGACCAGTACAGATTCATCGACCTGGAGGTAGAAACGCGTGGCTCTCGTCGTCCAGAAGTACGGCGGATCCTCGGTGGCAACCGCCGAGAGAATCCGACGAGTGGCTGAACGGATCGTCGAGACCAAGAAGGCCGGCAACGATGTCGTCGTCGTGGTTTCAGCGATGGGGGACACCACTGATGAGCTGCTCGACCTGGCTCAGCAGGTGTGCCCAGCCCCGCCCGCCCGCGAAATGGACATGCTGCTGACCTCCGGTGAGCGCATCTCCAACTCTCTCGTCGCGATGGCCATTCATTCTCTCGGCGCCGAGGCCCGTTCGTTCACAGGTTCTCAGGCAGGGGTCATCACCACCAGTGCCCACGGCAACGCCAAGATCATCGACGTCACACCGGGCCGTGTCCGCGATGCGCTGGACGAGGGCTCCATCGTTCTCGTCGCCGGATTCCAGGGCGTCAGCCAGGACAGCAAGGACGTCACGACCCTCGGCCGCGGCGGCTCCGACACCACGGCTGTGGCGTTGGCGGCGGCCCTGAAGGCAGACGTCTGCGAGATCTACACCGACGTCGACGGCATCTTCACCGCGGATCCGCGCATCGTGCCCGACGCCCAGCGTCTCGAGACAGTGTCGTTCGAGGAGATGCTCGAGTTGGCGGCATGCGGCGCGAAGGTGCTCATGCTCCGCTGCGTCGAATACGCCCGCCGCTACAACGTGCCGGTACACGTACGCTCGTCATACACGACCAAGCCGGGCACCATCGTGTCCGGATCGATGGAGGACATTCCCGTGGAAGAGGCAATCATCACCGGAGTCGCGCACGATCGCGGCGAGTCCAAGATCACCGTTGTCGGCCTGCCCGACACCCCGGGCTACGCGGCGAGAGTGTTCCGCGCCGTCGCCGACGCGGAGATCAACATCGACATGGTGTTGCAGAACATCTCCAAAGTCGAGACCGGGAAGACCGATATCACGTTCACCCTGCCCTCCGCCGACGGCCCGCGCGGGGTCGAGAAGCTGACCAAGCTGCAGAGCGAGATCGGTTTCACGCAGGTGCGCTACGACGACCACATCGGCAAGGTGTCGCTCGTCGGCGCCGGCATGAAGAGCCACCCCGGCGTGACCGCCACATTCTGTGAGGCGCTCGCCGAGGCCGGCGTCAACATCGACCTGATCTCGACGTCGGAGATCCGCATCTCGGTGCTCGTCAAGGACACCGAGCTGGACCGGGCCGTCAAGGCCATTCACGATGCGTTCGGGCTCGGCGGCGACGAAGAAGCAGTCGTGCACGCAGGAACGGGGCGGTAGATCATGACCACCATCGCCGTCGTCGGTGCCACCGGTCAGGTCGGCATCGTCATGCGCACGCTCCTCGAGGAACGCAACTTCCCCGCGGACAAGGTCCGGTTCTTCGCTTCCGCACGGTCGGCCGGCAAGAAGCTGCCGTTCCGCGGTGAGGAGATCGTGGTCGAGGACGCGTCGGCCACCTCCGACGAGGATCTGAAGGGCATCGACATCGCACTCTTCTCCGCCGGCGCGACGCTCTCGCGGGAGCAGGCTCCGCGGTTCGCCGCTGCCGGTGCCACCGTCGTCGACAACTCTTCGGCCTGGCGGAAGGACCCCGAGGTCCCGCTCGTGGTGAGTGAGGTCAACCCCGAAGAAGCCAAGAATCCGCCGAAGGGCATCATCGCCAATCCCAACTGCACCACGATGGCGGCCATGCCCGTGCTCAAGGTTCTGCACGACGAGGCCGGACTCCGGCGCCTCATCGTGTCGAGCTACCAGGCCGTGTCCGGTAGCGGCATCGCCGGAGTCGAGGAACTGCTCGGCCAGGCCCGTTCCGTCATCGACGACGCGGAGAAGCTCGTGCACGACGGCAGCGCCGTCGACTTCCCGGCCCCGAACAAGTACGTCGCGCCCATCGCGTTCAACGTGCTGCCCATGGCCGGTTCGATCGTCGACGACGGCAGCGGCGAGACCGACGAGGATCAGAAGCTCCGCAACGAGAGCCGCAAGATCCTCGGGCTACCGGAGCTCCTGGTGTCGGGCACCTGTGTGCGCGTCCCGGTGATCACCGGCCACTCGCTGTCGATCAACGCGGAGTTCGATCGGCCGCTGTCGGTGGAGCGTGCCCAGGAAATCCTGGCGAAGGCACCCGGTGTGAAGTTGGTGGACGTGCCGACTCCGCTCGCCGCTGCCGGTGGTGATAAGTCACTGGTCGGCCGTATCCGCCAGGACCCGGGTGTTCCCGAGGGCCGCGGCCTCGCCCTGTTCGTGTCGGGTGACAACCTGCGTAAGGGTGCCGCCCTCAACACCATTCAGATCGCCGAACTGCTGGTCTGACCGCCGCCGGTCCGCGATCTAGTGGTTCGCGGCGATTACCGAATGCACCGCGCGCCGAACGGCTTCGACGTCTCGGCCGGCCTCGATCAGTTCGGTGCCCTTGTGGACCACGGCGCTGATCAGCTGCGCCGCCATGTCGGGGTCGGGTGATCCCGCGGCACGTAGTGCATCTTCGAGCGGCAGGACGAGCTGATCGTGCATCGCCAGGATGCGCGGATCCCGAAACGACTGCGGGGTGAACGACGCCAGCGCGGTGACGACGGCGTGCTCGCCCTCGGCAACGAGGTCGAGGTTGGCATCGATGTACGCGAGAATGCGTCCGTCGTCATCGTCTGCGGCAGCCATCGCCTCGGCCACCCGCCCGGTCCAGCGGGGGAACATGTCCTCGACGATCGCGTGCAGCAGGTCTTCCCGCGAGTCGAAGTAGTTGTAGAAGCTCGACCGGGTGAGCCCGGCACGTGCCGCGACGTCCGCGAGGCTGAGGTTCTTCTCTGGCGTTTCGGCAAGGATCAGCCGCGCGGAGTCGAGGAGGGCCCGCCGCTGCGCCGCGCGGTGCTCGGCCACCGTGGCCGCTGAAATCTTCGGCACGGGCCTCCCGTCAGTTCGTGTGCGTATGTCGGTGCAGTGTGTCAGTGCTCCGTCAGTGTGCCATCGATCATCTCGAGGACTCGGTCGCAGTGGCTCAGCACCTCGTGATCGTGGGTCACCATCACGGTGGCCACCTGCGCGTCGTGGGTGTTCGCGGCAAGCAGTTCCACCACTTCGTGGCTGCGCGCCCGGTCCAGGGCGGCGGTCGGTTCGTCGACGAGCAATACGGACGGGCGGCTCATCAGGGCCCGGGCGATACCCACTCGCTGTCGTTCGCCGCCGGAGAGCTGCCCGGGGCGCCGATCGGACCGGTGGGACATACCGACGGCGTCCAGCAGTGCCGCCGGATCCGGCGCATCCTCGACCCCGGTGATCTTGACGACGAGGCGAAGCTGGTCGATCGCGGTCAGCGCGGGAATGAGATTGCCCGACTGGAAGACGAATCCGATGTGCTCGCGGCGAAATTTCGCGAGCCCCTTCTTCGACAGGCTGCCCACCTCGATACCGTCGACCACCACAGTGCCGTCGGTGGGCTGCGTCAGGCCGCCCGCAACGGCCAGCAGGCTGGACTTGCCCGCACCGGATGGCCCGACGATGGCAACCATCTCGCCGGGACGCACGCGGAGGTCGACCCGGTCGAGGGCCACGACGGTGCTGTCACCGTCACCGAATGCCAGCGTCGCACCGGTCAGTGTGAGTCCTGCGGAGGTATCCGACGCCTCGCGTGTGGTGGTCTCGGACGGTGTGCTCATCTGTTTTCTCCCAACGCGACAAGAGGATTGATGGAAGCCATGCGAACGATGGCGGCGGCGGCACCCACGAGTCCGAGGACCGCGAGCAGTACGGCACCGCTGATGATGGGGGCCGCTTCGAGGGCGAAGGGCATACCGGAGTCGAGCAACACGACCCCCAGTCCCAGTCCGACCAGCACTCCGAAGCCGATGGAGAGGACGAGAACAATCACCGCCTGCATCAGGCCGTCGCGCATCAGGAATCCGGTGGAGGCGCCCATGGCGCGCATGACGGCGAGTTCGCGGCTGCGCTGCACGGTCCAGATGGTGAAGAAGGCGCCCACGACCAGCGCGGAGATGGCGTAGAGGAATGCCTTGATCATCGTCATCGTCATCATCTCGGCCGCGTATCCCGGTGAGGAGTCGAACGACTCGGTGAGCGGTTTCGACGCTGTACCGGCGGCGGCGTCACCGGCGGCGAGATCGGGAAGATTGCCGTCCGTGCCCTGGATCGCGACGACGCTGGCTTCGTTGTAGGCGCCTGCCCGGGGTATCTCGCCGACCTTGGTGCCGGCGTTGATCTCCTGCCAGGTCCTCAGCGGAACGTATGCCACGTCCACATGACCGAAGGTGCGCTGATCGGCGGTGAACCCGACCACGGTGAGTTCGGTGCCCAGGCGGTCGAGGACCACCGTGTCGCCCAAGTTCAGTCCGGCGTCGCGCGCGGTGTCGCTGACGATGATGTCGTGGTCACCGGCCAGGGCGGTGCCCTCCGCCGGTTCCGGCTCGAGGAACGATCCCTTGCCGATGCCGAACAGGGTGAGGTCGACGGGCGTGCCGTTCCGGGTCTTGGCATTGACGATGGTGTTGCCGAACAACTCTGCGCGATCGACGCCCGGCTGATTGCGCCACGCCGCCGCCTGTTCTTCGGTGACGACGGACCGGCTGAACGCCGAATCGGTCTTGGTGCCCTCGGCGAAGGCGAATGCCTGGACCGGAGTCCGCTGCAGTCCGGAGACGCCGTCGTTCACGAGTCCGGACGAGAGCCCGGAGAGCATCACCATGAGAATCGAGATCAACGCGACGACTGCGCCCATCAGTAGGAAACGTGTTCGCGCAAACCATAGTTCGCGCACAGCGAGAAACATTGACGTGCAACTCCTGACGAAGGACGGCGCGCGCGGAGGTGTCCGCGGTGCGCGATTTACCGACGAGCTGTCACCATCATACTGACACAGCGTCAGCAAACTTGGTAGGGCGGTGTCCGGTCCGCTCGAGACGACACAGGAAGTCCCGGAGAAAGGACGAGAGGGTGCACACCGAGTGCGCCCGCATCGGCAGCAGTCACGGGTGGTTCGAAGCCAATACCACGGGCGTTCACGGCCGGACGATGCATCGGAAACCGATGTGGCAGGTAGAGGTTTCCTCGGTGTCGCCCTGCCGGGCCGACGGCCGATAGCGCATGCAGTAGTTCGGCGCGCACAGATGGGACCCGCCCTTGATCACCCGGCGCGCATACGGCTCACCGGGATCCTCGGCCCGGGCGGTGTCGATCCGCGGATTGGCCGGGATGCAGCACGAGTGGGCCGGCGTCACGTTCTTTCCGCTCGCGGAGTGATCGGCGGTGTAGTAGTCGGCCGTCCATTCCCACACGTTTCCGGCCATGTCGCTGAGCCCGTACCCGTTCGGCCGGAACCGGCCGACCGGTGAGGTACCCGCATAGCCGTCCTCCATGAGGTTCTCCCACGGGAAGCGGCCCTGCCACACGTTGCCGCCGGGTCTGCCGCCCGGTTCGTGCTCGTCTCCCCACACGAACGGCTTTCGGTCGAGGCCGCCGCGAGCCGCGAACTCCCACTCCGCCTCGGTCGGCAGTTCCTTGTCCGCCCACTCCGCATACGCGTGTGCGTCGAACCACGACACGTGGGTGACGGGGTGCCGCTCGCGCCCGCCGACGCTGCTGCCGGGACCCTCGGGATGACGCCAGTCGGCGCCGGGCGTGAACGACCACCATTGGGTGAAGTCGTCGAGGGAGACGGGCCCGGCGGTGGGGGTGAACACCAGCGAACCGGGGACGAGCAGCGATGGGTCCGCGCCCGGGTACTGCGCGGGATCCGGCGGGGTCTCGGCGGTGGTGACATGGCCGGTGTCCTTCACGAATCGGCGGAACTCCGCAATGGTCACCTCGTGCGCGTCCATCCAGAAACCGTCGACGGCCACCTGATGGACCGGACGCTCCTCGGGATAGAAGTCCTCCGACCCCATCCAGAAGGTGCCGCCCGGGATCCATTCCATGTTCTTCGGACCCACTCTCGTCATGCTGGTCAGCGTTCCACGCCCGAGACGGGGATGCGAGCAGGTCTGAGCGAGGAGCCGGAAAACGGTCGGCTGGGATGGCGCTCGAGGTAGCGTTCGGCTACCCGAGCCGCAAGTTGTTCACCGTGCAGGGGGCGCCAGGATGGACGGACGGATACCGCGAAGATCGTTTGTTCGTGGTCTGGCACTGACCGCCGGGCTCGGTGCGGTCACGGCCGGTTCGGCCGCTGCGTTTCCGTTCGGCATCGATCCTCTTCGGCCCTTCGTCTTCTCGTCGCCGCCGCTCGAGCCGTTCCGGGAGCAGTTGCCACTGCTGCCGACGATCGGCGGAACGTCCGTGGACGTGCGTGCGAGCAGCACGATGCACCGTTTTCACCCCGATTTCCCGGCTTCTCCCGCGCTGGGGTACGCGGGCATGGAATACCTGGGGCCGGTGATCGAGGCGCACGTCGGTGCAGGCACCGATCTGACGTACGGCAACGGCATCGCCGGTCATCCGTTCGCCGCGGACTTCGACATGAGACTGCACGGAGTCACGGAGACCGATCGCGAGCAGGTTCCGACCTCGCTGCATCTGCACGGTGGTTCCACGCCCCCCGAATTCGACGGTCATCCGGAACTGGTGATGCGGCCGGGGCAGGGGATGGTGCACCGCTATCCGAACCGGCAGGAGGCCTGCACTCTCTGGTACCACGACCACGCCATGGGTATCACCAGGCTGAACGTCTCCGCCGGGCTCGCCGGGATGTACCTGCTGCGCGACGACTTCGATACCGGTCTGCCGGGCAACCCACTCGGACTGCCGTCCGGAGAGTTCGAGATCCCGCTGGTCCTGCAGGACAAGACCTTCACCGATGACGGCCGGCAGAGTGTGCGTTCGAATACCCTCAATCCGCAGGGGAGCTGGGAAGCGGCCACGCCGGGCGATGTAGGTGTGGTGAATGGCAAGGTGTGGCCCGAGATGTCGGTGGCACGTGGGCTGTACCGTCTGCGGCTGGTCAACGCGGCGTCGTTCAGCGTCTGGAATCTGTTTTTCGACAACCGGATGCGGTTCTGGGTGCTGGGCGCCGAGGGTGGCTTCCTGAACGCCCCGGCCGCGGTGGATCACGTCCGGCTCGGACCCGGTGAACGTGTCGACCTCCTCGTCGATTTCGGTGCACTCGCGCCCGGCACGGTGGTGGAGTTACGCAACGACGAGCCGATACCCGCGCAGGTGGCCGAGCGCGGTGTCCGGACGATGCCGAGGTTCTGCAGATTCCTGGTGGGGTCCGCCGCCGGTTTCACGGGAACGGTCCCGGAGAGCTTGCGGGGTGGCGGCCGGAAGTCCGGATCGTTGCCGCCCGTCGCGGCGCCCCAGGTTGTCCGCACGGTGTCGGTGCTGCAGGTCGGCGAGGCACTGGGCCAGCCGTCACCGTTGATGACGCTGAACAATCTGCGCTACACCACCGACGATATCGAACTGCCCCGGCAGGGCGCCGTCGAGCAGTGGAACATCGTCAACGCCACCCCCGAGCCGCACCCCATCCACCTGCACCTGGTGAGGTTCCGGGTGGTCGGACGCCAGCCGATCGACACGGCGGCCCTGATGCAGGCGCAACCGTTGCCGCCGGTGGGGATTCGATGGACACCGTCCGCCGAGCCTTTCGTGACCGGACCGGTGCAGCCGCCGCAGCCGTGGGAGTGGGGATTCAAGGACACGGTGATCGCAGATGCCAACTCCGTCACCCGCATCGTCGTCGAATTTCCCACCGCGGACGAACTGGGCTTCGATCCGGACGCCACGTTCGGGATGTCGTCGGGCCATCATGGTGGCCACCCGCTGCAGGGGTACGTGTGGCACTGTCACATGCTCGATCACGAGGACCACGACATGATGCTGCGATACCGCCTCGTTCCGTGACGGGACCGGATTTCGCGGCCGTTCCCCTACCGGCGGGCCGCCTTCCAACGACCGGTCCACTGGCCGCGCACCAGGAGCCCGGCGGCGAGAACGACCGCGCCGGCCGCGGTCACCGGCCAGGCCCAGGCACGACGTGTGGACAACGCGTCGTTGCACTGCGCGACGTTGTCCGGACGCTCGGTGAGCCCCAACTCCGAGAGTGTGGTCCCGATCGGATTCTGCGTATCGGCCTGCTGAGCCTCCGTGAGGTCGCTCGAGATGGCGTTTCCGCAGCTGATGTGCTGGTCCTGGTTGGAACTGTCGATACCGACCGGCCACAGCAGAGCGATCACTCCGACGAGGAGAATCACGGCGCCGAGAGCGATCGCGAACGTGCGTGCAGTAATGGCCACCGTTGCCTCCTCGACAGACCTCGTTGCTGCGCTTCATCATGCCCGAGCCCAGACGAGTAATCGGCGCGATCGCCGGAATCTGTGCCGGCGCAGTTCCGCGCAGCAGTTCCTCGCACGGAGGGGCCGTCAGTGCAATCCTGGGGCAGGTCGGAAATGATGGGGAGACATCAGCGAATCACCGAAGGAGAACCAGATGCCGGACGTGGCACCCTCGACGGGTCCGTTGGACGGATACCGAGTGATCGAACTCGGCACACTCATCGCGGGGCCGTTCGCGGGCCGTCTGCTCGGGGACCTCGGTGCCGACGTCATCAAGATCGAGTCGCCCGACCGTCCCGATCCGCTGCGCACCTGGGGCCAGGCAGAGCAGGACGGACACCGCTTCTTCTGGACCGTGCACGCGCGCAACAAGCGGTGCGTCACCCTGGACCTTCGGGTGGACAGGGGGCGCGAGCTTTTTCTCGACCTCGTCGAGCAGGCCGATGTGATCGTGGAGAACTTCCGTCCCGGCACCCTCGAGAAATGGGGGCTCGGATTCGACGTGCTGCAGGAACGCAACCCCGGGATCGTGCTGGCCAGGGTCTCCGGATACGGGCAGACCGGACCGCAGTCGCGCAGTGCCGGATACGCGTCGGTGGCCGAGGCGGTCAGCGGGCTGCGGTATCTCAATGGTTACCCGGGCCAGGCGCCGCCGCGGTTGGCGTTGTCGCTGGGCGACTCGCTCGCGGGAATGTTTGCGGTACAGGGGGTTCTGGCGGCACTCCTGGCGCGGGAGAGGACCGGCCGCGGCCAGGTGGTGGACGTGGCGCTCACCGAATCCTGCCTCGCGGTGCAGGAATCCACGATTCCCGACTACGACCGCGGCGGCATCGTCCGGCAGCCGTCGGGGACACGACTCGAGGGCATCGCACCGTCCAACATCTATGCGACGGCGGACGGCAGCTGGGTGGTAATCGCCGCCAATCAGGACACGCTGTTCGCGCGGCTCTGCACCGTGATGGGGGAGCCGGAACTGGCCGACGACCCGCGGTTTCGCACCCACATCGATCGCGGCAAGCATCAGGACGAACTCGACGAGATGATCGGGGCCTGGGCCGCTGAACAGGATCCGAGCACCCTCGTCGAACGGCTCACCGCGGCGGGTGTGGTGGCAGGGCCCATCAACACGGTCGCCGAGGTGGTGAAGGACCCGCAACTGCTCGATCGTGGGATGCTGGTGGGGCATTACGACGAACGGATCGGCGAAGACGTGCTCGGCCTGGGAGTGGTACCGAGGTTCAGTGACACGCCGGGTTCGGTGCGCCGCGCAGGGGCGCCGCGGCCGGGAGCCGACAACGACGACGTGTGGGGCGGCCTGCTCGGCCTGAGCGAAGACGAGCGAAGTGCATTGCACGATAAGGGTGTGATCTAGATGATTCCGGAGTCGGTGAGTATCCGCGAGGTGGGTCCCCGCGACGGCCTGCAGATAGAGGACCCGGTGCCCCTCGCGGCCAAGCTCAGACTTCTGGACGCGCTGGTCGCGACCGGGGTGCCGCGCATCGAGGCCACGTCCTTCGTGTCACCGCGGGCGGTCCCGGCCCTCGCGGACGCGGAGCAGCTTGCCGAGAATCTGGGCCGCTGGCCCGGAGTCGAGTTCTCGGCACTCGTCGCCGGCATCGGCGGCACCAAACGGGCTCTCGCGAGCGGAATGCGGACGATCGAATATGTGGTGTCGGCGGCCGAGGGTCACAGTCGGGCAAACACGAAGTCCACGACGACCGAGGCGACCGAGCGGATCGGTGAGGTGGTGCGGCTCGTGCACGACGAGGGTGGCAGGGTCGAGGTCATCATCGCCACCGCGTGGGACTGCCCGTTCGACGGGCCCACCGACCCCGAACGGCCCCTCTCCATCGCTGAACACGCGATGTCCGTGGGCGCGGATCAGCTCTCCATCGCCGACACCATCGGAACCGCGACCCCCGGCCGGGTGGCGAGCTTGATCGAGTTGGTGACGTCGCGCCTCGGTGACGTGAATCTCGGCGCCCACTTCCACAACACTCGCGGTGTCGGACTCGCGTGCGCGTTGACCGCCGTCCAGCACGGGGTCCGGTTTCTCGACGCCTCCACCGGCGGACTCGGAGGCTGCCCCTTCGCCCCGGGCGCCAGCGGCAACATCGCCACCGAGGAACTCGCCTTCATGCTTTCCGACCTGGGGGTCGACACCGGCATCGATCTCGCTGCGTCCCTGCGCGCCGCAGCGGTGGCCGAGGACGTCGTCGGGCATCAGGTGCCCAGCAACCTGCTGCGCGCGGGACTACCGATCTCCTGAACTCCTGAACTCCTGAACTCCTGTGAATACTTCTCGACCACGGGCGGTTGAGAAGTACTCACAGGTGGATCATTCGAGGTAGTCGCGCAGTGCCTGGGACCGTGAGGGGTGCCGAAGCTTCGACATGGTTTTCGACTCGATCTGACGGATGCGCTCGCGCGTGACGCCGTAGACCCGTCCGATCTCGTCGAGCGTGCATGGTTTGCTACCGGTCAGGCCGAAACGCAAACGCACGACACCGGCCTCGCGTTCGGTGAGGGTTTCCAGCACCGCGCCCAACTGGTCCTGCAGCAAGCCGAATGCGACGGCGTCGTCGGCGACGACCGCCTCCGAGTCCTCGATGAAATCGCCGAGCTGAGCGTCACCTTCGGCGCCGATGGTCTGGTCCAGCGAGATGGGCTCACGCGCATACTGCTGTACCTCGAGCACCTTTTCCGGCGTGATGTCCATTTGCTGGCCGAGTTCTTCGGGGGTGGGCTTGCGGCCCAGCTCCTGGAGGAGTTCACGCTCGATGCGGCCGAGCTTGTTGATGATCTCGACCATGTGGACCGGAATACGGATGGTGCGGGCCTGATCGGCCATGGCCCGGGTGATGGCCTGTCGGATCCACCAGGTGGCGTACGTGGAGAACTTGAAACCTTTGGAGTAGTCGAACTTCTCGACAGCGCGTACGAGTCCCAGATTGCCTTCCTGAATCAGATCCAGAAAGGGCATACCGCGACCGGTGTATCGCTTGGCCAGTGACACGACCAGTCGCAGGTTCGCTTCGAGCAAGTGGTTGTACGCGCGCTTGCCGTCTTGTGAGATCGCGTGCAGATCGCGGCGTGCGGTGACGGTCAGCGGCGCATCGCCCCCTGCAGCCGCGCGCAGTTTCTCAGCCGCGAACAGGCCCACCTCGATGCGGATGGCCAGGTCCACCTCTTGTGCGGCGGTCAGGAGGGCAACCTTGCCGATCTGCTTCAGGTACGCCCGGGTGGAATCCGTCGACACGGCCAGTTCGGCATCCTTGCGCGCGACCCGCAGTGCCTCCGACTCCTCTTCGTCCCACACGAAGGCATCGGCCGATTCGTCCTTCGCGGACGTGGACGCGACCACCTTGTCGTGTGCGTGGTCGTGCGCATGGTCGTGTGCACGGTCGTGTGCACGCCGGGTGATGGAGGACGTGCCTGTTCGAGAATCGTCGACGAGAATTTCGGGAGATGCCAACATTCGCCCCTTCGCGATGGTTTAATGCGGCATCGCGAGGAAGAGGAAACAGTGTCTTCTCGTAGAGAGGCCATCCATTCGATGCGGTCCGCACCGGAGATGAAGTTCATTGTATCCGTTTCCCTCGCGAAATGTATGTGCTGACGTGGGAAGTGTGACGTGTGCAGTGGGGCCGCTGATGTCAGCACTCGTGTGCCGGCGGGCCGCAGGAGCATCTTAAAAGCAGTCTGGACTGTTTTCTTTTTTCCACCTAGAGTGCACTTGTGACCCCGGACACTGCGCTGAGCGAACCGAGCCGTACCCAGGCCGAGCGGACGGCAGCAATGCGGCCGCGCCTGCTCGACGCGGCGATCGACTCACTGGTCGAGTTCGGATACGCGGGCACCACCACGAAGGGCATCACCCGCCCGGCGGATGTCTCGCGGGTCGCGCAGCTCTATCACTTCCTGACCAAGAAGTCGCTGGTGGTGGCGGCCGTGGAGCATCTCCTGAACCGGCGGACGGGGGAGATTCTCGATGCCGAGCCGGGGGGTCTCGCGGCGCCGGGACTGTTCCGGACGGCGGAGGAAGAGAAGTCAGCACGCGCACGGCTGTTGCCCGTGCGGGAATCGAAGGTGGAGAAGTCGTGAGTCTTCCGGAGCATGTACAGACCCTGATCGTCGGGGCGGGTTTCGCGGGTATCGGACTCGGCGCCCGGATCCTGCAGACGCAGCCGAACGCCGATGTTCTGATCATCGAACGCGGTGACGATGTCGGTGGAACGTGGCGGGACAACACGTACCCGGGGTGTGCATGCGACGTCCCGACGTCGCTGTACTCGTTCTCGTTCGCGCCGAGCGCGGATTGGAGCCACACCTTCGCTCGCCGCGACGAGATCTTCAACTATCTGAAGAAGGTTGCGGCCGATACCGGGGTCCTCTACCGCGTGGTCACTGGTTGTGAACTCGAAGAAGCGCAGTGGGACGACGTCGACGCCGTGTGGCACGTGCGGACCGGCCGCGGAACGTTGACGGCCGACGTGCTGGTAGCGGCTACCGGCGCGCTGTCGACGCCGAGCATCCCGGACATGCCCGGGCTCGAAACGTTCGGCGGCGCCACCTTCCATTCCGCGACCTGGAACCACGAGCACGAGCTCGCCGGGGAACGGGTGGCCGTGATCGGCACGGGCGCCTCGGCGGTGCAGTTCGTGCCCGAGATCGCACCCCGTACCGAGCACCTCACCGTGTTCCAGCGCACGCCGGCCTGGGTCATCCCACGCTTCGACCGCGAGCTGTCCGGGCTGGAGAAGAGCATCTACCGACGTGTGCCATTGGTGCAGAAGGCGGTACGCGGGTCCGTGTACGGGCTCCGGGAATCGCTGGGCGCGGTGATGTCGCACGCTACCGGACTGCTTCCGCTGTTCGAGACCGTCGCCAAGGCCCACCTGCACCGACAGGTCAGCGATCCGGAACTGCGCAAGAAGCTCACCCCCGATTTCACCATCGGCTGCAAGCGCATGCTGCTGTCCAACGACTGGCTGCGCACGCTCGACCGGCCCGATGTCACGCTGGTGAACGCGGGTCTGACCGCCGTCACCGAGGACGGTGTCGTCGACGCTGCCGGCAACGAGTACAAGGTGGACACGATCATCTTCGCTACCGGATTCACACCGACGGAACCGCCGGTGGCCCGAGCAATTCGCGGCACCGACGGCGGCACCCTCGCCGAGCACTGGGGCGGCAGCCCGAGTGCGTACAAGGGAACCACCGTCGCGGGTTTCCCCAATCTGTTCCTCATGTACGGACCCAACACGAACCTCGGTCACAGCTCCATCGTGTACATGCTCGAGTCGCAGGCCGCCTACGTCGTCGACGCACTGAAAAAGATGAACGACAAGGGAATCGCGGCCTTCGAGGTCACCCGGCACGCACAGGATCGGTACAACGCCCGGATCCAGTCCGACTTGCAGAACACCGTGTGGAACAAGGGCGGCTGCTCGAGCTGGTACCTCGATTCCGAGGGGCGTAATACGGTCCAGTGGCCGACGTTCACCTGGGTGTTCCGGTCGCAGTTGCAGCGTTTCGACCACGAGAACTACGTCTCGCGGCGGGCAACCCGAAAGGCGGTGGCGGCATGAACCACTACGACGTGATCGTTGTCGGATCCGGCTTCGGCGGGAGTGTCGCCGCTTTGCGTCTTACCGAGAAGGGGTACAAGGTCGGGGTCCTGGAGGCGGGCCGGCGCTTCGCCGATGACGAACTACCCGAGACCAGTTGGCGGTTGCGCCGGTACCTCTGGGCGCCATGGCTGGGTTGCTACGGCGTGCAGCGCATCCATCTCCTGCCCGACGTCCTGGTGATGGCCGGTGCCGGTGTGGGCGGCGGATCGCTCAACTACGCCAACACGCTGTACCAGCCGCCGACGCGGTTCTTCGAAGACAAGCAGTGGGCCCACATCACCGACTGGCAGTCGGAACTCGAGCCCTACTACGAGCAGGCCAAACGCATGCTCGGCGTGCGTACCAACCCGCTGTCGACCCCGGCCGATGCCGTGATGCGTGAGGTGGCCGAGGAGATGGGTGTCGGTGAGACCTTCACATCCACTCCTGTGGGGGTCTTCTTCGGCGAACCCGGTGCCCCGGTCGCGGACCCCTTCTTCGGCGGCAAGGGGCCCGAACGAGCGGGATGCACGGAGTGCGGCGCGTGCATGACCGGCTGCCGTGTGGGCGCGAAGAACACCCTCGTGAAGAACTACCTCTACCTTGCCGAACAGGCCGGCGCGCAGATCCACCCGTTGACGACGGTGAAGGAACTGCGGCCCCGTCAGGGCGGCGGATACGAGGTGCGTACCCGGCGGACCGACGGCATCCGCAAGCGTGATCGCATCTTCACCGCAGATCAGGTGGTGGTGGCGGCCGGCACCTACGGCACTGCGCGGTTGCTGCTCGCGATGAAGGAATCGGGCGCGCTGCCGAGGTTGTCCCCCAAGCTCGGTACCGTGGTCCGGACCAATTCGGAGGCGGTCCTCGCCGCCACCGCCAAGAACCGGAACACCGACTTCACCCGGGGGATCGCGATCACGTCGTCGTTCCACCCGGACGATCACACCCACATCGAACCGGTGCGGTACGGAAAGGGCAGCAACGCGATCGGGTTGCTGCAGACGGTGCTCAGCGACGGCGGCGGCCGGACGCCGCGGCTGCTGAAGACGGTCGGTGTCGCGTTGCGCCGTCCCGGTGCGTTCGTCCGCAGCCTGTCCGTGCGGCACTGGTCGGAGCGCACGATCATCGCGCTCGTGATGCAGACCGACGACAATTCGCTCGAACTCGCCAAAGGTAAGCGGCGGTTCGGCCGAGCCGTCACCAGCAGACCGGGCCCCGGCACGCCACCGCCGGACTGGATTCCGCAGGGACACACAGCCATCCGTAAGGTTGCCGCGAAGATCGACGGGGATCCCGGCGGTTCGCTGGCCGAGGTCGTGAACATCCCGATGACCGCGCATTTCCTCGGTGGCTGCGCCATCGGGGATTCGCCCGACACCGGTGTGGTCGACCCCTACCTGCGCGCGTATGGGCACGACGGCCTGCACGTGGCGGACGGGTCGGTGGTGAGCGCGAATCTCGGCGTCAATCCCTCACTCACCATCACGGCGCAGGCCGAGCGGGCCTTCGCGCTGTGGCCGAACAAGGGGGAGCCCGACGCCCGGCCGGAACCCGGCAAGCCATACGTACGTATCGAGCCTTCGGAGCCGCGAAGTCCCGTGGTGCCCGCCGATGCCCCCGGCGCTCTGCGGCTTCCGTTGACCGTCGTGGCACGACATCCGCACAGCCCTGTGGAACGACATCCGCACACCCCTGTGGCACGGAAGGAGACTGCTCATGTGGAGCGTGCCTGAATCGGTCACCGAGCGCGCCGACTGGCCGGTGAGTTCACCGCCGCCGTGGCCGGCGCATGTTCGCGCCACCTTGTGGTGGCACCGCAGCACGGCGGCGGCGCGCCGGTACGGGCCCGAGGGTGCCGTACTCCCGATTACCGTCGCGATGATGGTCGATTATCTCGATTCGCCCGTCGGGCCCTACCGCGAGATCCTCGCCAGTCCGGTTCTTCGTGCGCCCGGTTTCCGCACGGGACTCGTACCTCGGATGGCGGTGCCGTTCATCGCGGTGGACTCGGAACCATCCGTCCACGGTGGACGCGTTCATTGGAACCTGCCCAAGGTGCTCGCCGATTTCGACGGCGACGTGCATGGAGTGTTCGAGGCGGCCTCCGACGGATGGCGGGTGTGCACCACCACGTATGCCCGCGGTCCGCGCCTGCCGATCGCCGGGGCGTTGGGTTTCGCGCAACCGGAGGACGAGACCGGGAAGCTGGTGACGGCGTCGGCGCGGCTGAGGGGTCACTTCCGATACGCCCGGGTCAACGTCCGGGCCGAGGGGCCGACGCTGTCCGACTGGCTCGTCTCCGGCAACCATCGCGGCATCGTGATCACCGACGGTCGTATGACGACGGGACCGGCCGAGCGGCGCTGAACGAGGACCGCTGAACGAGGACCGGAGTGCAGGTTGCGGGTTCACGAACGTGATGTGTGCCCCACCCGATGGCCCTTTTCTTGATTAATTCCAGAAAAGCGGCATACTCGTATACATGCGACACGACACAGATCCCAAAGCGCTACTGCGCGGCGCGGGCCTTCGTGTCACTGCGCCACGAGTCGCGGTACTCGATGCCGTTGCCCACAGGCCGCATTCGGACGCCGACGAGATCGCGGCCGTAGTACGCAAGGAATTGGGTTCGGTATCGACCCAGGCGGTATACGACGTTCTGAAGGCCTGCACCGCAGCAGGGTTGTTGCGCCGAATCGAGCCCGCGGGGTCACCCGCGCGTTTCGAAACACGCATCGGAGACAACCATCATCACCTGGTGTGCCGCTCCTGCGGCACGGTGGTGGACGTGGACTGCGCCGTCGGTGAGGCACCGTGCCTCGAACCGTCCCAGGCCGGCGGTTTCCTGATAGACGAAGCCGAAGTCGTCTTCTGGGGACTGTGCGAGCAGTGTCGCACCCGATCCGCCCCTGCGCATCCCTGATCTGTCCTTCCCTCACATCCTCACCTCACAGCACTCCGGAGGCTTCGCCATGCGTGAAACACAGCACGTCACCACCACTAACGCCGGAATCCCCGTGGCCAGCGACAACGAATCGCTCACCGCGGGCATGCAGGGCCCCATCCTGCTGCACGACCACTACCTCGTCGAGAAGCTCGCGCAGTTCAACCGTGAGCGCGTCCCGGAGCGCGTGGTCCACGCCAAGGGCGGCGGTGCGTTCGGCGAACTCGTCATCACGCACGACGTGAGCCGTTACACCAAGGCCAAGCTGTTCCAGCCCGGAGCCCGCACCGAGTCGCTGGTGCGTTTCTCCACGGTCGCCGGCGAGCAGGGCAGCCCCGACACCTGGCGTGACCCGCGCGGCTTCGCCATGAAGTTCTACACCGAAGACGGCAACTACGACCTGGTCGGAAACAACACCCCGGTCTTCTTCATCAAGGACCCGATCAAGTTCCCCGACTTCATCCATTCGCAGAAGCGTCTGCCCGGGTCCGGGCTGCGTGACCACAACATGCAGTGGGACTTCTGGACCCTGCGTCCCGAGAGCGCCCACCAGGTCACGTGGCTGATGGGCGACCGTGGCATCCCCAAGACGTGGCGCCACATGGACGGTTTCGGCTCGCACACCTACCAGTGGCTCAATGCCGCGGGCGAACGTTTCTGGGTGAAGTACCACTTCAAGACCGATCAGGGCATCGAGTTCCTGACCCAGGCCGAAGCCGATCGTCTCGCCGGCAGCGATCCCGACGACCACCGTGCCGACCTGTACGACGCGATCCAGCGGGGCGACCACCCGAGCTGGACTCTGAAGGTGCAGATCATGCCCGTCGACGAAGCCGAGGGATATCGGTTCAACCCGTTCGACCTCACCAAGGTGTGGTCCCAGAAGGATTACCCGCTCATCGAGGTCGGCAGGTGGACGCTCAACCGGAACCCCGACAACTTCTTCGCCCAGATCGAGCAGGCGTCGTTCGAGCCGTCGAATGTGGTTCCCGGCATCGGCTTCTCGCCCGACAAGATGCTTCTCGGTCGCGTGTTCTCCTACGCGGACGCACATCGTTACCGGATCGGTGCCAACTACGCGCAGCTGCCGGTGAACGCGCCGACGAACCGGGTCGATTCGTACTCGCAGGACGGAGCGATGCGGTACTCCACCAATTCACCCGACGTGCCCGTGTATGCGCCCAATTCGAATGGCGGACCGCACGCCGACGCGTCGACCGCCGGTGACGAGGGAATCTGGGGATTCGACGGTCAGGCCGTGCGTGCCGGATACATCGGGCACGCGGAGGACGGCGACTTCACCCAGGCCGGAACCCTGGTGCGCGAGGTCCTGGGCGACGACGAACGCGAGCGACTGGTGAACAACATCGTCGGCCACGCGCTCGACGGTGTCAGCGAGCCGGTGCTGCTTCGTGTCTTCGAGTACTGGAAGAACGTCGACGCAGACCTGGGCAAGCGAGTGGAACTCGGTGTCCGCGAAGGTCGCAAGCAAGTCTGACACAGGCACGACCGTCCGTGCGTGGGGAAGGCTCAGAGCAGGCCGAACCAGTAGATCAGGGTGGCGAGAATGAACACGATCACTGTTTCCACGATGATCCTCCTCCACCGGAATGCGCTGTGACGGTGCTGCCTCCATCATCCCCCTTCGTGGAGGCCGAACGCGGCGCATCACGGCACTGTTTGCCAAGTTGTATCCCGAATGTCTGTGTCATCGAATGTCTGTGTCATCGAATGTGAACGAACCCAATGAACGGAAAGTGAGGAACTCTCGTGAGTAACCCCATTACGAGCACGCTCGACACCGAGCAGCAGAAGGTCGCCGGTGAGGCGCTGCAGGCCACACTCGTCGATCTGATCGATCTCACCCTCATCGCGAAGCAGGCGCACTGGAACGTGGTGGGACAGAATTTCCGGTCCGTGCACCTCGCTCTCGACGAGTTGGTGACCGCGGCCCGCGACTTCACCGATCAGGCTGCGGAGCGCGCTACCGCGATCGGCGTCAGCCCCGACGGTCGCGCGGCCACGGTCGCCAAGGACTCCGGCGCCAAGGGAATCGGCGGAGGCTGGACCAAGGACTCCGAGATCATCGCCTCGGTGGTCGGGAACCTCGCTGCCGTGATCGACCGCCTCCGCGATCGCATCAAGACCACCGAGGAGGCCGACCCGGTCACCCAGGATCTGCTGATCGCCATCACTGCCCGCCTCGAGCAGCTGCACTGGATGTGGCAGGCCCAGGTGATCTGACGACGCCCTGCCCCTGTGCGCACTTCTTCCCGTCCGGGGTGAAGGAGTGCGCACAGCCGTGTGACAGGAGTGTCGGATGTTGTTGCTAGGTTGAGCGGTGTCAGGACACCGGCTCGGATGACCGTGTCCGGGTCGGGCTCGAAAGGTGCTGTCTTCCATGGTGATGGGTCCTACCCACGCAATGTCCGGTGCTGCCGTCGGTTTGGTGGTCGCTGATGTCCTTCCCCTGGACTGGGGTGGGCCTACTTCCACTGCGGAAACCTTTACTTTCGCGGCGGTGTGCGCCGGCGCGGCACTTCTTCCCGACCTCGACACCAGCCAGTCCACCGTTTCGCGTTCGTTCGGCCCGGTCAGCACCGTCGCCGCGAAGGGTGTCGACGCGATATCTCTCGGTTTCTACACCCTCACCAAGGGCAAGCGCGACGGCAGGCGACGCGGTGGGCACCGCACATTCACCCATACCGCCCTGTTCGCGGTAGGTATCGGCGGGGGCGTGTCTGCGCTGGTCGTCCAATTCGGTAAACCGGCAATCATCGGGGTCCTCTTCGTCTGCCTGGGGCTGGCCCTCCGTGGCCTCGGCGGCGACCTGGCCAAAGAGAAAGGCTGGCTGGTGGTTTCGGCGGTGGCGGCCGTCCTGTCGGCGTTGACATGGCAGTGGTATCCCACCGACGAGGGTTCCACGGGCCTCGGTGTCGCAGTGGCCCTCGGCTGCGCCACGCACTGCCTTGGTGACGCCGTCACGAAGGAGGGTGTGCCGTTCCTCGCTCCCTTCGTTCCCTGGGGCAAGGAGAGGTGGTGGGAGATCCGCCTTCCGTCGTTCCTGTCGATCCGGGCGGGAGGCCCGTTCGAGAAAATCCTGCTGGGACCAGCCCTGACCATCGGCGTAGGGTTGATGGTCGTCTTGGCCATCGACGGTGCGCCACAGGCGATCTACGACGCCTTCGTGCCCGTCCGGTGACAGCTCGTCAGGTGCCGGAACGGAGGATCCGGTCCGTATCGGCTTCACCGATGGTCGAATCAGGACTTCGACGAACTCGGGCCGAGTCGATCCGGGTGTCGTTCCGCGCACCGACTCACGAGGGATGACAATGGGGCGGTGAGCCCTCCCAACCCGATCGACAGACTCCTGGGTGCCGTCGTCCCCCGCGCGGTCGACGCTGTCGACATCGAAAGCGTCGTCGAGCAGGTCGACCTCGACAAACTCATCTCCAGGGTCGACCTGGACAAGGTACTCGAGGGGGTCGACCTGCAGAGGTTGCTGGAGCGTCTCGACCTCGATGCGGTGCTGGAGCGTCTCGATCTCGATGCGGTGCTGG
>NZ_JBAQEO010000861.1:0-2593 GCF_049286785.1 Rhodococcus sp. (in: high G+C Gram-positive bacteria) | reverse complement strand
TTGTTCGTCACTTAAACCATGTTACCGTTGAAATGGTACGACCGAAAGGATTGCTGTGGACGCCGTGGTTTTGCGAGAGTTCGGGGGGCCGGACGTCTTGAGGATGGAGACGATCCCGGATCCGGATCCGAGGCCGGGTTGGGTCACCATCCGACTGAAGGCGGCCGCGCTCAACTGGCACGACGTCCTCGTGCGCCAGGGCAAGTACTCGTCGCCACTGCCGCACGTTCTCGGCGCGGACGGCGCGGGCATCCGTGCAGACACGGGCGAGGAGGTTCTCGTGCTCCCGTCGCTATGGTGGGGCAACCGTGAGGCGGCCCCGAGCGCGCAGTGGGAAATCCTCGGCGACCACCAGAGGGGCACCTACGCCGAGTTGGTACGGGTGCCGGAGGACTGCGTCGCTCCGAAACCCCTCGGTCTCAGCTGGGAGCAGGCCGCTGCACTGCCTCTCGTCGGACTCACCACCTATCGCGCGCTGTTCACGCGCGGTCGCCTCCGCGCAGGCGAGAACCTTCTCGTCCTGGGCGCCGGCGGTGGAGTCGCAACCATGGCCGTCATGCTGGCGTCCGCGGTGGGAGCGAACGTGACCGTCACATCCTCCTCTGCGCCCAAGATCGCGCAGGCAGTGGAACTCGGCGCCGCAAACGGCGTGCTCTACAACGAACCCGAGTGGTCGGAAGCCGCTCGCCGCCACTCCCCCGACGGGCAGGGATTCGATCTCGTCCTGGATTCCGTGGGGACCTGGGAACAGTCCATCGCAGCTTTGCGGCCGGGCGGCCGATTGGTCGTGCTGGGCGCATCTCGCAGCGAACTCGCCACCCTCGACGTCCGGCCGTTCTACTTCGGCCAGTACGAACTGATCGGGACCACGATGGGGAGCCCGCAGGACTTCACCGGGTTGCTGTCGCTTCTCGACGCCAAGACCGTCCCGCCTGTGCCGATCAGCGCCGTATTCCCGCTCACGGAGGCAGCGGCCGCGCACAAGCACCTCGAACAGGGAAGCGGGTTCGGGAAGATCGTTCTCTCACACGGCTGAGAGCGGTTCTCACGCAAGGAGCCGGTACGCATGCGGTCTATCATCTACCGCGACGCGGTTCGATGACGACGAGAGGACACGCAGTGGCGAGTGAACTGCCGATGCCTGCCGACAACGACCGCCGCGACGTGATCGACTGGATGCGAACCGAATGGGCGGAGCGCCGGGATTCTGCCGAACTGGAGTTCGTCACCACGATGGCGTTGCTCCGTACGCACCAGTGGGTGGTCCGCGCCATGGACCAGGAACTGCGTTCACTTCGCCTGTCGCGCAACGCTTACCTGATTCTGACCTCGCTCCAACTCTCCGAAGAACGAACTCGCCCGCTCGGCATGTTGAGCAAATACCTCATGGTCCACCCCACCACCGTGTCGATGGCGGTCGAACAACTCGTGAAGGCCGGGCTCGTCGAACGCCGCGCCCATACGACGGATCGTCGGACCGTTCTCGCCACTCTCACCCCCGCCGGCATAAAAGTGGTCGAGGAAGCGAACAATCGACTCGCCGGGGTCCGCTTCGGCCTGGCGTCGGTCGACACCGAGACCCTGGAAGCGCTGATCGAACGACTGCAACAGGTCCGTCGCGCCGTCGGCGACAGCGAGACCGGGCACTGAGATACACCGGCGACCCTCTCGCGGTTGAGGTATCGAGACCGGCCACCGCATTCCCCGCGTAGTGCGACTTCGCGTCACACCTCTTGCACTAGCAACTTTGACGACCTACTATTCAAACCTAGACTACTTTCCGTGGGGCGAGGAATGGCCGTCCGGCTTTCAGGGCACGACGCGCTCTCTCGCCATGATCACCCCAACCCCAGTCACCCACAGGAGCACACTCCGATGGTTTCATTCGCATTCACCGACGAGCAGGAAGAGTTTCGAAAGACGCTGACAGCGTTCAGTGATCGCGTCCTTCTCCCCTGCTACCGCGACCGAGCGGCCTCAACCGAATTTCCCTTCGACGTTCTGAAGAGACTCGGCGACCTCGATCTATTGGGAATCGGTCTGCCCGAACAGTACGGCGGCACGGGCACCGAAGACCCCGTACTCCTCGGGCTCGCCACCGAGACCCTGGCATACGGCGACGTGAACATGGCATCGGCACCTGTCCAGATCGGTCTGGTCGCCTCACAACTGGCACTGTGCCGGGACGAGATCCAAGACCGATATCTTCCGCCATTGATTCGCGGCGAGCAGACCATCGCTATCGCGCTGACGGAACCCGGGTCGGGGTCCGATGCGAGTGCGCTGACCACCACCGCAACGGCAGTCGACGGCGGATGGCGCCTCAATGGCGAGAAGACGGCCATCTCCTGGGCGATGAATGCCACCGCCGCGCTCGTCTACGCACGCGAGCCCGGATCGAGTCGGGCGCGAGGCGTCAGTTGCTTCGTCGTACCGCTCGACGCGGACGGAGTCAGCGTCAGCCCCATGCCCGGCATGGGCTGCCTCCCGCTGGGCTGGGGAAGCATTCACCTGTCCGACGTCTTCATTCCCGAATCACACCTCGTCGGTGAGCTCGGCAAGGGCTTCCACTCGGTCATGGACCACTTCGACT
>NZ_JBAQEO010000860.1:0-2388 GCF_049286785.1 Rhodococcus sp. (in: high G+C Gram-positive bacteria) | reverse complement strand
CCACCAGCCACGCAGCAGTCGTGAGCCGCGAACTTGGTACCCCATGCGTCGTGGGCTGCGGCAAAGACAATCTTGTGGCACTCGCCGGACGCATCGTCACCGTCGACGGGACCAACGGCGAGGTGCTCGACGGTGAACTCCCGCTCGCCGATATTCACGGCGCCGAACGAGTAGCGGCCGATCAACTGCGCGCGTGGGCCCAATCGGCGTTTCAGGTGGCGCAGTGACCTTCGCCGCACGAATCGCCCGAGAACGGCCAGGGGAGATTGCCGTTCGCGATGCGAGCCGGGCACTCGATTGGCAGCAGGCAGACGACGCGCTTCGGCCGATGGTCAATGCGCTCATCTCCGCCGACCTAGGACCAGACGGCCGAGTAGCCGTACTCGCCGGGAACTCGGTCGATACCCTCTTGGGTTACGTTGCCTGCACCCTGGCAGGAGCGTCGGCCGTCGCGGTGAACTCGCACCTGACGGCCACGGAAACCGCCTACATACTCGGCGATTCCGGTGCTCGGGTCGTGCTCTGCGACAATGGAACAGCGTCTGTCGCCGCCGACGCCGCCCGGATGGCCGGTGTGCCCACAGTCGTCGCCTGGGGTGACGGCCCACTCCCGGACGGGGTGACTGCGTGGTCCGACTGGTGCGTCGATCACGGCGAGCCCCCCACCGACATCACCCCCCGCCGGACGCTCGTCTACACGTCAGGAACCACCGGCCGCCCCAAGGGGGTCGAACTACCACCGACTTCGTGGGTGGGTGGCGCAAATATCGATGACCATGTGGAACGTCTCGCGCAGAACAGGATGATCGCGTTCGGGCGACACCTGGTTGTCGGCCCGATGTATCACTCCGGGCCGCTGACCTCCACCCGTCTATTCGCGGGTGGGGCCCCGATATCCATCCTCGGCAAGTTCGACGCGGACAAGTTGTTGACCATCATCGAACGCGACCGGATCGGGTCGTCGATCATGGTGCCCACCCACTTTCAACGCCTTCTGGCACTCCCGGAGGCCCGGCGTAGTTCTGCGGACATTTCGTCGCTGAAGTACGTATTACAGGTCGGCGCGAAATGCCCGGCGCCGGTGAAGCAATCGATGATCGACTGGTTCGGACCGATCGTGTGGGAAAGTTACGGCGCGAGCGAGGTCGGTACCACGTGCATGATCAGCGCGCCGGAATGGCTCGAGCGGCCAGGATCGGTCGGGCGGGCGGTGCCCCCATTCGAGGCCTACATCAAGGGTGACGGCGGAATACCTGCACCCCCGGACACGGAGGGCGCCCTGTGGTTCCGTGACACCACCGGACACGGAATCAACTACATCTCCGGCACACGTTCGGGAACCGACTTCACTCTCGGGGAAATCGGACGGATGGATGCAGATGGCTATGTCTGGATCACCGATCGACTCTCCGACATGGTTGTGTCGGGGGGCGTCAATATCTACCCGGCCGAGATCGAGCAGGCTCTGATCCGCAACCCTGCGGTGGCCGACGTTGCCTGCATCGGTATCCCTCACGAGGAGATGGGTGAACTTCTCGTTGCCCTGATCGTTCCTGCCGATGCGGAGCACCCACCCACCCGTCAGGACATAGAACAGCACGGCCGTAAATTTTTGGCGGGGTACAAGATTCCCAAGGCCTATTACCTGACGGACAGCTTGCCCCGCACCGCTGTCGGCAAGTTGGACAAACGGGCCATGAGAGAACTGCCCGGCAGCGATTCCACAGACGTGACACCACTCGACGAGGAAGTGAGCACTACCCCATGAGCCTTGACACTCGAGTCGCCGTGGTTACCGGAGCCGGCCGCGGCATCGGAGCCGCTATCGCGCGCAGACTGGCCAAAGACGGATTTCACGTGATCACCGTCGATCTGGATGCGGAGTCGGCCCAACGCGTTGCACAGGAGATCGGCGGGACAGCGGCCACTGTGGACATCACCGACGGTGCGGCCGTAGCCGAGTTCTCGTCGTCCCTGCCACGAGTGGACGCACTGGTCAACAATGCCGGAATCTTCCCGCCCGCTCCTATCGCCACGGTCGACCCCGACCAGTTTCGGAAAGTCATGGACGTAAACGTCGTAGGGGCGTTGATCATGACGCAGGCTCTGATTCCTCAACTGAGCGCCGCACCGAATGCCGCGATCGTCAATATCGCCTCGATTGCAGCGAAAGCTGTCACTCCCGGAACGGCCGCCTATTCGCCGTCCAAAGCCGCAGTGGTTTCACTCACGAAGCTGTGCGCAGTCGAACTTGCAGAACATGGTATTCGGGTCAATGCGGTGGCGCCCGGTGGCGTTCTCACAGAAGGAACATCCTCCGTATCCAAGGATCAAGAGCGGGAGTCTCGTTTCAATGCCCTCGTTCCGGCTGGACGGCGCGCCCTGCCC
>NZ_JBAQEO010000859.1:0-11650 GCF_049286785.1 Rhodococcus sp. (in: high G+C Gram-positive bacteria) | reverse complement strand
CCCAGTCGCTGTGCGTCGTCAAGATATTCGGTGACGTCGCGGCGCGGGTCGACCACGACGGCGCGACCGGGGCTCTCGTCGCCGATCCGGTACGACGCATGCGACAGGCACTCGATGTAGTACTGCTCGAGAATCATCACGGTTTCCTCAGGGACGGGCAGGAACTTATTCCTGTGTTGCAGACAAGACTGCCATATACCCCCCATGGTATGTCAAGTACCCCTGGGGGTATATCCGATCCAAGCCCGATTGCCCTCTGATGGTCGAGCGACAGGAGTGGAGATGAATCTCGAAGAATACCCACCGGGGTACTTGACCACAGCATCTCGCGAGGGATACGCTCGTCCGTGAAATACCCGGTGGGGTATCAATGGCGACGAAGCCGTGATCCCGGGCCCATCCGGTTCCGAGAACCGGGGTCGGTGTCGCGCCTTCACATCACGAACACGAAGGAGTGTTCTCATGTCTGCGAATTCAGGAAACAGCGTGTCCCGGTACCGGGTACTCGTCGTCGGAGGCGGCACCGCGGGAATCGCGACAGCTGCCCGCCTCAGGCGTGCGGGTGTCACGGACATCGCGGTGCTCGAGCCCTCTGATCAGCACTGGTACCAGCCGTTGTGGACGCTGGTCGGTTCCGGGCAGGCATCGGTGAAGGAAACCCGCCGCGCCGAGGCAAAGCTGATTCCGAACGGGGTCCGGTGGATTCGTGAGGCCGCGACCTCGGTCGATCCCGATGCTCGGACCGTCACCACGGATTCGGGCTCCGAGATCGGATACGACTATCTGGTGATGGCAACGGGTCTGCGATTGGACTGGAACGGGGTGCCCGGACTAGCCGAGTCTGTGGGGCACGGCGCGGTATCGAGCAATTACTCTCACGAGTATGCACCCCACACCTGGGAGCTGATCCGTAACATGCGTTCGGGCACTGCGGTGTTCACGCAGCCGGCCGGTCCGATCAAGTGCGCCGGTGCTCCGCAGAAGATCGCGTACATCGCCTCCGACTACTGGCGCCGGCAGGGGGTACTGGACCAGATCCGGGTGGTACTCGTCCTTCCCGGCGACTCGATGTTCGGTGTTCCCTCCTGGCGGCAGACGCTCGAGGAGATCGTCGAACGATACGGAATCGAGGTACGGCTCAGTTCGGAGATGACGTCGCTGGACGGGGCATCTCGCAAGGCGACCATCGTCGACCATGCCGCAGGTACCGAAGAGGTCCTCGCCTTCGACATGCTCCACGCCGTCCCGCCGCAGCGGGCTCCGGAATGGGTCGCGGCGAGTCCGCTGTCCAATCCCGCCAGCCCCTTCGGATACGTGGAGGTCGACAAGCACACCCTCCAGCATCTTCGGTATCCCACTGTGTTCGCTCTGGGCGATGTCGCGGACGTGCCCACCTCGAAAACCGGTGCCGCGGTACGTAAGCAGGCTCCTGTGCTGGTTGCCAACCTGATCGCGGAGATGCGCGGGTCAGGCAAGCGCAAGAGCTACGACGGTTACTCGTCCTGCCCGTTCGTCACCGCACGGGACAAGATGATGCTTGCCGAGTTCGACTACGACCTGAATCCCGCACCGAGCTTTCCGGTCATCGACACCACGAAGGACCGCCGCGACATGTGGCTCCTCAAGCGCTACGGCCTGCCGGCCATGTACTGGCACGGCATGGTCAAGGGCAGGGTCTGACGAGCGGGCATCACCTTCTTCGACAGTCGGGACGGCGAGGCGTCAGTCGGGGGCCTCGTCGTCCCTCGCCCTGGGTTACCGCGTCGTCCCTCGCCCTGGGATTACCGCGCGCGCAGGGTCATCCATCAGCCGCGGATGGCGTCATCCAATACCGCACGGTCGGCGAGATCCTCGGCAAGAAATTCCCGGAGCAGGTCGACCGCCTGCACGATCTTCTGGCTGCGCAGCGAGTAGAAGACGTTGCTACCGGCGCGACGCGTCGACACGATGCCCCGCTCGCGCAAAATGGTCAGATGCTGGCTGGCGTTCGATTGACTGAAGCCGAGTGCCTCGCACAGTTCTCCTACGCTGAGCTCCCGGTCCCGAAGTTCGTTGATGATGAGAAGGCGCTTGGGATCGGCAATGGCTTTGCAGACGCGCGCGTGCAGCTCTTGCAGTTGTGCTGCGATGTCTTCTTCCATTACACCTCCCACGGAGCGTCGCGAGCCGATTATAGGTGTTTGCGCGTGATATCCGGACTAGACATCTGCCAGCAGCACCAGCACAAGGCCCGACACGGACAGTGTGACAGCCCCCACCGCGACGAGACGTACGAAGGTGGGGGCTACCGTCGGCCCGCCCGCTGCCACCGTGCGCACGATCCATACATACCGTTTCTCCGACAGCACGAGTAGCAGCAGCGCCGTCACCAAGCCGGCAATCCCGGGAACCGCCATCAGGGGGCTTCCCTCGGCGAAGCGCAGCAGCAGTGCCGATACGCCGCCGACGCCGAGTGCCGTTCGCTGCCATGCCATGGCGGTCCGCTCCACCTGCAGGCCGCCGTCGACAGCAGGCTCCTTTCTGCGGCGATGC
Organism: Rhodococcus sp. (in: high G+C Gram-positive bacteria); assembly: GCF_049286785.1. Classification (GTDB taxonomy): domain Bacteria; phylum Actinomycetota; class Actinomycetes; order Mycobacteriales; family Mycobacteriaceae; genus Rhodococcus_F. The sequence continues at coordinate 9,118 of NZ_JBAQEO010000859.1, read as the reverse complement.
GGCAGAAGTCGGCCGGTCAAGGTCATTGCCGCACCGTCAGGTCTCGACGAGGTCGACGACAATCAGCACCAGGGCCGCGAGTGCCGCCAACGCGAGTAGTGCGGACACCAGCCTCGGGATCGGCGAGTGTGGCAGCTGTTCGCCGAGCCTCATGGCGCGTTCGTTTCGTTCCCAGTGGGCGTAGGAGACGGCGCTGAGCACGCCACCGACACCGATCAGGACGAAACCGAGGCCGTGTCGGATCGCCGCGGGGCCGGGCACGAACTGCGCAACGGCCACACCGGCTGCCATCAGGGCGAGTGCGGTGCGGACCCATGCCAGAAAGGTGCGCTCGTTGGCGAGGGTGAACCGATAGTCGGGATGCTTACCGATCTCGTCCAGCGGGGTTCGGGCCGGTCGTCCCTGCCGGCGAGGCGTGGCGGTCATCTACGTCGCCCTCAGGGACGTGGACGCCGCGCATTGATTGCGGCCGACGTCGAGGACCTCGATCTCGTCGTCAGCGGGAGCGATCTGTCCGGCGTTGACGCGACGGATCGTATCGTAGGAGTCCGGAGCCGCGGGCAACGAGTTCACGATCTGCTCGACGAATCGCTCGATGGCGCGCTCGTTCAGCAACGTCGCGGTGAACACGTCCTCGAGAGTGGTGATCACGAGGCCCTCGGAGTTGACCTCTTCACTGCTCGACCAGTGCGCGGGGGCGATCACGGTCCGCGGATCGAGACGCTGGAGCCTGTCGTGCACGCTGCGGAACAGGTCGCGAGCGAGTTCCTCCGCCTGCCCGGTGAGATCGGGCCGTCCGAGCCCCCGAACGAAGACGGTGTCCCCGACGAGCAGCACCGTCTCGCTGACCAACAGTGCGGTCGTGCCGGGGGTGTGTCCCGGGAGGTGCATCGTCATCGCACGGACCACCGCGGAGCCGAGATCGAGTAGGTCGCCGTCCTTCAACGGCCGGTTGGGAAACGGGACAATGCCACCAGCGTCCTCCGGGGGCAGGTGATATTCCGCGCCCAACCGGGCGGCAAGCGAAGGGCCACCGCTGATGTGGTCGGCGTGCACGTGCGTGTCCACCACGTGGGTGACGGTCATGTCATGGACCTGCGCCACCTCCAGGTAGGGCTCGGGTGATCTGGCCGGATCGACGATGACGGACCTCCCGCCGGGAACCCCCACGAGATACGACAGGCACGCCTTCGCTGGTCTTTGGAACTGCCACATACGCAGGGCCCCTGGCAATCCGGTGATCTCGGCAGGAACGAGGAGTCGGTTCCATGCGTCGGTTCCCCCCTCGAGCGAGCGGGTGTGGAGTCCGAGTGCCTCGAACTCCTCGGCCACCAAAGCGGAGCCGTTTCCCTGTCCGCAGACCACCACGGCGCCCTCTCGTGTGGCGGCGGCCTGCTCCTCGAGTTCCTCCATCACCCGGTACACGGGGACGTTGCGGGTGGTGACGGGCCGGGAGCCTTCCACCTTGCCGGAGTGGAAGTCGTCTGTGCAGCGGATGTCGAGAATCTCGGTGATGCTGCCCGCCTGGATTTCCCGGAAGAGTTCGATCGGGGTAATGGTGTCGGCCATGAGTCCTCCCGGACGCATAGGTGGGTGGTCTTGCGCAATCTCGAGTCGAAATGCACGAGCATCTTGTGATATGCGCATACACGAATGTAGTGTCCTAGATCACAGATAGCAATGGCCTTGCGAAGGTCCACGGGAGGCCTCCCGGGCAGCCGAGAAAGGTGCCGGACGCATGTCGGACAACCCGAAGCGAGACGTCGATGACGTCCCGGAAAGCATGACGATCGTGGCGTGGAGCGGCGATCTGGACAAGATGTGGCCCACGTTGATCCTTGGCTCGACCGGCGCCGCCTATGGAATGTCCACCACCATTTTCTTCACGTTCTGGGGTCTTTTCCCTCTGGTGCGTGACGATGTCAGGATCACCGGCACCAACGCGATGACCAAAGCGCTGTCGGGCATGAACCGGCCGGGGATGAGTCACATGAAACTGTCGAAACTCAACATGGGCGGCGCCGGTTCATGGATGTTGCAGAAGCTGGCGCGGGACCAGAAGGTGGCCCATCCCAGGGAACTGGTCGAGATGTGCACCGATCTCGGCGTCAACCTCTGGCCGTGCGAGATGACCATGGAGTTGCTCGGTCTGCGCAGCGACCAGCTCATCGAGGGCGTCGGCGAGCCGGTCGGTGCGGCCACCGCCCTCTCGGCGATGAGCAGGTCCCAGATCAACCTCTTCATCTGACCCTCGGCTTCATCTGACCCTCCGCCACCAGGGAGCGTGCCGTGAACTATCAGATCGACGTCACCATCGACGCAAAGGGCCAGAAGTGCCCGATGCCGGTGCTACTCGCGTCCCGTGCGATCAAGAAACTCGAGTCCGGGCAGATACTGCTCGTCGAGGCCACCGACGGCGGGTCGAGGACAGATATCCCGTCGTGGGCCAAGGACACGGGGAACGAGCTGCTGGAACGCAATAGCGAGGACGGCGTCTATCGCTACATCATTCGGAAGAAGTGAGGTCGGTGCGCTACGGCTTCGCGATCGACCAACGCACCTGCATCGGCTGCCACGCCTGCACGGTGGCCTGTAAGACCGAGCACGAGGTGCCGGTCGGACAGTTCCGCACTTGGGTGAAATACGTTGACACCGGCAAGTTTCCGGATACCACCCGTTCCTTCGGGGTGATGCGCTGCAACCACTGCACGGATGCGCCCTGCGTCAAGATCTGTCCCACCCAGGCGCTGTTCAAGCGCGACGACGGCATCGTCGACTTCGACAACGAGCGCTGCATCGGCTGCAAGAGTTGTATGCAGGCCTGCCCCTACGACGCAATCTACATCGACGAGGACACCCACACCGCAGCCAAATGCAACCTGTGCGCGCACCGCGTCGACAACGACTTGGAGCCCGCGTGCGTGGTGGTCTGCCCCACTCACTCGATCTGGGTCGGAGACCTCGACGATCCGACCAGCGGCATCGCCGGCCTGGTGAGCACCCACGAGACCACAGTGCGCTCCCCGGAGCAGAATACCGGGCCCAACGTCTTCTACCTCGGAGCCGATCGTGCTGTTCTCGACCCGCTGTCGGCGCCGGTCGCCGACACGTACATCTGGGCGAAGCCGGACGCGCAGCGCCTCGCGACCGCAGGCGACCTGCCGGGCGATCGGACCACCGAGGCGCGCACCACGCTGAACACCGCACATCCCCGGCCGTGGGGATGGCGTGTGACGACCTATCTGTGGTCCAAGGCAGTCGGTGCCGGTGCGCTCGCCGTCGCGGGACTGGCCCACCTCCTCGGCATCGACCTGCTCTGGCTCGGCGACTACGGTGCACCCGCGCTCGCTCTGTTCGGCGCCGCCTCGACCGGGGCGCTGCTGATCTGGGACCTGAAGCGGCCTGAGCGCTTCCTCTACATCTTCCTGAAATCCAACTGGACCTCGTGGCTGGTGTGGGGCGCTTATGCCCTTGCCGCGTTTTCGTGCGTCGCGGCCTTGTGGATCCTCGCCGCCTTGTTCGACCTTTCCGGGGCGGTGACGGTGCTGGCCTGGCTCGCCATCGCCTTCGGTGCACTCGTCGCCGGCTACACCGGCTTCCTGTTCGGGCAGGCCGAGGGCCGCGATCTGTGGCAGTCGCCGCTGCTGTTCTGGCACCTGCTCGTGCAGGCTGCGATGGTGGGCACCGGGGCCCTTCTCATCGTGGCGCTGTTCGCGGATCTCTCCAGTGACGCCTCCGCTTTCCTCACGCGCGTCTTCGTGCTCTCGACGGGCCTGCACCTGTTGATGCTGGGTATCGAGTACACCAGCAAGCACGCCAGCCGGCAGGCGTCCGTGGCCGCACACATCATCACACACGGCCGCTACGCGCGGCTGTTCTGGCTCGGCGCGGTCGTCCCGGCCGCGCTGGCGGCAGCGCTGGCCGCCCCGTCCTGGAACGAGTCCGGCAGTTCCGTATTTGTCGTCTCCCTATTCCTCGCTATGGCGGGACTGCTGGTTCAGGCCGCGCTCCTCGCCTACGAGACGGCCTTCGTCCGGGCGGGCCAGGACCCGCCGCTGTCGTGACGACTCGCCCGGCCCACGGCCACACACCTGAAGGGAACTGTCATGACTTCCGAGATGGAGCGCACCCGATCCGCGTCCGCGCTTCCCGGCGAGCGCAGTCACGAACGCCTGCGCAATTTCCCGCCGGTCGAGAACTGGGACCACCACGTCGAATACGACGCCAAGGCGCACCCGCGCAAGGTGCCGCACGAATACATGCTGGTGCCCACCACGTGCTTCAACTGCGAATCGGCGTGCGGACTGCTCGCCTACGTGGACAAGTCGGACCTCTCCATCAAGAAGCTGGAGGGCAACCCCGCCCATCCGGGCTCGCGCGGACGCAACTGCGCCAAGGGGCCCGCGACGATCAACCAGTTGAACGACCCCGAACGGATCCTGCACCCCCTCAAACGCGTCGGCACGCGGGGCAGCGGTCGGTGGGAGCGCGTGCGCTGGGACGATGCGCTCGACGACATCGCGGCCCGGATCCGCGCGGCCATCGTCGAAGATCGCAAGGATGAGGTTGTGTACCACGTCGGGCGGCCTGGCGAGGACGGCTTCGCCGAGCGGTTCCTGCTCGCGTGGGGGGTGGACGGGCACAACAGTCACACGAACATCTGTTCCGCCGGCGCGCGGCTCGGCTACTCGCTCTGGGGAGGCTACGATCGTCCCTCGCCGGATTACGCGAACGCCAAGGTGATTCTCCTGATCTCGAGTCACCTCGAGGCGGGACACTACTTCAATCCGCACGCGCAACGGATCATGGAGGGCAAGGTCCAGGGCGGGGCCAAGGTCGTCGTTCTCGATCCGCGGTTGTCGAACACGGCGTCCCACGCCGATATGTGGATTGCCCCGTGGCCGGGAAGCGAGGCCGCGATCCTGTTGGCCGTTGCGGCATACCTGCTCCGAACCGGCCGGATCGACCGGGCATTCCTCCACCGCTGGGTGAATTGGTCGACCTACATGACGCACCGCCACCCGGAGCTGCCTGCCGACGACTTCGACCAGTTCGTCAGTGCAGTGGCAGAGGACTACGCCGGATACACCTTCGCCTATGCGGCGCAGGAGGCGCAGGTGCCTGAGGAACAGGTTGCCGAACTCGCCCGGATCGTCGCCACCGCCGGCTCGGCGCTGTCGGCGCACGTCTGGCGGGCCGCGTCGGCCGGCAACCTCGGCGGCTGGCAGGTGTCGAGGGCCCTGTTCTTCCTCAACGTGCTCACCGGCAGCGTCGGCACCAAGGGGGGCACCAGCCCCAACGGATGGGACAAGATCATCGCCCACGGCCCCAACGTTCCGGAAGGACACGAGTCCTGGAACGAATTGATCTGGCCCGCCGAGTTCCCGATGTCTACCAACGAGATGTCGATTCTGCTGCCACACCTGCTCAGGGACGGCCGCGGGAAGCTGTCGATGTACTTCTCCCGCGTCTACAACCCGGTGTGGACCAATCCCGACGGTTTCAGCTGGCTGGAGGCGCTGACCGACGAGTCGCTCGTCGGCTGCCACGTCGCGCTCACGCCGACGTGGTCGGAGACGGCAACCTTCGCGGACTACGTACTTCCGATGGGACACAGCACGGAACGGCACGACACCCAGTCCTACGAGCAGTATGCGGGGAAGTGGCTCGGCTTCCGGCAGCCCGTCACGCGGGTGGCCATGGAGAAGATGGGCCGGCTGGTGTCCGACTCCCGCGAGTCCAATCCCGGGGAGGTGTGGGAGGAGAACGAGTTCTGGTTCGAGCTGTCCTGGCGCATCGACCCCGACGGCTCGCTCGGTATCCGGAAGTTCTTCGAGTCGCCGTACCGACCCGGCGAGAAGGTCACGGTCGACGAGTACTACCGCTGGGTATTCGAGAACAGTGTTCCGGGTCTGCCGAAAGCGGCCGCTGATCAGGGGCTCACCCCACTGGAGTACATGCGCAAATACGGCGTCTTCGAGGTCGGTAAGGACGCCTATCGGCTCGACGAGCGGCCGCTGTCGGACGCCGAGACCGACGGCGCGATCCCGGATGCCAACGGCGTGCTCCGCAAACCCGTCACCCTCGACTCGACCCCGCCGCTGGTGGGCGAGGCGGGTGCGGTGGGAATCGTGCACGAGGACGGCAGCAGGACTGCCGGCTGGCTCACGCCGTCACGCAAACTCGAATTGTTCAGCGACACCATGGTCGACTTCGGGTGGGACGAGTACGCCACTCCGGGCTACATCGAATCCCACGTCAGCTACCGCTCGATCGACCGGTCGAACAACGAGATCGTGCTGATGCCGACCTTCCGGTTGCCGACCCTGGTTCACACGCGGTCGGGAAACGCGAAGTACCTCAACGAGATCAGTAACACACATCCCCTCTGGATGAACACCCTGGACGCCGAGCGCTTCGACGTCGGCACCGGTGATCTGGTCCGGGTCAACACCGAAATCGGATACTTCGTGGCCCGCGTCTGGTCCACCGAGGCGATCCGCCCCGGCGTCATGGGGCTCTCCCATCACATGGGGCGGTGGCGCACCTCCGAAAACGCCGGGTCGCGTTGGGCAATGGGCCTGGTCGACCTCGGCAACGACGGCAACGGTGTGTGGCGGCTGCGCTACAAGGAGGGCGTGAAGCCGTTCGCCAGCGACGACCCGGACAGCGAGCGGATCTACTGGGACGACCCGGGAGTGCACCAGAACCTCGCGTTCGCCGTGCATCCCGACCCGCTCTCGGGCATGCACTGCTGGCACCAGAAGGTGCGCGTAGAGAAGGCCCGCCTCGACGACCGTTACGGCGACGTGGTGGTGGACACCAAGCGGTCCCGCGAGGTCTACCGGGCCTGGATGGACAACACCCGTCCGGGACCGAGCCGGTCCGGCCTGCGCCGTCCGGAGTTCATGATGCGACCGGTCAAACCCCGCCGGCGCGCTTTCCGTTTCCCCGGTGCGGAGGACCGGGGATGACCAAGCTGTTGCGGAAGCGCGCGGACGCCAGGGTCGGCCCGGCGGACGTGCAGGTCGCGCTGGCCTCGGTCGAGGACCCCGAGCTGCACCTTCCCCTCGAGGAGGCCGGCATGCTCGGAGAGGTGGTGGTCGACCGCTCGGGATCCGTTCGGGTGACCGTGCGACTCACGACGCCCACATGCCCCCTGAAGGAGTCCCTCGCCGCCGACGTCACCGCCGCGGTCGGCGCCCTGGCGGGCGTCTCCGGGGTCGAGGTCGCCTTCACGGCGATGAGCGACGGGGAGCGACTGCGACTCGCCTCCCGCCTGCGCGGCGGCCGGCCGGAGGGTGCGCACTCGTTCGGGCCCGGTTCGGCAACCCGGGTGTACGCCGTGGCCTCAGGTAAGGGTGGCGTGGGCAAGTCCACGATCACGGCCAATCTCGCGGTGGCTCTGGCTCAGCAGGGCAAGCGGGTCGGCATCCTCGACGCCGACGTCTGGGGCTACTCCATCCCGCACCTCTTCGGCGTGCGCCGGGCACCGGTCGCGTTGAAGGGCATGATGCTGCCGGTCGAGGCGCACGGCGTCGCGTTGATGTCCGTGGGGTTCTTCGTGCAGGACGACGAACCGGTCGTATGGCGAGGTCCCATGCTGCACAAAGCGATCGAGCAGTTTCTGAGCGACGTGTACTGGGGCGCACTCGACGTCCTCCTCATCGATCTCCCACCCGGTACGGGCGACGTGACGCTGTCGTTGCTCGAACTCGTGCCGGACGCGGCACTCGTCGCCGTCACCACACCGCAGCCGGCCGCGCAGACCGTGGCCCAGCGAGTGGGTCGGATGGCCCGCGACTCACGGATGCCGGTCGCCGGGGTGGTCGAGAATATGTCCGCACTGGTCTGCTCGTCGTGCCACGAGAGCACGCCACTGTTCGGTGCCGGTGGCGGCCAACGGCTCGCCGAGGCCATCGCGGCGCCGCTCCTGGGACAGGTGCCACTCGACATCGAGTTGCGCGAGGCGGGCGATGCGGGTGTGCCGGCGATGGTCGCAGCTCCGCAGGCTGCGTCGGTCTCGCACATCCGGCAGATCGCGACGTCCCTGCCGGTCCTGCGGCGCAGTCTCGTCGGCCGGTCGCGTTCGTTGTCCGTCCGGTTGGACGCTCGAGGCAATCACTGCGGACGGCCCGTTCATGCAACGCCTGCGTCCGCGACTGGCCGGCTGCACTCGAGCGCGCCCAGTCGACCGACTGTCGCGGTGTCGCTGTTGTCACGCGTGATCCGTGGGATCCCGGGCATACAGTTGTCGAAGTACTCGTTCCGTCGTACACCGGCCGCGTCCGCGGATCCGGCGGCGACGTCCGATCATGGGAGTGTTCGCAATGACTGTCCGGTCGGCTCGGAAGTTGACTCGCCGTGAGCGACTGCGCCGCTCATTCGAACCTGCCCTGCTGGCAATCACTCTCACAGCGCTGTTGGCCGGCGGGGTCGCATGGCTCCTCGACGCGACCACCGTCGCGGACGCATGCTGGATCGCCGGAACGGTGGTCGCGATCCTGCCCGCAACCTGGTGGGTGATCGATGCGCTGCGCGTCGGCCGCGTCGGCGTCGATGTGATCGCGGTGCTCTCGCTGGTCGGCACGCTCCTGGTGGGCGAGTATGTCGCGGGCGCGCTGATCGGCGTCATGCTCGCCTCGGGCCAGGCACTCGACGCGGCGGCCGAGCGCCGTGCCACCAAGGACCTGCGCTCCCTGCTCGACCACGCCCCGCGTACCGCCCGCCGCCGGATCGGGAACGACGTGGAGATCGTGCCGCTGGGCGACGTCGCCGCCGGGGAGGTGCTCGTCGTCGGGCCGGGCGAGGTGGTGCCCGTCGACGGCTGGATCACTTCGCCGCTGGCGGTACTGGACGAGTCGGTGCTCACCGGTGAGCCGATGCACGTCTCGAGGCGAACCGGGCATGCGGTCCGCAGCGGAGTTGTCAACGCCGGATCCGCGTTCGAGTTGTGCGCCAAGGCCACCGCCGAGGACAGCACGTACGCCGGCATCGTGCGCCTGGCCCGCGAGGCGGCCGCGGAGAGCGCCCCGGTCGTGCGGATCGCCGACCGGATCGCCGGCTGGTTCCTGCCGCTGGCTCTCACCGTGGCCGGGCTGGCCTGGCTGATCAGCGG
>NZ_JBAQEO010000858.1:0-18333 GCF_049286785.1 Rhodococcus sp. (in: high G+C Gram-positive bacteria) | reverse complement strand
TGGCGGCCACGTCGTCGAGGTCGGCGACCGTCACGCGGGCGCCGCGTGCCGCCAGTGTCCGGGCGCAGGCCGCGCCGATTCCACTGGCGCCGCCGGTGACCAGCGCGGAGCGGCCGGCGAGGTTCTGTAACATTCGCTCGTCTACTTCATCGACTCGATGCTCCAGGTCGACGAATTGGACGTGGCGCGTCGGCTCACCGTCTCGATGCCGGAATCGGTGACCTCGACCAATGTGTTCGTGCACGTCGAGGCCACTCGCGCCGCGGCCGGGATCGGACTGCTGCCGTGCTTCATGGCCGACCGGCACGACGACCTCGTCCGAGTGCTTCCGGAGCAGGTCCGCGCCGAACTGGCCTACTGGCTGGTGGCCCGTCCCGAATCGCTGCGCAGACCAGAGGTGGCCGCGGTTGTGGGGGCGATCCGGGAGACGGTGGAGTCGGAACGGCACGTGCTGGCAGGGTGAGGTCCGGTTTTCGGCGCCGGAGAATGTGCCGGTTTCACCGCACACGGTGCGATCGCGGGGTTACCGTCGGACACGGCAATTCGCTCATCAGCGGGAGGATCGCGATGCATCTCATGAAATCGGCGACGGCATCGGCCCTTGTGGCAGTGGCAGTGACGGTGGGTGCGGGAGGAACCGCATATGCGGACCCGGTCGATCCGGCGGCCGGTCCCACAGTCCAGACGGTTCAGACCGTCCCCGGCCTCCACCAGGTCGACAAGCAGGCTGCGCTCGAGCACATGCTCAACGAACTGGGTGTGGGCTGGGCAAACGGCGGCGCCGCGGGGACGGCGATCGGCGCGGTGGTGGGTCTGGGTATCGGCTGTATCTCGATGTTCCCCGGTAGCCTCGCCGGGTGCATCATCGGTCTTCCGACGGGGGCAGTCGCCGGCGCACTGATCGGGATGTACAACGGTAACCCCAACGCGCAGAAGGCGATCGAAGACTACATCAACACCCCGTAGGTGCGTGATCGGCCGCCACGCCGTAGGCGAGTGATCGGCGCCGTTCAGCGTGACGCGGCGGCCCGCTTGCGCTCGACCAACGCCCTGGTGACGAAGTAGACGACCAGCACGTGGCTGAGACTTCGGGCCAGTTGGTTCACGTCGATCGCGGGACGCCAGGAGACTTCGCCTCCGCGGATGACGTATGCGCCCGCCGGACGAGCCCCGACCCCGAAGCCGCCGCCGTCGCCGCCCTCACCCTCGGTGGAGGTTCCGCTACCGCCGCCTCCGCCGCCGGAGACTGCCGCGGCGGTGATCACCGTGACGCCATCGGACTCGATCGGCTCGGAATACACACGCTTGACGGTCACGGCGTCCCGGGCGGTGCTCATCAGTTCCTGAAGGTTCATGTCGTCCTCATGTTCGATGTCGGTCGCAGCAGCCGAACCCGACGCCCAACGGCCGCGAATATCACTCCCGATCATCCACTGCTTTCGTCGAAAGCTCGACGGCTGGGGGAGAGCTGCCGGGTCCGGCGCGCTAGCGTCACAGGGTGCGCTCCGAATCCCAGCGATCGAATATCCCCACCTTCCACGTGATGGACGTGTGGAAGGCGGCCACGGAGCGTCAACGCACCCACGGTGACGTGTTGACGCTCGCGGCCGGTCAGCCGTCCACCCCGGCACCGCAGGTGGTTCTCGAGGCCGCGCGGCAGGTTCTCGACGGACACCTTCTCGGGTACACCGAGACCTTCGGGGTGCTGGGGTTGCGGGAAGCGATCGCCGATTACCACTCCACCAAGTCGGGAATCGACGTCGACGCAGAGGAGGTGGTGGTCACCACGGGTTCGTCGGGTGCGTTCACACTGCTGTTCCTCGCCGCATTCGACGTCGGCGACACGGTGGTGGTGGCACGTCCCGGTTATCCGGCGTACCGGAACACACTCACCGCACTGGGCTGCAGGGTGGTCGAACTCGACTGCGGCGCCGAGACTCGTTACCAGCCGACGGTGGCGATGCTCGAGGCGCTTTCCGAGCCGCCGGCCGGACTCGTCGTCGCCAGCCCGGCGAACCCCACGGGCACCGTCATCGATCCGGGTGAGCTTGCGGCACTGGCTCGTTGGTGCGACGAGCACGGGACCCTCCTCGTCTCGGACGAGATCTATCACGGTATCGGGTACGGCGAGCAGCAGATGACGAGTGCCTGGGAGACATCCAGGGAGTCCGTCGTCGTCGGCTCGGTCTCCAAGTACTTCTCGATGACGGGTTGGCGGCTGGGCTGGATGCTGGTGCCCGAAGGCCTGCGCCGGCCGTTGCAGCGGCTGGCGTCCAACATGACGGTGTGCCCGCCTGCTATCTCACAGTTCGCGGCCATCGCGGCGTTCACGCCCCAGGCCCGCGCGGAACTCGACGGCCATGTCCTGCGCTACGCAGTCAATCGGGAACTCCTCCTCACCGGACTTCCCGAATTGGACATCACCGAACTCGCGCCGGCCGACGGGGCGTTCTACGTGTACGCCGACATCGGGCACCTGCTCGGGCCGGCCGAAGCGAAGACCTCCACCGAATGGTGCTCGGCACTGCTCCACGACACCGGGTTGGCGCTGGCCCCGGGCATCGACTTCGACACGGTCCGAGGTGACCGGACAGTGCGGTTGTCGTTTGCCGGATCCACGGCGGAGGTCCGGGAGTCGCTGTCCCGGCTGCGGCGCTGGTTGTAGTCGGCGGGAGGCTCTTCCCTTGATGTACTTCTCGGTCTGTCTTCCAATTCACCCTGGTAGCGCGTCGGCGGCTGGCAGGATGAATTGGTGTCATCCGCAGCTACTCCCAAAGGCGAACGGCGTCGACTGGCGCTGGTGCAGGCGGCTGCCGACCTGTTGCTCGAGGGCGGGTTCGATGCGGTACGGCATCGATCGGTGGCCAATCGGGCCAACCTGCCGCTGGCCTCGACCACGTACTATTTCGAGTCTCTCGACGACCTGATCGCGAAGGCCGTCGAATGCAACGGCAACCGCGACCTCGCGGTCATGAGGGAGCGGGTCGAGGCGATCACCCACCGTCGTCGCGGCCGAGAGTCCACGGTGGATCTTCTGGTGGATCTACTGGTGAGCCCGGAGGCGATCACGGACGAAGGCCGGGAGCGGCTCATCGCACGATACGAGCGGCTCACGGCATGCGCCCGGCGCCCTGAACTGCGGGAGGTGCAGCTCCGGCTGCGCGCCCAGCTCGACGACATCCTCACCGAGGCGCTGCGCCGGTCGGACCGTGAGGTGCGGCAAGGTCAGTTGCGAAGGCTGGTGGCCGTCGTCGACGGCGCGGTGGTGACCGCGCTCGGCGAGTACGACCCCGACCTGCGGGGGCTCGCTCGCGCGATGCTGCTGGACGTCGTGGACCTCATGGCACCGGCGCTCGACCGGCCGACCCATGCCGAGGTGTAGCCCGGCCGTAAACTGAGGACTCGTGAGCCGCATCCCGAACGTCCTTGCCACCCGTTACGCCAGCCCCGAACTGCGAGCGCTCTGGTCGCCGGAGCACAAGATCGTCCTCGAGCGTCAGCTGTGGTTGGCCGTGTTGCGGGCGCAAGCCGACCTCGGTATCGACGTGCCCACGGATGCACTCGCGGACTACGAGCGCGTGCTGGAGCAGGTCGACCTGGACTCCATCGCCGCCCGCGAACGCGTGACGCGTCACGACGTGAAGGCACGGATCGAGGAGTTCAACGCCCTCGCCGGCCACGAGCAGGTCCACAAGGGACTCACCTCGCGGGACCTGACGGAGAACGTCGAACAGCTGCAGATCCTGCAGTCCCTCGAGCATGTGTACGCGCACGGTGTCGCGGTCGCGGCGCGGCTGGCCGAGCGGGCAGCCGAATACAGCGGCACCGTCATGGCCGGGAGGTCACACAATGTCGCCGCGCAGGCCACGACGCTGGGCAAGCGGTTCGCGTCTGCTGCCGACGAACTGCTGGTAGCACTCACCCGGCTGCGGGAACTGATGGGGCGCTACCCGCTGCGCGGCATCAAGGGCCCGATGGGCACCGCACAGGACATGCTCGATCTGCTGGACGGCGACGCGTCGAAGCTCGAGGCTCTCGAACGGAAGGTCGCCGAGCATCTCGGCTTCTCCCACGTGTTCATCAGCGTCGGCCAGGTCTACCCGCGTTCACTCGACCACGACGTGCTGTCCGCATTGGTACAGGTGGCGGCGGGCCCATCGTCGTTCGCGCACACCATCCGGTTGATGGCGGGCCACGAACTGGTCACCGAGGGCTTCCAGCCCGGCCAGGTCGGCTCGTCCGCGATGCCACACAAGATGAACACCCGCTCCTGCGAGCGTGTCAACGGCCTCCAGGTCGTGCTGCGCGGGTATGCCTCCATGGCAGCCGAACTCGCGGGCGCGCAGTGGAACGAGGGTGACGTGTTCTGCTCGGTGGTGCGCCGCGTCGCCTTGCCCGACGCGTTCTTCGCGATCGACGGGCTGATCGAGACGTTCCTGACCGTCCTCGCCGAGTTCGGTGCCTACCCCGCCGTGATCGAGAAAGAACTCACCCGGTACCTGCCGTTCCTGGCGACCACCCGGATCCTGATGGCTGCGGTACGCATGGGCGTCGGCCGTGAGACGGCACACGAGGTAATCAAGGAACACGCCGTGGCCGTCGCGCTGGCGATGCGCGAGCAGGGCAAGGAACCCGACCTCCTCGACCGTTTGGCCGCCGACGACAGGCTGCCGATGGACCGCGCCGCGCTCGACGACGCGCTCGCCGACAAGACGGCGTTCATCGGTGCGGCCGAAGCCCAGGTGGCCGGTGTGGTGGCCGAGGTGCAGAAACTTGTCGACGCCAATCCCGAGGCGGCCGCCTACCAGCCGTCCCCGATCCTGTAGACGGCTCTGTTACCAGCACCGGAGGTGCCTGACGTGAACTGCATTTTCTGCGAGATCGTGGCGGGCCGGGCCGAAGCCAGTGTGGTGTACCGAGGCGACGACGTGATGGCGTTCATGGACATCCGGCCCTGGACCACCGGACATCTGCTGGTGGTGCCCACGCGGCATGCATCCGGTCTCGCCGACCTCGATCCTGCCGACGGTGCCGCGGTGTTCACCGTGGGCCAGCGTCTCGCGAGGACGCTGCGTCACGGGTCGCTTCGTGCGGAGGGCGTCAACCTGTTCCTGGCCGACGGGATCGCCGCCGGGCAGGAGGTGTTCCACGTGCACCTCCACGTGGTTCCCCGCGTGAGTGGTGACGGATTCGGGCTGCGCGGAACGCCGAAGTCGCCCAGCCGGATCGCACTCGAACAGACCGCGGGTGTGATCCGCTCAGCGCTCGAACGACCGTGACGGGCCGTCGAGACGGACCTCGCCGATGACACCGTTCTCGTCGAAGCGGCGTTCGGTGATGTCGAAGGTGCCGTCGCTGCGCACGCGCAGGACAGTGGACGCCCGCGTCCCGTAGTCGCCGTGGTGGATGAACCGGGAAGACAGCGCGCGTTCCAACTCCGCACCCACCCCGGTGTCGGGGAGAGCCTCCCCCGGCGCAGGTTCGGTGTCGGCGAGGACGCCCAGATACGCCTCGACGTCGGAGCCGGGACGGCCGTCGTCGTCGGCGAGGGCCGTGGCGAACTCGTGTGTTCCGCCGCTGACTTTCGGCCACGGGGTATCGAGCCGGGCATTGGACAGTCCGTGGACGCCGGGCTCGACCCGCTGCCGGTGATCCGACGGCCGGTTGGTCACCCACCACATCTCGTCCCGGTCGGCGACGAGCAGGTTGAAGCTGCCGTACCGAGCGCCTGCGGAGGTCACGGCGGCGGCGTGTTCCCCGGGGGAATCGGTGCCGCCGAGGTAGTCGGTGGGTAGCGCCCCGCGCGACAGTGCGCCCACGGTGGGCAGGCCGTCCCGGACGTTGGTGACAGCCGCGAATCGCAGAGTGTCGGTGACACCCATCCAGGTACCGCCGGCACGCCGGTCCCGACCCGCGACGATGCCGTCGGCCCACCGGTGGAGCGGCTCGGAGGGCCGCCGGTAGAACTCGTCACGGTTGGCGGCCACCACGAGGGAGAGTTCGGGATGCGCCTGCCAGCCGAACAGGACCAGGCACATACTCTCGTCTCCTTCGCCACCCATAGGACTCGTCCGAGCGTAGTCGCCGCTCAGGAACCGTCCGCGGCTGCGCGCAAATCTTTTCAGCCCGAGAGCCTTCGGTGGACGGATGTGCGAGCTGGTGGTTCACGACTTCCTCGGCGGCGATCTTCTCACTTCCGCGGTTGATCCAATCCTTGATCGGTGGCGGACTTCGCAGCGCTCACCACTTTCGGCATCGACACCGCGGCGACGACGAGAAGGACGGCCGCGCCGAGTGCCGCGAGGAACACCAGGTGCAGGGCGCCGGCGAGATCTGCGGGCTCCGGGTTGTCGACGCCACCCACCTGCGCGTTGACGACGGCGCCGAACAGGGCGACGCCCACCGCGCTGCCGATGGATCGCGCGAACATGTTGGTGGAGGTCACCACGCCGCGCTGGGTCCAGTCGACACTCGACTGCGCCGCGATCAGAGTCGGACTGGCCACCAGGCCCATTCCGCTTCCGATGACGAAACAGCAGAGCGCCACGTGCCACACCGCAGAGCCGGGCGAGAGCCCCACTGTCATCGCGGTTCCGGTGACCACCAGGAGGCTTCCCGCCGTCGCGGTGAACCGGAAACCGAATCGGAGATAGACGCGGCCCGACAGCGATGCCGCGATCGGCCAGCCGATGGTGAGCGTGGCCAGAGCGAACCCTGCCACCAGGGCGCCCGTCCCGAGCACGCCCTGGGCGAAGGTGGGGACGTAGGTGGTCAGGCCCAGCACGATCGCTCCGACGAGCAGCGACACGGCACTGCTGGCGGCCAGCACGCGCCGGGTGAACACCCACAACGGCAGGAGGGGTTCGACGGCGCGCCGTTCCACGAGGGCGAAGACGATCAGCAGGACGCCGCCTGCCACGAAGATCCCGATGCCGGTCGGCGAATTCCAGGCCCAGGACTGTCCGCCTTCGAGCAGGCCCAGAATGAGCAGCGTGGCGCCCACGGCGAGAATTCCGGCCCCGGCATAGTCGATCGATACCTGTCTTCGCACTTTCTTCTCGTCGAAGTTGCGGATGAGCATCACGGCGGCGAGCAGGCACAGCGGAACGTTCACGAAGAAGATCCACCGCCACGACAGGTACTCGGAGAACACGCCGCCGAGAGTCGGGCCGAGGACCGCGGACATGCCCCAGACGCTCGCGAGATACCCCTGGGCCTTGGCGCGTTCGGCGAGCGTGTAGATGTCACCGGCGATCGTCAGGCTCATCGGCTGGACGGCTCCCGCACCGAGGCCCTGTAGTGCCCGGAACGCGATGAGCGCGGGCATGCTCCACGCGGCACCACACAGCACCGAGCCGAGCCCGAACAGCGCAATACCCAGCAGCATCACGGGCCTGCGGCCGAAGATGTCGGCCATCTTGCCGTAGATCGGCACCGACACGGCCTGGGTGAGGAGGTACACGGAGAACAGCCACGGAAACTGGCTGAACCCGCCGAGGTCGCCGACGATGGTGAAGACGGCGGTGGCGATGATGGTGGCATCGAGGGCGACCAGGGACGTCGTCAGCATCAGCGAAACGAGGATCGGTCCGCGTTCCGAACGGAACCCCACATCGACCGCGGACGTGTCCGTCGCCATCACTCCACCTACCGCATCGTCGTGTGGATCACAGAACTACCGTCCCAGGCTAACGACCCCGTGGTCCGGTGTATTCCACGCCCCGATCGGTGCCCATCCCGTCCGGTCCGGATCGGCAGATAGGCTGGCTTACCGTGCGCCCCTCACTCGATTCCTACGCCCATCTGGCCGGTGGCAAGGTCCGCGACCTGTACACGATCGACGACGAGCACCTCTTGTTGGTCGCGAGCGACCGGATCTCCGCCTACGACCACATCCTCAGCACGCCCATCCCGGACAAGGGGCGGGTACTCACAGCGATGAGTGTCTTCTTCTTCAATGTGCTCGGTGGCAACAACCACCTTGCCGGCGAGCCCGACGACAGCCGGATCCCCGAAGAGGTCCTCGGACGTGCACTGGTGGTGCGCAAGCTGAAGATGGTGCCGATCGAGTGCGTTGCGCGCGGATACCTCACGGGGTCCGGCCTGATCGACTACCAGAACACCGGAGCGGTGTGCGGTATCCCGTTGCCGGAAGGGCTCGTGGAGGCCAGTCGGCTGCCCGACCCCATTTTCAGCCCGGCCAGCAAGGCCGAACTGGGTGAGCACGACGAGAACATCAGCTTCGACGCCGTGGTCGAGAAGGTCGGCCGTGACCTGGCCGTGAAGTTGCGCAGCGACACCCTGGACATCTACACCCGGGCGGCCATGTTCGCCGCCGAACGCGGCATCATTCTCGCCGACACCAAGCTGGAGTTCGGTCTGGACGACTCGGGTCACCTGGTTCTCGCCGACGAGGTTCTCACCCCGGACTCCTCGCGGTACTGGCCGGCCGAGGGCTACGAGGAGGGCAAGGTGCAGCCGAGCTTCGACAAGCAGTTCGTCCGCAACTGGCTCACCGGTCCGGAGTCGGGCTGGGACCGCGCCGCGGACACCCCTCCGCCGCCGCTGCCGCCTGAAATCGTGGATGCCACAAGAGAACGTTATATCGAGGCGTACGAACGGATTTCGGGTCTGTCGTTCGCGGACTGGGTGGGCTGAGCCATGGCAACCGATGACACTGTCCTCACCCCGCCGGTGGCGAGGAAGGTTCCCACCGAACGCGTACATCACGGCCACACGTTCATCGACGAGTACGAATGGTTGCGCGACAAAGAGGACTCGGAGGTCATCGCGTACCTCGAGGCGGAGAACGCGTACACCGAGCAGCAGACCGCGCACCTCGCGCCGCTCCGGGATCAGATCTTCTCGGAGATCAAGTCGCGCACCCAGGAAACCGACATGTCGGTGCCCACCCGCATGGGCGACTGGTGGTATTACGCGCGCACCATCGAGGGCAAGCAGTACGGCGTGCAGTGCCGGGCACCGATCGCCGGACCCGACGACTGGACGCCGCCCGAGCTCACTCCCGGGGTCGACCTCGCCGGTGAGCAGGTACTCCTCGACGGCAATGTGGAGGCGGAGGGACACGACTTCTTCTCCGTCGGCGCCTTCTCGATCAGTCACGACGGCACCCTCCTCGCGTACTCGGTGGATGTGCTCGGGGACGAGCGGTACACGCTGCGGTTCAAGAATCTCGTCACCGGGGAACTGCTGGCCGACGAGATCACCGGTACCGCGCCGGGCGGCGCCACCTGGGCCATCGACCACAGCCACATCTTCTATCTGACGGTCGACGAATCCTGGCGGCCCGACACGGTGTGGCGGCACACGCTGGGCACGGACAGGGAACAGGACGTCGCGGTGTTCACCGAGCCGGACGAACGGTTCTGGGTGTCCGTCGGGTCCACGCGAAGTGAGAAGTACCTCATGATCTGGGTGGGGTCGAAGATCACCAGCGAGGGCTGGGTGCTCGAATCGGCGAATCCCGAAGGCGAGTTCCGGGTGGTGCTGCCGCGGCGCGACGGCGTCGAATACCACGTGGAGCACGCAGTGGTCGCAGGTGAAGATCGCTTCCTGATCATGCACAACGACGAGATCGACGGCGAGAAGGCCGAGAACTTCGTGCTCGCCGAGGCGCCGGTGTCCGATCCGGCGTCACTGACCACCCTCATCGGGCACCGACAGGACGTGCGACTCGAGGAGGTCGACGCGTTCGCCGACCATCTGGTCATCGGTTACCGGCGGGAGGCGCTCACCCGCCTCGCCGTCTGGCCGCTCACCGCCGAAGGGTACGGCGAGTTCACGGAAATCCAGTTCGCCGAGGAGCTGTTCAGCGTCGGGCTCGGAGCCAATCCCGAATGGCAGCAGCCCACATTGCGGATGGCGTTCACGTCGTTCATCACGCCGGGGCAGGTGTACGACTACGTGCTGGAGACGGGTGAGCTCGCGCTCCGCAAGTCCCAGCCCGTTCTCGGTGATTTCGATGCCGATAACTATGAGCAGCAACGGGATTGGGCCGATGCGGAAGATGGGACGAGGATTCCGCTGTCCATCGTCCGCCGACGAGGATCGGGCGAGGGGCCTGCGCCCGTGCTGCTGTATGGCTACGGCTCGTACGAGGCCAGCATGGACCCGGCGTTCTCCGTTGCCCGGCTGTCGCTGCTCGACCGTGGTGTGGTGTTCGTGGTGGCCCACGTTCGCGGTGGCGGCGAGATGGGCCGGCATTGGTACGAGAGCGGCAAGACACTCACCAAGAAGAACACCTTCACCGACTTCGTTGCCTGCGCACGGCATCTGATCGACACCGGCTGCACCACCCCCGGCCTGATGGTCGCCGACGGTGGCAGCGCCGGTGGACTGCTCATGGGCGCGGTGGCAAACCTCGCGCCCGAACTGTTCGCGGGCATTCTCGCCAACGTTCCCTTCGTGGACCCGCTCACTTCGATTCTCGATCCGTCGCTGCCGCTGACGGTGATCGAATGGGACGAGTGGGGTAACCCGCTGGAGAATCCCGAGGTGTACGAGTACATGCGCTCGTACAGCCCGTACGAGAACGTCGAGGCCAAGGACTACCCGGCCATCCTCGCCATCACCAGCATCAACGACACCCGGGTCCTCTACGTCGAACCGGCGAAGTGGGTCGCGAAGCTGCGAGCCACCAAGACCGGGGACTCGCCGCTGCTTCTCAAGACCGAAATGAGCGCAGGCCACGGAGGCGTGAGCGGACGTTACGAGAAGTGGAAAGAAGTTGCCTTCGAATTCGCGTGGGTACTGGGCGTCGTCGGGAAGGCCTGAGCCGCCTTCCTTGTTCGGGCCTCCGTTTTGCAGTCTCCGGTGCATCTCGCGGTCGGTGCGCAGCGATGCGTCCGAGGTCGGCCCGACCAAGTGCTGTGCGAGGTCGGCCCGACCAAGTGCTGTGCGAGGTCGGCCCGTCCAAGTGCTGCACCACCGGGCAGGTGCGTTCAGGGGCCGTCAGCGCTTGAAGGCGCCCTTGATCTTCTCGCCGGCCTTCTTCACGTTCGCCTTGGCTTGATCGGCTTTGCCGACGTGTTTCAGTTCCTTGTCACCGGTGGCGCGACCGATCGACTCACGTGATTTTCCGACCGTGTGCTGCATGGCATTCTTGGCTTTGTCGACGATGCCCATCGCATTCTCCTCGTCGATCAATCTCCCTGGGTTCGATCAATTTCCCCGGGTTCAATCATAAGCCCGGCTCCGACGAGGCGGAGTGTCATTCCGGCACCTCTGAACGTCCGGGCGGTCTGATCTTGCGTGAAGCAACGGTGTGTGGACGGTGACGCACGCGAAGACTTACGCCCGGCCAATTTGAGCCGGCCCGACCCCCGGGTGCGCGGTCGTTGCAATCTCCGAGAGTCGATTCCTTGGGAGAGTTTGTGCAGTTCAGTGGCCTGACCCAGCTTGTTGATCCACCACGATGTGCATGATTTATCTCTGAACGAGTTGAACTTCTATAACAATCCGATAGTATTAAATCTGCGTCCTACGCTATAGATAAGTTACAGATCCGGTCGATCACCGCTCTGGGTCGATCACCGCACCGGGGAGTCGCCCCGGTGCCGGCGGAGGCAAGGAGAGAGCCATGGCTGTACATGATGCGAACGCCGTTCCGAAGGACGAAGACGTGCTGATCCTGCGTCCGGGAAGCGGCGCCGCAATCGGATTAGGGCTGGTCGGCATGTTGACGCTCGGCGCGGTGACCGTGCTCGACGCTCTGCCGCTGTAACTCGACGCCAACCAACTCGACAATGTTTTTGGAAGCTCGAGGTCTACAGAGACCGAATCTTTCTCGGCGGACGCTCCGGCGACCCCGCGCCTCGCGCACAAACCTCATTCTGTGCGCGGCACCGAACCCTATGACGGGATCCGACCATGACCTTCACGGCACACAACCGCGACATTGCCCGTACTTCCCGGCATGTACGCCTCGAACCCGCAACCGAGTCCCCCGACCGCTCGACACTGGGAATCGCGCTGATCGCAGCTCTGGTCGCAGCAGTCCCTGCGGTGACCGTCTCCGGTTCGGTGCTGCTGGGCGCAGGGACCGCGCTTTCGGTCTTCGGTGGGGTCCTGCTCGCCGCCCTCATGATCTGATCGGGATTCCGCAGCGGCTCGTCTCTATGTGGGAGAGGTCGGACGGGGAATAATGAATTACACACCCCCGTTCAGAAAGCTCTGCGGCAATGGCAACAACGCCTTTAGGCAGTAGCGCATCGCCCTCCTCGGCTCCGATGCGTGCGGTCGACATCATGTCCACGCCCGTTGTCGCCGTCACCGGCGCCGCGACCTTACGAGAAATTGTCGCGCAGATGCTCCGCAGTGGGCTCACCGCGGTGCCGGTCGTCGATGATGACGGCACGCTCCTCGGCCTCGTCACCGAGGAGTCGATCGTGCACGCTCACCTGGTCCAGGCGTTGACAACCGTGGCCGACGCCTCGGAGGGAGTCCTCGTCCGGCATCTGATGGCTTCGGCGGTCGCGGTGTCTGTCCCCGCTGTCTCCGTCGACTCCGAGGCGACGCTCGAAGAGATCATCGAGACGATGTTGTATGCGCAGGTCCGATCGCTACCCGTGGTCCGCGACCGCAAACCGATCGGGCTCATCACGTTGCGCAACGTACTTGCAGCCATCGAGCCGCAGCTCTGCACGAAAGCAGATCGATAATGGTCCCACCGTCCACCCTCGGTGGAGGGTGGACCGTGTCTGGTTGCGGTCAGCTGATCCAGCCGAACAGATCGCGCAACTGGTGAATGAACCAGTTGAACTCAGGACGGAAGTTCCACATGGCTTTCCTCTTTGTTCACTCGACATTCCCGACCTGATTCAAGAATAGCCGCGCCCAGGACACCAACGCACCCCTCGGCACGGTCGCCAGGTGCGTTTTGGAGCGCGGCCGCGACCGGTCACCGGGATACTGCCCGGTCGCTCGGATACTGCGCGCGCACGCGAACGAACTGCGGTCGCTATGTCTCCCGGTGGCGGAGGCCGTACCGAATCTGGGGGCGTCCCGCCTTCCCGTATTCGGTGTGGCGCGTGAGGAGTCCGTCGTCGGCGAGGCGTTCGAGGTAGCGCCAGGCCGTCACCCGCGAAACACCGATTGCCTGGGCGACCTCCGCCGCCGCCAGGGGTGCCTGCGCCTCGCGAATGCAGGCGGTCACGTGGTCGAGTGTTTGGGGTGCAACCCCTTTCGGTGATGTGATGCGCTCCTGTGAGCTCCTCAGCGCCGACATTGCACGGTCGATATCGTGCTGACCGAGTGCACTGCTCCCGGCGGGAAGGGCGTCACGGAAATCCCGATATCGCTCGAGCTTCTCGCGGAAGGCCGCGAACGTGAACGGCTTGAGTAGGTACAGGGCGATGCCACGGGCCACCGCCGTTCGGACCATCTCGAGGTCGCGCGCCGACGTCACGGCAATGACATCGGGACTCGGACGGATTCCGCTCAGCGCCGCCGCCACGTCGAGTCCGCTGGCGTCGGGCAGGCCGATATCGAGGAGAACCAGGTCGACAGGATCCTCGGTGGCGCTCGCGCCCGCCACGGTACGCAGGGCACTGTTGCCGTCGTGTACCACGCTGTGTACCGAAAAACCGGGTACCCGTTCGACATAGGCGCGGTGCGCCTCGGAGATGAGCGGCTCGTCCTCCACGATCATCACTCGGATCACGAAGCGTCTCCTGTCTCGACTGTCTTGACGGGAATCTCGACGACGATCATCGATCCCAGCGACGGCTCCGTGTGTATCGTCCCGCCGTGGCGGGCCACCACCTGGGCAACCAGGGCGAGGCCGAGCCCTCGCTGCCCGGGCTTCGTGGAGAAACCGCGGCTGACGGCCTTGTCGAACTCATCCGCCGATATGCCGGGACCACTGTCCGCCACGCGAATCACCATCACGGAATCTTCCTCACTCACAGTCACTTCCACCCAGGCATCCATGGCCGGCGCTTCGGGGTCACCCCTGGCGGCATCGACGGCATTGTCGACCAGGTTGCCCACCACCGTCACGAGCTCGCGTGCGCTCAATGACGGCACCGGACCGAGGGCTGTGTCCTCGGTGACGGTGAGGTCCACTCCTCGCTCGGCCGCCATTCCCACCTTGCCCAGCAGTAGGGCTGCCAATGCCGGTTCGTGCACAGCTCTCATCAGTCGGTCGATGAGTTCCTGGGACAGGCGCAGATCCTCGGTGGCGAAAGCGATCGCATCTTCGTACCGGCCCAATTCCACCATGGTGATGATGGTGTGCAACCGATTGGCCGACTCGTGTGCCTGGGACCGCAGCGATTCCGCGAAGCCGCGCACCGAGTCGAGTTCGCCGAGGATTCCCTGCAGTTCGGTGCGATCGCGCAGTGTCAGCACCGTCCCGAGCTCGCGTCCCTCCCATTCGACAGGTTCGCGATTCACCAGCAATACCCGATCCGGAGTCACATGCACCTCGTCCCGTGTGTCCGACGCCTCCGACGCGGCGGCCGGTGAGCGCAACGACTCCGGCAGAGCAGACAGCGGGACCGGTCCTGCGGGAAGATCGAGTAGCCGTCGCGCTTCGTCGTTGACCACGTCGGCGGTGTCGCTGCGGTCGTGTCCGAGGACCACCACACCCTCGCCGATGGAGTGCAGAACGGCGTCGTGATGCTCGTACATGCGGCGGAGTTCGCTGGGTGCGAGGCCCATCGTCTGCCGTCGCAGGCGACTGCTCAGCAGAAAGAAGCCGGCGGACGATACCGCCAGTGTGATTGCGGCAAGGGTGAAGACGGTCGGCAGGCTGGACGCGAACTGGGCGCCGATCCTCTCCCGAGTGACACCGACGGCGACGAGGCCCACGAGTTGATCGCCGTCGTGGATCGGCGCCACCGCCCGGATCGACGGACCGAGCGAACCGGCGTACGTCTCGGTGAACGTCTCACCGGCGAGTGCGCGGTCGATATGGCCGCCGAAGGTGCCGCCGATCAGGCCGGGATCGGTGTGGGTGAACCGCGTCCGGTCGGGGGCCATCACCACCACGAAATCGGCACCGGTGGCCGTCCGGATTCGCTCGGTCTGCGGTTGCAGAATCGCGGTGGGGTCGGCGGAGCGAAGGGCGGCCACCGTGCCGTCCGACAGTGCGAGAGTGGTGGCCACCGCCGTCACCTCCCGCCGGGTGGTGTGGTCGCTGTCGCGGCGCTCGTTCACCACCGCGACGGCTGTGCCTGCGGCGACGACGAGGACGACCACCGCCAGCTGTAGGAGCAGAAGCTGCCGCGCGACGCTGAGTGGCCGTCTCTGCTGATCGTTGAGCACGCGAATCTCCTGAACGTAATGAACACAATCTTCTCCTGGCGTGTCTGCGCTCGGAGGATCCTTCCCAGACGTGATCGCGGTCACCGCCCGGCCTACTTATCAGCTTGCCATTCGACTGGAGGACAACCCGATGAGCACTGCGACAAGCACAACGAAGAAGCGCGATCGCACCCACTGGCTGTACATGGGGGTCATCGCCGCCGTCGTCGCCGGCGTCCTCGTCGGCTGGCTGGCTCCCGAGGTGGGCAAGTCGGTGGGCGTGCTGGGCACGATGTTCGTCGATCTCATCAAGATGATGATCAGCCCGGTCATCTTCTGCACCATCGTGCTGGGCATCGGATCGGTGAAGGCTGCCGCGAAGGTGGGCAAGGTGGGTGGGCTCGCCCTCACCTACTTCATCGGGATGTCCACGATCGCCCTCGGAATCGGGCTGGTCGTGGGCAATCTGCTCCAGCCTGGCAGCGGACTCGACATCGATGCAGGCGCCTCCGGTGCCGGAGCCCAGCTCGCCGAGAAGGCCCACGGAGCCGGCGGCACCATGGACTTCGTGTCGTCGATCATCCCGACGTCGCTGCTGTCGTCGCTCACAGCAGGAAGCGTGCTGCAGACTCTCTTCGTCGCGTTGCTGGTCGGTTTCGGCGTCCAGGCGCTCGGCAAGCAGGGCGAGCCGCTCTTGCGTGGCATCGGCTCCGTGCAGAAGCTCGTCTTCAAGATCCTGTCGATGATCCTGTGGCTCGCGCCCATCGGTGCTTTCGGTGCCATCGCCAATGTTGTGGGACAGACCGGGCTCAGCGCCGTGATCCAGCTCGCCACCCTCATGCTCGGCTTCTACCTCACCTGCCTGATCTTCGTGTTCGGCGTGCTCGGATCGGTGCTACGCGTCGTCGCCGGTGTCTCGATCTTCAAGCTCGTGCGGTACCTCGCCCGTGAGTATCTGCTGATCTTCGCCACGTCCTCGTCCGAGTCGGCCCTGCCGCGACTGATCGCGAAGATGGAACACCTCGGTGTCGAGCGGACCACCGTCGGTGTCGTGGTGCCCACCGGTTACTCGTTCAACCTCGACGGCACGGCCATCTACCTGACGATGGCGTCGATCTTCATCGCCGATGCCATGGGTCAGCCGTTGTCGTTCCCCGAGCAGCTCTCGCTGCTGGTCTTCATGATCATCGCGTCCAAGGGAGCCGCCGGAGTGAGCGGCGCCGGTCTCGCCACCCTCGCCGGCGGCCTGCAGAGTCACCGCCCCGAACTGCTCGACGGCGTCGGCCTCATCGTCGGTATCGACCGGTTCATGTCGGAGGCCCGAGCGGTCACCAACTTCTCCGGTAACGCGGTCGCCACGCTGCTCGTGGGCTTCTGGACGGACACGGTCGACACCGACCGGGTGCGCACCGTCCTCGGCGGCAAGTTGCCCTTCGACGAAGAGACGATGGTCGACGACGGCCATGGCGTCGTCGCCGTCGAGAACGTGCAGGCTGCGGGCGAGGAGCAGAGGGTACTCGTCAAGGGCTGACGGCCCCGACTTCTGGTGGTTCGTGATGGTCCGTGCCATGCAGGGTGTGGGCGACCGGCACCGGTGGGATCACCAATATTAGGCAAGGCAACCCATTGTGCCCTTTCTCGGGTAGATTTGCCGCAGATGATTCCTCCAAGTGTGTGACCAGTGAGAAGAGTGAGAATGGCACAGAACGACACACGCGGCGAAGGGGTTTCGTCGCTGCCACTCGCGGGACGCGACGCCGCCCACCTGCCGGGACACTGGTTGCTGGCGCGCCTCGGCAAGAGGGTTCTGCGTCCGGGAGGCAAGGAACTCACCCACCGGGTCCTGTCCGATGCGGCCTTGCCGGGGGCGGACGTCCTCGAACTTGCACCCGGACTCGGCAAGACCGCCCGGGCGATCCTGGCCCACAACCCGAAGAGCTACACCGGCGTCGAATCCGACGACGACGCTGCCCGGCTCACCCGGCAGGCGGTGGGGAAGTCCGGCGTGGTTGTTCGCGGAGAAGCAGAGGCGACCGGGCTGGGTGATGCCAGTGTCGACGTCGTCGTCGGCGAGGCGATGCTGACGATGCAGACCGACAAGCACAAGGCCGAGATCGCGCGAGAAGCGTTCCGGGTATTGCGCGGGGGCGGGCGCTACGCGATCCACGAACTGGCCATCGAACCGAACGAGATCGACGACGCGGTCAAGACCGAAATCCGGCAGTCGCTGGCGCGTTCGATCAAGGTGAACGCCCGGCCTCTCACCGAGAGTGAATGGCGAAACCTGCTGGAAGAAGCGGGGTTCGAGATCAAGGCGGTATCCTTCGCGCCCAT
The DNA here is from genome assembly GCF_049286785.1 of Rhodococcus sp. (in: high G+C Gram-positive bacteria). Lineage (GTDB taxonomy): Bacteria > Actinomycetota > Actinomycetes > Mycobacteriales > Mycobacteriaceae > Rhodococcus_F. The sequence continues at coordinate 732 of NZ_JBAQEO010000858.1, read as the reverse complement.
GGCCCTGCTGCAACCGCGCCGCATTCTCGCGGACGAGGGTCTGCTGGGAACCATCCGGTTCGTCGGCAACGTGCTGCGGGATTCCGACGCACGTGCGAGAGTGCTGGCCATGCGTGCGACCTTCACGAAGTATCGGGACCACCTCGTCGCCATCGAGGTCATCGCCGGGAAGTCGAACTGATGGGGACGGAGCCTCAGGTGACGGGGCTGACCGTGGTGTCCGGACTGGCCACCCCGCATCTCACGGACGGCGACACACCTCGGATCGAACGGCTGGCGTCTGGCACCGGGGCAACCGTGGTGCGGATCAGCTTCGCCGAGGGGCAGACGATGGAAGACCACCGTTCGGCGGCGCCCATCCTCGTGCAGGTGACGGCCGGCGAGATCGACTTCGAGGTGTCCGGCGAGACCGTGACCCTCACACCCGGCACCGCGATACACCTCGAGGGCGGGATCACGCATCGGCTGGTTGCCAAGAGGGAATCCGTCGTCGCACTGGTGGTTCTACGGTGATCGGAAGGCCGGCGACCGCGCCTGGCGTACATTGCACCGCATGAGCGAAGGCAGGGTTCGTGTCGGTGTACGCGATGACGGTGTCGCGACGGTCAGCATGGTTCGCAGCGATAAACACACTGCGTTGGACCAGGCGATGTTCGAAGGGTTGCTGCACGCCGCCGAGCAACTGGCTGCTGACCGGAAAGTCCGTGCGGTGGTGTTACATGGCGAGGGTAA
>NZ_JBAQEO010000857.1:0-2890 GCF_049286785.1 Rhodococcus sp. (in: high G+C Gram-positive bacteria) | reverse complement strand
GTGCACCCTTCGGTGAGGAGATCGTCATGTGGTGGAATTTCGTGGGCCGCAGTCACGACGAAATCGTCGCCTTCCGCGACGCGTGGCAGAGCGAATCCGGGCAGTTCGGCCGCGTCGAGGGTTATGTCGGTCCGACGCCGAGACTGCCGGCGCCGGCGCTGCCCAATGCGCGGATCCGGCCTCGGCGTAATCCGCCGACCGAAATTTGACCCGTGTAACCGAAGGCGTGGTTCTCACCGATCTCACACCGCTCGGCATTGACCAAAGGGCGGGGGGGCTGGAATACCCCCGGCCTCCCCGCGGTTGATATAGTTGATTCTTCAATTAGTTAGGGAAAGGGACGACCATGCAGTTCGGCATCTTCACCATCGGAGACGTGACCCGCGACCCCACGACAGGGCGCATCCCCACCGAGCACGAGCGCATCGTCTCGATGACGCAGATCGCCCTCAAAGCCGAGCAGGTGGGACTCGATGTCTTCGCGACGGGTGAGCATCACAACCCACCCTTCGTGCCGTCGTCGCCTACGACGATGCTGGGCTGGATCGCTGCGAAGACCTCGACACTGCAGCTGTCGACCGCGACGACGCTGATCACCACCAACGACCCGGTCAAGATCGCCGAGGACTTCGCGATGCTGCAGCACCTGTCCGGCGGACGCGTCGACCTGATGATGGGGCGCGGCAACACCGGACCGGTTTACCCGTGGTTCGGCAAGGATATTCGCGAGGGCATCCCGCTCGCGATCGAGAACTACCACCTTCTGCGCCGGTTGTGGCGGGAGAAGGTCGTCGACTGGGAGGGCAAGTTCCGCACCCCGCTGCGCGGCTACACCTCCACGCCGACACCGCTCGACGACACGCCGCCCTTCGTCTGGCACGGTTCCATCCGTTCGCCCGAGATCGCCGAACAGGCCGCGTTCTACGGTGACGGCTTCTTCCACAACAACATCTTCTGGAACAAGGAACACATCGAGCAGATGATCACCCTGTACCGGCAGCGGTTCGAGCAGTACGGCCACGGCGCCGCGGACCAGGCGATCGTCGGTCTCGGCGGTCAAGTCTTCATGGACACCACCGAGAAGGAGGCCGTCCGCCGGTTCCGCCCGTACTTCGACAACGCACCGGTCTACGGTCACGGCCCGTCGCTCGAGGACTTCTCCACCATGACGCCGCTCACCGTCGGCACCCCCGAACAGGTCATCGAGCGCACCCTGGGCTTCGCCGACTATGCGGGCGACTATCAGCGGCAGCTGTTCCTCATGGACCACGCGGGCCTGCCACTCGACGTCGTCCTCGAACAGATCGAGATCCTCGGCCGTGAGGTCGTTCCGGTACTGCGGACCGAGTTCGAACGCCGTCGTCCCGCGCACGTGCCTTCCGATCCGCCGACGCACGCCTCGCTCGTCGCCGAGAGCCCGGAGTCGGCGCACCACCTCGTGCTCCCCGCGCAGGTCGACCTGTCGGCCAACCACGAAGCTGCTCTCTGATTCCCAGGGCAGCGAGGTCCCGCAACATCGCGGCCGGGAGTTTCGGGGTGGCGGTGAAATTGGCTGGGAGCGTGGATGGTCATGCCGTAAGTCCTCGCAAAGGTTACTGAAAGTGTCTGTAGTTCAATATTTCCGATGTGATTGATGGGTCAGGCGGAGCGCTCGGTGTCGAACGCTTTGTCGAACGCTGCCGGTCCGCCCAGCAACGCCGGTGCGGGGTCTGTCCAGATAACGTGTAACTGGTTGATTTGTAGCTACTTTCGTCCGGGGACAGGCGTCCGTCGAAGGTGATTTCGATGGAATTCAGTGCTGCCTTCCAACGGTGGGACCAACGCTGGCGGGCGGTGCAGCTCGCGGTGCGAGCGGCCCGATGTGCGCGAGGTTCTCACCGGGTATCGGTCCGGAAACTCGGCTGCTGGCCGGCCCCCGGCGAGTCGCGCCCACACTCTCAGGCGCTCATACCCAATCTCCGTCTCATGAGCCGATGCGCTCGATGAGCGTCATGTCCTCCTCGAGTTGGCGGCGCATCCGTTCGGAAATCGGACCGATACGCTTCTCCTTCTCGCGGCGGAACGTGTCGACGGGACCTGCGCTGAGCGCTTGGGCCTCGGCGATCGCGGTGTCGAGGAGATCGGAGGGCGCGACGACGCGATGAAGAAAGCCTGCGGTGAGTGCCTCCTGCGGCCGGTACATCCGCGCACCGTACGTGGCTTCCTCGAAGACGTCGTCGCGAAGCCGATCTCGGACCAGCATCAGCAAGACCCCGGGGAGCGGCAGCCCGATGGCGGCCTCGTTGAAGCCAATCTTGAAGTCACCGTCAGCACCCAGACGCATGTCGCCGGTGAGCACCAGGGCCGCCCCGAGGGCCACGGCGTTGCCGGTGCAGGCGATGACGACGGGCAGCGGCAGTGCCAACAGGCGTCCGAGAAGGGTCCAGCCGTCGCGTATGAGCGTGTCACGCTGTTTACCTCCGACCATGAGTGTGTCGAGGTCGAAGCCTGCGCTGAGTTGCCCCGGTCGGCCCGAGACGACCAGCGCGCGGACCTGATCATTGGCCTCCACGCGGTCGAGAGCTTCCGCGAACGCGTGGCTCATCCGCTCGGAAATCGCGTTCACCTTGCCGTCGTCGAACGTGATCACCGCGACACCATCGATCACTTTGACGTCGACCCTCGGATGCGGTCGCGGGCCAAAGTGGCTCCACCGCCGCGCCGTCACAAGCACTCGTCTGACCGGCACGGGCAACTTGCTCAAGCGCCGGAACGAGACGGGCACTTCAGACCGTGATGCTTGCTCCATGTTTAACTCCAATACCGTTCAGTTAGCCGGTGAGAATCGTGCATTCCGGAGGGCGTGTGGGTTGCGGATGATGTTGGTGGTGTGAGCGTTTCGCTGCCCATT
>NZ_JBAQEO010000856.1:0-5430 GCF_049286785.1 Rhodococcus sp. (in: high G+C Gram-positive bacteria) | reverse complement strand
CGTCGACACCGGCCCGGCGGACGAGGTTGTCCGGCAGATCACGGCGGCGGGGGGTGAGGCCGTCGCCTGCACCGAGTCCGTGGCGACGGCCGAGGGTGGCCGGGCCATCATCGAGTCGGCGCTCGACCACTACGGCCGGATCGACATCCTCGTCCACAACGCCGGTAACAATCGTTATGCATCGCTGGCGGACATGACGTATGAGGACTTCGATGCCGTCCTGGACGTGCACCTGCGCGGTGCCTTTCATGTCGTCCGGCCCGCATTCCCCTCGATGAGCAAGGCAGGCTACGGCCGTGTGGTGCTGACCTCATCGATCGGCGGTCTCTACGGCAACAAACAGGTCGCCAACTACGCCGCATCCAAGGCCGGCATCATCGGACTGTCCAACGTGGTCGCGCTCGAAGGGGCCGAGCACGGCGTGAAGTCCAACGTCATCGTTCCCGCCGCACTCACGAGATTGGCCGAAGGGATCGACACCTCCGCCTATCCGCCCATGGGTCCGGAATTGGCCGCGCCGGTGGTCGGCTGGCTCGCACACGAAAGTTGTTCAGTCACCGGAGAAATGTTCGCGGCGATCGCCGGTCGGGTGGCGAAGGTGTTCATCGCCGAGACACCCGGGGTATATCGCCCGTCGTGGTCGATCGACGAGGTGGCCGAGCAGATCGACGCCATCCGCGACATCAGCGACCCCTGGATACTGCCGCCGGTCTCGGGCCATGTCGACCACATCACGAAGAGTTTTGCGCTAGCCATGGAGGGCAGCTCACATGTCAGTTAAGGTCTACGAACGCATCCTGGACCTCTTCGAGGCCGAGGGTATCAACACCCTCTTCGGTATCCCCGATCCGAACTTCGTTCATCTGTTCCACCTCGCGGAGGAGCGCGGCTGGAACGTCGTTGCACCCCATCATGAAGAGTCCGCCGGTTTCATGGCGGAAGCTGTATCGCGAATGACCGGACGAGCCGCGTTGTGCATCGGCACGCTGGGCCCTGGTATCGCCAACCTGGCGGGCGCGATGATGTGCGCCAAGGTCGAGAATTCGCCGGTCATCTTCCTGGGCGGACAGCGCGCCCGAATCACCGAGCAGCGGGTACGTCGCGGCCGTATCCAGTTCGTACAGCAGATGGCACTTGTCGAGAACTCGGTCAAGTACAGCGCCAGCATCGAGTACGCCGATCAGACCGACGAGATCATCAGAGAGGGCCTGCGGAAAGCACTCTCGGGCACGCCCGGCCCGGTGTACATCGAGTACCCGCAGCACGTCATCCAGGAAGAACTGGACCTTCCGCCGGTGTTCCCGCCTCAGGCCTATCGCCTCGTCGGGCAGACGGCCGGCGCGGACCTCGTCGCCAAGGCCGCCGAGTTGATCGGCGCCGCTGAGCAGCCCATCCTGCTCGTCGGCCACGGTGTACACACGTCCCGGGCAGGGGCGTCGGTGAAAGCCCTGGCCGATCTGATGGCGTGCCCGGTCATCCAGACCTCGGGTGGCACGTCGTACATCGAAGGACTCGAGGACCGGACGTTCCCGTACGGATTCTCGGCGGCGGCGATCGACGCAGTCGTCAAGTCCGACCTGTGCGTCGCGATCGGCACCGAACTCGGCGAACCGGTCCACTTCGGGCGCGGCCGGCACTGGGTCGCGAACGAAGCGAACCGCAATTGGATCCTCGTCGAGCAGGACCCCTCTGCCATCGGAGTGAACCGCCCGATCGATGTACCGCTGGTGGGCGATCTGCGGGCGATCGTGCCACAACTCGTCGATGCGCTGAAGGATTCCCCCCGCACCCCGACCGCCGAGCTCGAGGGCTGGATCAAACAGGACGCCGACCAGCTGGCGGAACTCGCGGAGACTGCGCCCTCCGGTATGTCACCGGTACACCCGGCACGTTTGATCGTCGAGGCAACCAAGGCGTTCCCCGCCGACGGCATCATGGTCCGCGACGGTGGTGCCACCACGATCTTCGGCTGGACCTACTCGCAGGCCAAGCCCCATGACGTGATGTGGAACCAGAACTTCGGCCATCTCGGCACCGGTCTCCCCTACGCCGTCGGCGCCGGTGTGGCCGCCGGCGGAAAGCGGCCGATGATGCTGATCACCGGCGACTCGTCGTTCCAGTTCCACATCGCCGAGCTCGAGACGGCCGCGCGGCTGGGTCTCCCCCTCGTGTGCGTCGTGGCCGTGGACTACGCCTGGGGTCTCGAGGTGGGTGTGTACAAGCGCACCTACGGTCAGGGATCGCTCGAGACGGGTGTCCACTGGAGCAAGGAGACGCGTCTCGACAAGGTTGCCGAGGGCTTCGGATGCTACGGCGAGTACGTCGATCGGGACGAGGACATCGCCCCCGCCATCAAGCGGGCCTACGCCAGCGGAAGGCCCGGAGTCATTCACGTGGCGGTCGATCCGAAAGCGAACTCCGAAGAGATGCCCAGCTACGACGAGTTCCGTACGTGGTATGCGGAAGGACAGCAGTGACAATTCGCGAAGCGCTACACAAGAATCGGGACACTGATGCGTGAATATCTGAAGTTCTACGTCGGCGGTCAGTGGACCGATCCGGCACAATCGCAGACTTTCGACGTCGTCAATCCTGCGACCGAGGAGATCTGCGGCAAGGTCGCGCTCGGCTCGGCCGCCGATGTCGACCGGGCCGTCGCGGCCGCACGCGAGGCCTTCCCCAGCTGGTCCACGACCAGTGTCGAGGAACGACTCGACGTGCTCCGCAACATCCTCGCTGTGTACCAGCGGCGGATGGGCGATCTCGGGGCGGCACTGACCGAGGAGATGGGTGCGCCGACCGCTCTTGCCAACGGTTTTCAGGTGAACCTCGGACTCGGGCACTTGAGCACAGCGATCGACGTGCTCGAGAATTTCACCTTCGAGGAGCAGCGGGGAACTTCGCGGATCGTAAAGGAGCCGATCGGCGTCTGCGGCCTGATCACCCCGTGGAACTGGCCGCTGAATCAAATTGCCGTAAAGGTGTTCCCGGCCTTGGCGACGGGTTGCACCATGGTGCTCAAGCCGTCGGAGCAATCGCCGTTCAGCGGTCAGGTCTTCGCGGAGATCCTGCACGAGGCAGGCGTCCCGGCCGGTGTGTTCAATCTCGTCCAGGGCGACGGCCCCGGCGTCGGCCGGGCACTGTCCGGCCACCGCGATGTCGACATGATCTCCTTCACCGGTTCGACGCGGGCCGGTATCGACATCGCGACGAACGCGGCGGCAGGGGTAAAACGGGTTACCCAGGAACTCGGAGGCAAGGGCCCCAACATCCTTCTCGACGACGCGGCCTTCGCCGAGAATGTCGCCAAGGGTGTGGCCACCATGATGGTCAATTCCGGGCAGACCTGCAGTGCGCCTTCGCGCATGCTCGTCCCGGGCGAGCGGATGGAAGAAGCCATCGGCATTGCCCGCGAGACCGCGTCGCTGGTCACGGTCGGCGACCCGAACGGTGACTTCGCGATCGGCCCGGTGGTGTCGGAGGCACAGTTCCAGAAGATTCAGGCGCTCATCCAGCAGGGTATCGACGAGGGTGCCACGCTGGTCTCAGGCGGTACCGGACGACCGGATGGTCTGACCGCGGGCTACTACGTCAAGCCCACCGTCTTCGCTGACGTCAAGAACGACATGACCATTGCCCGCGAGGAGATTTTCGGGCCGGTGCTCACGATTCTCGGCTACGACAGCGTCGACCATGCTGTCGAAATCGCGAACGATACCGAATACGGCCTCTCGGCCTTCGTGGCGGGCGCTGACCTCGAGCAGGTTCGTGCCATTGCTCGTCGACTCCGGGCGGGATCGGTGGCGATCAACGACGGCTTCGACTTCGGTTCGCCGTTTGGCGGTTACAAGAAGAGCGGTAACGGGCGGGAGTGGGGCGAGTTCGGTTTCCACGACTACCTGGAGGTCAAGGCTATTCTCGGCTACGTCCCGAGCGAAGCCTGACATGAGCGACCTGGCTGCTCTGGTCGACCGGGAAGGGATTCGGCACTGCATTACCCGAGTCGCCCGCGGTGAGGATCGGCGTGATGCCGCGTTGATCAGCGCCTCCTTCTGGCCGGACTCGGCGATCGACTTCGGCATCTTCGCCGGGTCGTTTCCCGAGTACCTCGACTATGTCGTGCCGGGATCGCCCGCGATCCCGGTGACGGCACACACCCTCGGGCAAACATGGATCGACCTCGATGGTGATGTGGCGTCGACGGAAACCCATGTCGTCGCCTACCACCGGGTCGACATGGGGGCCGAAGAACGCGATACCGTCATCGGCGCTCGCTACCTCGACCGCCTGGAAAAGCGCGAAGGCGAATGGCGTATCGCGAAACGCACCATGCTCTATGACTGGTTCCAGGACCAGGGCGTCTCGGTCGATATCTCACAGGGCGTGATGGGCATGGCGTTCAGCGGAAACCATTACGCCGGCAGGGCGGTTGGAGATCACAGCGAAGAGTTCTTCCGGTGACCTCTCTGTCTGGCAACGTTGCAGTCGTCACGGGCGCCAGTCGCGGTATCGGCAAAGGTATTGCGCTGGCGCTCGCGGACCAGGGTGCCACGGTATACGTCACCGGTCGAACGCTCACCGAGGGATCACATCCGCTGCCCGGTACCATTGGCCGGACAGCGGCGGAGTGTGATCAGCGCGGAGGCAAAGGTGTTGCGGTCCAGGTCGATCACGCCGATGATGCGCAGGTTGCCGCCCTCTTCGACCAGGTCGAGCGTGAGCAGGGTCGTCTCGACATCTTGGTGAACAATGCCTTCGCCCTACCCGAAAACCTGACCGATCCGAAATCCTTCTGGGAGAAGCCGATCTCCAATTGGGAGATGGTGAACGTGGGTGTTCGCTCCAACTTCGTGGCCGCCCGGCACGCCGCCCGGATCATGACCCCGAGAAAGTCCGGGCTCATCGTCGCGATCTCGGGTTACACCGGCGTCACCTACACCTACGATGTCATTTTCGGCACGGCCAAATCGGCGGTGGATCGGATGGCGCGCGACATGGCCATCGAGCTGAAGCCACACAATGTGGCCTCTCTCTCGATCTGGCAGGGTTTGACCTTCACCGAGCGTGCCGAACGCAACCTGGCCAGCGTTCCAGGACTGAACGGCCGGTCGGCCACACGGCCGGAGGATGGTTGCTCACCCGAATACCCCGGCCGAGTGATCGCGGCGCTCGCCAGCGACGAGGCGGTGATGAGCCGGACCGGCGGCACTTTCATCACCGCCGAGCTGGGTCAGGAATATGGCGTCAAAGATATTGACGGCAAGGTTATTCCGTCGCTGAGGGCCACCCGCGGCGCTCCCATCTGGGCACCGATCTGACGAACGTTCATTCACTTTCTCGGAGGACATCATGAGCTCATCGATCATCCCGGAGAAGCAGGCCAAGCTCGACGCTCTGCTCGACCGCCAGGACATTCTCGACACCATGACC
>NZ_JBAQEO010000855.1:0-2636 GCF_049286785.1 Rhodococcus sp. (in: high G+C Gram-positive bacteria) | reverse complement strand
GATCCAGGGCACGTTCGTCAAGGGCGCCGAAGGCAAGTGGGATCTGCGCTCGACCACCATGCCGACCTTCGACGGAAAGCCTGCTGTTGCCACCAACTCTGGTGCATCGTTGTTCGCCTTCGCCTCGGATCCGGCAAAGCAGCGTGCCTCCTGGGAGCTGATCAAGTTCCTCACGAGCGAAGAAGCCTATGTCACGATCGCGAAGGGCATCGGCTATCTGCCGCTGCGGACCGGGCTCGTGGACGACCCGGCAGGATTGAAGACCTGGGCTGCGGAGAACACGCTCCTCGAACCGAACCTGAAGCAGCTCGAGTCGATGGAACCGTGGGTGTCGATGCCCGGCAACAGCTATCTGCAGATCCGGGACGGAATGATGGACGCGGTGGAGGCAGTCGTCTACCAGGGTGCTGATCCGAAACCCACCCTCGAAGCCGCCCAAAAGCAGGCCACGGCGCTTCTCCCGGTCGGATGAGTACCCCCGACATCACCGTGATCCAGCTGACCGACACCCATATTCGTGGTGCCGGCGAGCGCGTGCACGGGGCAGTGGACACGCTGGCGAATCTTCGTGACGTGCTGGATCGAATCATAATGTCGCGGCAGCACGTCGACGCACTCGTCCTCTCCGGCGATCTCAGCGACAACGGGAACCCCGAGGCGTACCGACGACTGCGCGTCGTCGTCGAAACCGCAGCGGACGAACTCGATGCCCAGATCGTCTATGCGATGGGCAATCACGACGAGCGCTCGGCATTTCACACAGAACTGTTGGGAATCGACGCCTCCGATGGCGACCTGACAGCTCCGCACGACGGTGTGTACGACGTGCGCGGATTGCGGGTGGTGGTGCTGGACAGCACGACCCCCGGTCGACACGAGGGGCGACTCGAGCCCACTCAGCTGGCGTGGCTCGCCGACGAACTCTCGCGCCCGAGCGCACGGGGAACGCTTCTCGTTCTCCACCATCCGCCGATCCCCTCCCCTGTCGCCACAGTCGACTATCTTCGGCTGCAGCAGGCCGGTCGGCTCGAGACCGTTCTCGAGGGCTCGGACGTCCGGATGATTCTGTGCGGGCATTCCCACCTCACAGGTTCCGGGGCGATCGCCGGGATCCCGGTGTGGATGGGGCCGGCGCTGTCCTACCGGGTGGATCCGATCGCGCCGGTAGGCCGCCATCGCGGCGTCGTCGGGTACGGATTCAGCCGAATCGACGTGCTGGGAACTTCCGTGGTGGCCACCGCGGTGGAGGCAACACCCTCGGCCGACGTCTACGACCAGCCCGAGCACGAGATGTTGGACAAGCTCCACGCCCTTGCCGCTCAGGCCGGGTGAAGGAGCATAGATGTTCGTTTCCGTGACTGACGTCCCCGAGACGGAGGTCGTTGTTCGGGAACAGGTTCCGGTTCCGGTCGCCCGCCTGCCCTTCCGCGGAAGAGCAGGCGGGGTGATCGAACCGTACTTGTATCTCGCGCCGGCCCTCTTCCTCCTCGTGGTGTGGACGTACCGTCCGCTGCTCCAGGCGGCACAGCTCTCGATGTATTCTTGGAATCTGCTGCCGTCCACCCCTATGGTGCCCGTTGGTGCAGACAACTATCGCCGACTTCTCGAGCTTCCAGAAGTGGGCGAATCGGTGTGGCGGACAGTGGTGCTCGTTCTTGCCCTGCTGCCGTTCTCGCTGATACTGCCGGTCGTGGTCGGGTTCGCCACCCGAGCCGTCGACGGGCGAGCCCGTGCCGTCTACCAAAGTGTGATCTTCGCGCCTTTCCTCGTCGCCCCGGTAGCGAGCGCCGCGGTCTGGCAGTGGCTCCTCGATCCCGGCGCCGGGATCGTGAATCGGGTGCTGGGCACGAAAACCAACTGGATCTACGAGCCGGCGACCGCGCACTTGGTGATCATCATCATCACCGGATGGCATTTCATGGGATTCGCGGTTCTCGTGGTATCCGCGGGAATGGCCGGTGTCAGCGCGGACTACGACGAGGCCGCGCAGGTGGACGGCGCAACCCGCTGGCAGACCGACCGGTGGGTCACTCTGCCGCTGCTCTCCCCCACTCTGGTCTTCCTCACGTTGATGACCGTGCTCCTCAGTGCCCAGTGGACGTTTCCGTTGATCGACACTCTGACTCAGGGTGGCCCGTCGGGGGCGACCACCAACATCTATTACCTGCTGTGGGACTACGGGTTCCACAGCTTCGACGCCGGGCTCAGCGCAGCGGCCGGAATCATGCTCTTCATCGGATTCGGCGCCGTCGCCGGGGTTCTGGTGTGGATCTCGGAGAGGATCTCGTTCCATGACGACTAGCACGCCGACTGTGGAGGTTGCGGCCGAACCGGTGATCTATCGCACGCTCGAACCGCGATGGCGGCGAGTGCGTGGTCATGTCGTGCTCGCCGCGATCGCGGCAGTCTGCGCCTTCCCGGTCTACTGGTTGTTCGCAACATCCCTGCGGCAGCCGGGCGACGTGCTCTCTCTCGCCCCCGTACCGTGGCCGTTGTCGATCGACAACTATGTGGATGCGTCCGAGAAGGTCGATGTCGTCCGGTTGCTTGCCAATACGTTCGGGGTCGCGCTGGTCTCCGCGCTCGGTCAACTCCTGGTGGCATTGCTGGCGTCCTACGCGTTCGCCATGTACACC
>NZ_JBAQEO010000854.1:0-4605 GCF_049286785.1 Rhodococcus sp. (in: high G+C Gram-positive bacteria) | reverse complement strand
GTTCCGAATACACCGCGCGGGACCGAACCTTCGGCGTAGATCGACCAGACCTGTCGGTCCGCTCTGACATACTGCGCAGTATGACGAGCACATGGGACGCGCGATTCGACGGCCACGCTTTGTGGTCGGCGGTCGACACGCTGACCGAACACTTGCGGAACTGCGACACACCGGACCAGAGCAATGAACTGGACCACCTGAACCGCCTCCGGAAGCTCGCTGGCATCTTGGGGGAGCACAAGAACAGCGATCAGGGTCGAGATCTTTACACCGATCGCATGTTAACCGGCGTCCACAGCGCACTCGCCAACTCGATTAACCCCGAGATTGAAATTTACGCAAAGGACCGCGTAAACACTTCACACTTGCAGAACGCCGCCACTAATTGCGATATCGCTTTCGATACGATCGCGGGTTGGCCACCACTTCCGGCGACTGGGTATGCCCAAGCAGCGGGGCGTGCTTTTAAGGAATACGAGAAGTCGGCGAAATCCTCAATGGACGAATTGAATGAGCTGTATAGGGAGACGGACAGCAAATACAAAGAGCTAGAGAAGCGATTTCAATTAGCTCAAGACAAAATAGACGGACAGTCCGACGAGTTCGCAACTTCACTCGAAGCGAGGGAGGCCCAGTATTTGGAGGCGATTTCCCAAGTCGAGCAATCCGGCCGAGAAGCGTACGACAAATCCATACGCGAACACGTCGATAGTCAAGCATCCCACCTGACCGACCTTAATGCGATAGCAGCCAATACGCTCCTCGAAACGCAGGAATATTCCAATAAAGCCCTCGAAGCATGGAAAGCCACCGAGCAGGCGGCGACATGGCTGTCTGAACGCGCAATTGCGACCGACTTCGGAAAACAGGCAAGGAATAAAGCTGTTGCTGGATGGGCCTACGATCTGTTAGCCGCTACCGTCGCGGCGGTACCGCTAACGCTCGTACTCGTCCATTTTCTAACGGCGGAACCTGACTCAGGTAGTGCCATTTCTGTCACGATCGCCCGCGCAAGCGTCACCATCGGCGCGCTTATCGTGGCAGGGATTCTATTCAGCCGGGGAGCAACTAACCACCGCGAAGCACGACTGAGCAAGAGTGCCGACATCCGCCTAGGAACTCTTGAGGCGTTCATCTCGAAACTGGGTGCCGACGAAGCAGCGATTATCCGCCAAGGAATGGCAGAGAATATCTATCTGAAGGGCACCCTCGCAGACGAACAGACACCGGATCGCACTTCCCTGCTGCCGAATGTACTGCCAAGGCGATCACGCAACGACGGGCAAGATGACCAACCCTCGCCTGACGAGAATTAGAATTTATCCAGCAAAGCAGACGATGCGGGCGCTCTACGTTGACAATGCTCTCGACGCTCGCCTACTGTTTCGCAGCACTGCACCGACGCCACCAGGGAGGCTCATCGTCCGAAGGATTTGGCTTGATTGGGGTTGAAGGCTGCCTTCATCCCGGTTGGGCTTAAATGGTCCTCGGAAGGAGTCTCGTCGTGATCGCTGTCGCCCTGACCGTCTCGGTCGGCATCATCGTTACTGCAGTCAGCCGAACTGCCTTGGTGATCGTCTCACTCAAGGACGTTCCGCCGAAGCATCGCGCGGAAGTGCTTCTGGGCGTGGCCGCGTGCCTACGCTGGTGGAAGCGTTAGCCGTGTGCACGGAACAAACGACGTTCGCCCGGTGCTTCGCTCCGAGCACGGAAGAACGTGTCGGTGCGATCTGACATACTGCCCGACATGACCGAGATTGCAGACGCCACAGGCGACCCCACGATCACCGACGCGGAGACCGAGGTGGCGGACTACCCGAAATTGATGGTCACGGACGACTGGTCGGCGCACCCGGACACCACGCTCCAGAATCTGTCCGACGTTGCCAACCGTGCCCGGACGGGGCTGCCTGTCGTCTTGTTCCTGTCCGGAACGATTATCTCGGGCGTCGTCGCTGCCGCCGAAGAGTTCTACGAGTGGGCGAACGACATGGAGCATCGCGCAGCCGCCAACTCGACCGATCCGATCGACAAGGAAGCAACAGAGAAGTACAGCGACCACTTCTTTGGCGTTCCTGCTGCGGAGCACAAGGAACGACGCCAGTCTGGAACTGAGACCCACTTCGAGATTGCCCGACACATCCACCTCAAGGACGCGAAGGTCGCCACCCCTGGAATCGAACCCATGCCAGTCGGCTTCGTTCGAGTGCTGCTGGCACACGTCAGCGCATGGACGCTGGGGGGCTTCGGCAACAACTAACCGATGTTGCCTCGGCGGATCGGCACTACGTTGTCGTTCTGCCGGGGCGGTGATGTGTCCATCGCCCCGAGCGCGGCCATTGCGTCGGCGTGGTCGTCCTCGAAGAGGTGCGCGTACACGGTAAGCGTGGTCGTTGGCCTTCGCGTGGCCGCTGATACCAGTAGCCTTCCGCCCCGGCCCCGCCGATGATGCCCGGTTTCGATGTCGGGGAACCGATCCCGTGCCGACGACGTCGAACTTAGGTATGGAAGACGGAAATGTTGCCGCTGACTCCAGACGGTCCGCCCTGGACGTTCGACTTTGTTGCGCTGCTGCACGGGGGTTGCTACGAGGACCCCGATGATCGATTGCTGACCTGTGTCGCCCAAGACCCAGACGGGGCGCGGATGCTCGGTGCACTCGACCGCGTTGTCGGGTTGCTGCGACTCCTCGGACACCGGCAGTAGCTTCGAGATTTGCGGCTGGTGGTGTCAGTTACCGAATTTCCCTCGCCGCGAGGGCCAGATGCAACCAACGTCATTCGTTTTGAGAAGGTCGATTAGGTCCGTTGGTTGGTTCGTGCGGTAGCAGTACGGCGAGGGCGGGCGCCGTCTGGATGTAGCGGCGGTAGTCCAGTAGTTGCCCCAGCGCCATTCGGACCGCTTCACGCGTTGCAACCCCCTTCGCCTCGTACAGGATGTTGTCGGTGGCATCGAAGATGTCGGTGTAGAGGTAGGGGGATTCGCCGTCAGGCTGAATCTTCAGCCTGTGCACCATGTGGCCGACTCCTTTGAGATGCTTCTCGAATTGGGCGACTAGATTGGCTTCGGCCTTCACTGCCGTCGTCGACGTCGAGGGCGCAGTTTGATAGGCGCCTTTTCGAATCGTTTCGAGCGGTACGGGTTCCGATCCTCCAGGGGGGACCTCGACACCCTTTATAGGGATCTTCGACGTTTTCGCCCGAGGCCGCAGTTTGGCTGGCGATCGACGTTTGGTCTTCAGGTGGTCAGCCCAGAGGGCGTTGACTGCTTTTGCGACATCGTCTGGAAGTTGGAGGCCCGAGGCTCTCACCATCCAGTGGTAGTCGACCCTGGCCTTGAGATCCTCGTAGGGCAAGCGAGCATCGACGGGGAGTACCGCATCCCATTCGACGTCGACGTAGGGGACGAGAGCGCCGCTTCCATCCCACTTCGGTCCGGGCGTCACCTCGCCGTCCGACCAGGTAGCCACTTCCGACGATCCCTCGGTCAGATCCCTGTCGCAGGAGGAAGACACGGTCGCCGGCATTGACTGGCTTCCTTCTGCTCCCAAAGCTCCATCGAGCTCTGAACGGCCTTCCGGATGCGGTGCCCGCAATGGCAGCCTCGTAGTCCGCCGGAGCAAAACCGGCGTCGGTGCCATCCCAAGCGAGAACAAAAGTGTCCATCCGGCCATCGTGACATGGAGGATTGCGGAGTGTTCGACGAAGCCCGCGTCCGAACAGCAACTGGTCCGATATGCGTGATAAACATTCGGCCCGTTCAGACTTCAGCTCCAGCTGTGACTGCGTTCCGGACTCGATAGCTGTGGTCCTGTCGCAGGATCTCTCGCAGCGAGGTGGTTTCCTCGGTCCGATCCGTTAATTTGCTAACCGCAACCGCCAGTTCGACCCGCACACCAATACTCGTGTCCCGTGCAAGATGCTGCGCAATCTCGATCTCGATAGCGGGTTGCGACGTTGTGAGTGCCGCGGCCAGCCGCCGCATTCGGGAATCGGGACTCTGAGCCAGTTCCCGCCAAGGTATCTGCAATTCAAAGCCTCGTTCAGCGAGTACGTACCCTGCATGTGCAGCCGCGAATGAATCTTCCGGCTGTGCTGTTTGGAGAAGGTACTGCGCAGCTCGCCATGTATCGCGCATCTGTGCCTCGGTGACCGACAGATGAACGCATGCTTCCAACGCACGTCGCTGAAGGATCGGCTTCAAATTGAGTTGGAGCGCGCCGAGCGGATCTTGAAACTGCTGGTTGACGACGTCGAACTTGCTCATCGCGAAACTGCCGGTAGCGAGCGGTAACAGCAATTCGTGGAGCTCGGCTCGCACCTCATCCACAATTTCCGGCGCCAGTATCGTGCAACCTACGACCGCTTCTGCTCGATTCTGCTCGATGTCCTGCTCATCGAGAGCCCGGCGGGCGTAGTCCCGGGCAAGATAAATCCGACGTTCCATTGGTAGGCATTTGGCCATCTCAGCCGCCCGCGTGACGCCCGCAAGAAACCCGACGCCGTCCTCGGTGTAGGCGGGCGGACTGGCGATCGACTGCGCGACGACTCCTTCGGCTATCTTCAGCGTGTCGTTCGATCGGTCACCGAGGGCGATAAGTACAGT
>NZ_JBAQEO010000853.1:0-9348 GCF_049286785.1 Rhodococcus sp. (in: high G+C Gram-positive bacteria) | reverse complement strand
CCGGCTTCACCCATCCACTACGCGGCACGCCGACACGATACCGCACAACCCTCTAACTGAACGGTATTGCATTTAGGCCTGGTTCCGCCCGGTGCGTGCCTCCCGGGTGGGGTGGACGCTGGCGGGTCTGGCTCGGACGAGGTCGCGCGTCCGTCTCGTGAGCTGTCCCCGACCACATGGGTCGAACCTAGGGTGTCAGTGTCCGGAGCGAGCGGCTTGCCAGATCGCGTGATCGACCTCCCACGCAGAAACCTCCCGCCCTGAGCCGGCACTCAGCTCTCGCGCGATGTCCCGAAGAAGCCCACGCGCCGAATCAGGTGTCGTATCGGCACCGTGGCGGGCGAGCCACCGCATCACCATCCGATCGGGCTTGACGGTGTCCTGATCACCGATCAGCATCCACAAATAGCCGCGGCGCACACCCGACCCACCCTCACCCGGAACCTGCCGCAACGCCGCCTCGACCACGTCCAAGCGGTCGCCGTCGCTCAGCAACGTCCGGGCATCGTCGACAGTGGTCACCTCGTGCTCACACAGCACCGCCGCGTACCGCAGCGCCGCGTCGGCCTTACGGATGCCGCCCCGAGTTGAGGTGTTCTGCCGGTTCTTGACCACCTCCAGAAGTGCACCCACCGACCGGTAGCGGTCGAAACCCATCGAGCGGAACAGGATCAGCGGACTCCGGCACCGACATCGGCACCGACGGCGATGCAACGCCGAAGTCAGCGGCAACCCGCTGCACCACCGGCACGACGTGACGGTCATAGTGCGCGCCGATACTGAAGACCGCGTCGAGGACACAGAAGCTCGCGCTCACCCACCGCCGCTGCCGGGGCTGCGGATCCAACTCGCGCACCGCAGCCACCAACCGCACCACATCCTCATCGCTGTACACCCGCCGCACCGTATCCGACCCAACAGACACCACCACTCCGATCACACCAGCGCCACGGCCACAACCATGTCCGGCCCGCGAAGCGTCTACCGAGCCACGTCGACGGGTAGCTGCCCGATGACACGTCCCCGGATCGGTACGACCCCGCAACCGCCGACCAGTGTCCGGCCGACCGCCACAGCCGCGCGCGATCCGGGACGTCCTCACCGGTGACCACACAGGATTCGACCCTTTCCCCTGAAGCAGCAATAGCCGCACACGGCCCCCGCACCCGAAGAAGGGTGCAGGGGCCGAAGAGCTGCGGTGGACGGTCTAACCGACGGCGCGGTCGAGCTGAGAAACCCGCTGCGGGCTCACCCCCAACACCACAGCGGTATCCCGAACCGACAACTTCACACCATGACGCAGATGCGCCACCGCCGCACGCGACACACGCGCCGCCTCCTCCTGAGCCCGGGCCGCCGCCTCGACCTGCACACGAGCCCTGCGGGCTTCCTCGAGCACAGCCGGATCGCCGAGATCGACATCGAGGTCCACCTCGACGTCCTCGGCCGGCACATCTTCGAGCAGACCCACCGCATCGGCAACCATCGCCGGGATCTGGTCGAGCCTGCGAGCCTGGGTGAACGCGCCGTCCACCTCCGGCACCTCCACGACCCACCATCCGCCGTCACGCACGGCCTTTGCCGTCACCTTCATCATTTCGCCCCTTTCGCGCCCTTGCCTGGAGCCGGGATCTCCAGCTGCTTGCGGATCTTCTTCACCAGCAGGTCCGGGATCTCGGTATGCCGGGCAACCACCGTCCGACGCCCGCCCAGCACCACCTTGGTGTGGTTACCGCCTTCGGTCTCGCTGAACTCGAGGCCGTTGGCCTTGGCATAGTCCCGCAACTCCTTGAGGAGGTCCGTTCTCTTCACACTATAAGTCTATCCCCCCTTTACTTTTCAAGTAAAGGGGGGATAGACGATTTCCTGATCAGGAGATTCGACTGCGACACCGACACCACCACGAACCAACAGGCCCGGACCCCACCCCGGATCAACCACACCCGACGCCCTCCCTCCCGCATCACCGAGGTCCGCGTACTCCAGCGCGAAATCGGCGGGCACCGTCACCGTCACGCTGCGTGCAGACACCTCCCACCGAACGCATCACACTCCCACCTCCTCGTCCTCGTCCTCGTCCTCGTCATCGAGGGACGCATCGAGCACCGCCAGCCCGCCCACCTGCGCGGTCGCCAACAACGCCGCAATCTGCGCCCCCACCAAAGACTGCGTCTCCCCCTCGTCATCGACCGACGCGAACACCACCGGCCCCACGTACGGCTGCCAGATGTCTGCGACGTCGACGCCCCGGCCGGTGGGTCGAGCTGCTGCTCCCGGACGTCGACGGCCGGAGCCACGGCTGGATCCTCAGCAACTACCCGCTCAACGCATGGGCCGACGATCTTGCCGAACGGCCCCGAGCAGTCCCATTCCCACACCCGCCAGCTTCACCGAGCCATATACCGTCATGACGACGAACAGCAGATTCGCTAGCCGCGATATCGCCCAATCCATTGCACCAGAACATCTCTGATGGACAATCTGCACTCCCGCCTTCCCCAATCGTCAGCCGAGAAACACCGACGCCGATAGCGACGAGAGCAGGTCGGGAGCCTGTTGGCGTTCCGTGGCGGCAAGAACGGGGTGCGATGCACCGCGCAGCTGCTCGCTCGGGTGGCGGTGCACCCCGGCGACGACGAACGGCTGGTCGATGAGACGTTCGAACCGCTCCGCGTCGAAGGCGACGCTTGCCATTCCCGAAGAGGCATAGGGGTGTTGCATCTCACATCAGTGTCTCGGTATGAGACAGGTAACGCGTTCGGACGAGCCACGGGCGGGTCGCACCCAACACGATCAAATCTCCGTGACCAGCTGAAATAGTCCGCTTCCCCTTCTGCGAGATATCCGGCGCAGGTGTCTCGCAATGAAACGGCTCGGGTGTGTCGCAGGTCGCAATGATCGTCCTCACGGCCCCAGCGGCAAGAACGAAGGAGATTCGAAATGGCCATTGAGCAACGCGATGTACTGATCGTCGGCGCAGGATTCGCGGGTCTGTATCAGCTCGACAAACTGCGCAAGATCGGTTACGACGTGCACGCGGTCGAGTCGGCCGGAGGCCTCGGCGGTGTCTGGTACTGGAACTGCTACCCCGGCGCCCGGGTGGACACGTGGGGCCCGATGTATCAGTTCTCCGACGAGGAGCTGTGGCGTGACTGGAACTTCTCCGAGCTGTACCCGGACTGGTCCGAGGTACGGGCCTACTTCAAGCACGTCGACGAGAAGCTGAACCTGTCCAAGGACATCTCGTTCAACACCCAGGTTACCGGCGCGGAGTTCAATGAGGACGCCAAGCGCTGGCTGGTGCACACCGAGAACACCGAGACCGGCGAACACAAGGACATCTCGGCCCGCTACTTCCTGCTGTGCACCGGATTCGGTTCAAAACCGTACATTCCAGAGATCCCCGGCCTGGAGACCTTCAAGGGCGAGTGCTACCACACCGCACGCTGGCCGCAGGAGGGTGTCGACCTGGCAGGCAAGCGTATCGCTGTCATCGGCACCGGAGCCTCCGGTGTGCAGGTAGCTCAGGAGTCCGCCCCGGTTGCCGAGGCGCTGACCGTCTTCCAGCGGACTCCGATGATCGCACTGCCGATGCGCCAGCGGAAGTTGACCGATGAGGAGAATGCGAAAGACAAAGAGACCTACCCCGAGCGAATGGCGCAGCGCAACCACCACTTCGCCGGCTTCGACTTCGACTTCCTCGACAAAGGCGCCGCCGACGTCACCCCCGAGGAGCGAGAGGCCGAGTTCCAGCGGCTGTGGGATATCGGCGGCTTCGTGCCGTGGCTGGGCAACTTCAACGACCTCTTGTTCAACGAGGACAGCAACCGCGCCTTCTACAGATTCTGGCGCGATGAAACCCGCAAGCGGATCACGCGCGAGGATCTCTGGGAGGATCTGGCCCCGACCGAGCCCCCGCACCCCTTCGGTGTCAAGCGTCCGTCACTCGAGCAGAATTACTTCGAGATCTACAGTCAGGACAACGTCAGCCTGGTCAACCTGCGAAACAACCCGATTGACCATGTGACCACCAAGGGCATCGTCACAGCCGATGGTGTCGAGCACGAGTTCGACCTCATCGTACTGGCGACCGGCTTCGACGCGGTCACCGGCGGCATCACTCAGATCGATATCCGCAATGCCGAGGGTGAATCGTTCGCCGACTCGTTCAGGGACGGTGCCCACACCGCTCTCGGCGCCGCGACCGCCGGCTTTCCGAATCTGATGTTCGTCTACGGCCCCCAGAGCCCGTCGGCCTTCTGCAACGGCCCGACCAACGCCGAGGCACAGGGTGAGTGGGTCGTCAACTTCCTCGATCACCTGATGAAGAACGATATCCAGCGGGTCGAGGCGACCCGCGAGGCCGAGCAGGTCTGGCAGCAGAAGATCGACGAGGTCTGCGAAATGGCGCTGTTCGACCGCGCCGCGTCCTGGTACATGGCCGCCAACATCCCGGGCAAGAAGGTGCAGATGCTCATGTGGCCCGCCGGCCTCCCGGCGTTCCTCGAAGAGGTCAACACCTCCGCAGCCAACGGCTACCCGGAGTTCGTCAAGGCCTGATCTCCGATGGAGGGGAGTCACCACGGCGGCTCCCCTCCATCGAGTGTCCCCACCTCAAGGAGCTCCTCGTGCAAAGCCTGATGATGGACGTACCGCTTCAGATCAAGACTCTGCTGTGGCGTGCGGAACGTCTCTACGGTCACAAAGAAATCATCGCCCGCACCGGCGACGCCTTCGATGCCTTCACCTTCACCGAACTCGGCCGGCGTGCTCGCAAGCTGTCGAACGTCCTTGCCGGGCTGGGCGTCACGTTCGGCGACCGCGTCGGCACTCTCGCCTGGAACACGGCCGAGCATCTCGTCGCCTACTATGCGGTCCCCTGTATGGGTGCCGTTCTGCACACCGTCAATACTCGGCTGTCCGACGATCAGATCGCGTACACCATCGCTCACGCCGGCGACACCGTCCTACTGGTCAGCAGTGACCAGCTCCCACTTCTGGCGCGTCTTACCGGTCGGCTCGCCGATGTGCGGACCGTCGTCGTGCTCGACGGCGAGGCACCCGCCGACGTTGAACTGGGTGTACCGGTACTCGCCTACACCGACCTGATGGCCGAAGCCTCCGACGAGTACGACTACCCGGATCTGGACGAGAACACCGCAGCTTCGATGTGTTATTCATCGGGCACGACCGGCGACCCGAAGGGCGTGGTCTACAGCCACCGCAGCACCGTTTTGCACGCCCTCGGGCTGTGCACCACCGGCACCATCGGGGTGAGCGAGAAAGAGCGATACCTGCTGGTCACGCCGCTGTCACATGTGAACTCCTGGGGCATGCCCTTCGCCTGTGTTCTGCAGGGCGCCACCATCATCCTGCCCGGCGATCACCCGGTGGGTGCGGATTATTTGAAGGTCATCGAAGACGCCGCACCCACCGTCCTCGTCGGGGCAGTCACGGTCGGTATGTTGATCCGCCGCGCACTGGAGGAGCACCCCGGCGACTATGACGTCTCTTCGTTGCACACGATGTGGCTGGGCGGTCAGGCACCTCCCGTCGTCGAGATGAAATGGTGGAAACAAGCTCACGGCATCCACATCACCCAGGCATGGGGCATGACCGAGGCCTCCCCCGTGCTGACCTTCTCCGGGCTGACGTCCACCAACCAGGACCTCGACGAGGACGCCAGGTTCGAGATCTTCAGCACGCAGGGGCAGCCGCTCCCACTCGTCGAGATCAAGCTGGTCCGCGAGGACGAATCCGAAGCGCCGTGGGATGGAAAGACCCCGGGCGAGGTTCTCGTCCGGGCACCGTGGGTGATCAGCGAGTACTACAACGATCCCCGCTCTGCGGGGAGCTTCTCCGACGGCTGGTTCCGCACTGGCGATATCGCGACGATGACCCAGGACGGCTATCTGACGATCGTCGACCGCGCCAAGGACCTGATCAAGAGCGGCGGCGAGTGGATCTCCTCGGTCGAGCTGGAGAACGCACTGATCGCCCACCCGAAGGTCATAGAAGCCTCGGTGGTCGGCGCGCCGGATCCGAAATGGATCGAGCGGCCCGTCGCCTTCGTTGTCCTGTCCGACACGGTTTCCCCCGACGAACTCAAGCTCTTCTTGAAGAAGCGATTCCCCTCGTTCTGGGTTCCGGACCGCTTCGAGGTCATCACCGAGTTGCCCAAGACCAGCGTCGGGAAATTCGACAAGAAACGGCTTCGCAACGAGTACGTCTGATCGCGTTTACACCTCAACACTCATCACTACCCCCGGAGGAGAATGATGGTCACCGACCATTTCTACAGCAAGCTCAGCAGCGGCCACGGCTTTCTGGAGTCACCCCGCTTCCACAATGGCACCCTCTACCTGAGCGACTTCTTCAACGGGCGCGTCATCACGATGGACCCGACAACCGGCGCCTGGACGAAGATCGCAGATGTTCCCAACTCGCCATCCGGCCTCGGCTTCACCGACGACGGCGGGATCTTGATCGTCTCCCAGCACGACCACAAGCTGCTGCGCCGTGATCCCGATGGCACCATCACCGAGTTCGCCGATTTGTCCAAGTACTGCGGTGGCGACGCGAACGACATGTGTGTCGTGAACGGCCACTGCTACATCGGCAACTTCGGGTTTGATCTGGCCGGCGGCGCCGACCCCGAAACCACCAACCTGATCCATGTCACCCCGGATGGCACGGTGTCGGCCGAGCCGGGCGATGTTCTGTTTCCGAACGGCGCGGAACTGCTCCCGGACGGCACCACCCTGCTGCTCTCGGAGACCCTTGCGCACAAGATCTCAGCATTCCAGGTGCAGCCGGACGGCAGCCTCACCGACTACCGCACCTGGGCCCAACTGCCCGAGACCCACAATCCCGACGGCATGACCGTCGACTCCGATGGCGGCGTCTGGTATGCCAATGCCCTCACCGAGGGTCCCGAGAGCGGCTTCTACCGGGTGGAGGAAGGCGGTGAGATCACCGACCGGATTCTCGTCGAGAAGGGCTGGGGCGTGGCGCTGACCTTCGGCGGCCCCGACAACGACATCCTGTTCCTGGTCAACAACGACACCACACTGCCTGACTTCGCCCAGGGCCGGTCGGCCGGCTACGTCCTCACCGCGAAAGTCGGACGCCGCGGGGCGAACTGATCGTCTCCCGCCACTTCTCATCTCGACCTCCTCCCGAAAGGACCCCCATGTTCACCGGTCGCATCGCCAGATTCGACGCTCCTGGCCAGCCTTTCACTCTCACCGAAGCCTCTCTCGACGGCGTCGGTCCGGGTGAGATCCTGATCAAGGTCAAGCGCACCAACATCTGCGGCTCCGATCTGCACGCTTGGCACGGGACCTTCAACACCAGGGGTCTCGGCGGCCGGCTCCCGACGGTGCTGGGCCACGAAATGGTCGGCGCCATCGCTCAGCTCGGCGAGGGCGTCACCGCCGATTCCGACGGTCACACACTGTCGGAGGACGACCGCGTGGTCTTCCCCTATTTCTTCTCCTGTCACCGCTGCTACCAGTGCCTTCGTGGGCACCGTACCGCCTGCGAAAACCTGTCCATGGCGATGCTGGGACAGGCCGACGAACCACCGTATTTCGTCGGCGGCTACGCCGACTACTTCGTCCTGCCAGCCGGCGCCGTCGTGTACCGCGTCCCCGATTCGCTGTCCGACGACCTGGCCTCCGGTGCGAATTGCGCACTCTCACAGGTCATGTACGGCTTGGAACGGGCGAATCAGACCTTCGGCGACACGGTGGTCGTGCAGGGAGCCGGCGCACTGGGCCTCTACGCGGTGGCGGTCGCCAAGGCTCGCGGTGCCTCGCTCGTCATCGCCATCGACGGGGTCACCGAGCGGCTGGAGCTGGCGACCGCCTTCGGTGCCGACCACGTCATCGACCTCACCGAGGTGCCCGAGGCCAAGGACCGCGCCAAGCTGGTGCGGGGTTTGACCTCTGGCCGGGGCGCGGACGTCGTCGTCGAGGTCGTCGGCATCCCCGCCGCGATCAACGAGGGGCTCAACTTGCTCGGCCTCTACGGACGTTATGTCGAGATCGGCAACATCAACTTCGGCAAGACCGTCGAGTTCGACCCGTCCCGATTCGTGTTCTCCAACAAGACGATGATCGGCGTTTCGCTTTACGAGCCCGACGTCCTCTCCCGTGCGCTGCAGTTCCTCCAGGAGTGGCAGGACAAGATCCCGCTGTCCCGGCTCGCCGCCGCCACCTACTCACTCGAGGAGATCAACGACGCGTTCGCCGCAGCCCAGACCAAGCGCGACGTCCGCGCCAGCATCGTGTTGTGACAGACCGGGAGAAACGAATCATGCACGCACGCAACGAGCTCTACATCGACGGTGCCTGGGTCACCCCCGCAGAGCACGCCCGAGTCATAGAAGTGGTCAATCCGGCCACCGAGCAGGTGATCGGCCATGTCCCGCACGGGACTGCCGCCGACGTCGACCGTGCGGTCACCGCCGCCCGCCGCGCCTGGGACCCGGACGTGGATCTGGTCGAGCGACGCCGGCGGGTCGACTCGATCATCGAGGCGACCAAACGCCACCTGCCCGCTATCGCAGCCCTGATCACCGCGGAGATGGGCGCACCGATCCGCATCGCGGAGAGCGTCCAGACCAAGGTACCGCTGGCCGTCGCCAAAGGCATCCTGGAGGTGCTCGATCAGCCCGAAAAAACCGAACGCATCAGCAACTCGGTGATCCTTCGCGAGCCCTACGGCGTCGTCGGCGCCATCACTCCGTGGAACTACCCGCTCTATCAGGTGATCGCCAAGCTGGTTCCCGCAGTCGCGGCCGGCTGCACGATCGTCCTCAAGCCCAGTAACGAGGCCCCGCTGTCGGTATTTGCGTTCTTTGATGCCCTGCATGAGGCAGACCTGCCGCCCGGGGTCGTCAATCTCGTCTCCGGCCCGGGCCGTGTCGTCGGCGAGGCGATCGCCGGGCACCCCGACGTCGACTTCGTCTCGTTCACCGGATCCACCGGCGCCGGCGCACGTGTGGCCGAAGTCGCGGGTGCGGCGGTCAGCAAGGTCGCCCTCGAGCTCGGCGGCAAGTCGGCGAACGTGATCCTCGACGACGCCGACTTCGAGAAGGCGATCACCCAGGGCGTGGGCGCCTGCTTCATGAACTCGGGCCAGACGTGCAGCGCGCACACGCGCATGCTCGTGCCGAAGAGCCGGCTCGAGGAGGCGACGAAGCTCGCCGTCAAGGTCGCCGAGACGTACACGGTCGGCGACCCCTTCCAGGGCGAGGCGAAGCTCGGTCCGCTCATCTCCGAGACGCAGCGGGCGCGCGTGCGCAACTACATCAAGAAGGGCATCGACGAGGGCGCGAAGCTT
>NZ_JBAQEO010000852.1:0-1680 GCF_049286785.1 Rhodococcus sp. (in: high G+C Gram-positive bacteria) | reverse complement strand
AACCGGCAGCCGGCAGCGCCATGGCTCGATGCGATGGCCGTAGCGGGAGAGCAGGTAAGCGCCAGCAGACAGGTTTACGCTCAGCGTCTTCAGGCCGGCGTCGAGAGATTTTGCGCGCGCCTGGATGTCGATTTTGGCGTAAGGCTTGAAGTGCAGCGCGGGTGGCGTGACGGTCAGACCTTGTCTGACCACTGGGCTGAAACTGAACACAGGGATCGTGGTCTTGGGTACACTTCGGGTGGGCCACATCGGGCGAACTTGCTGGTGCGCACCGAGCAGCGGCTCGGGCTGGAGCACCTGTCGTCCGGACAGGTCAAGCTGCTCTATTTGGTCTTTCGCCTTGCGCAGCTCGAGGACTTGTTGCGGTGCAGGCCGGAGTCAGAGCCCATCATTTTTTTTGACGACTTGGCCGCCGAACTGGATGGCCGACATTTGAGCGCGGTTCTCGCGGCGTTGGCGGGCCATCAACTGCAACGCTTCGTCACATCCCCGGTCATGCACGCCGAACTTACCGCCGACGTCGCCTCCGTGTTTCACGTGGAACGCGGAACTCTGGTGCAGGCACCTTCTTGAGACTCCTATGACTGACGCAAACGTTTACGACTCATCCAGCATCAAGGTGTTGAAAGGCCTGGACGCTGTGCGTAAGCGCCCCGGCATGTATATCGGTGATACCGATGACGGGACCGGCTTGCACCACATGGTCTTCGAGGTGGTCGACAACGCCATCGACGAGGCGCTGGCCGGGCACTGCACGAACGTGACGGTGATGATCCACAGTGACGGTGGGATCAGCGTCGAGGACGATGGCCGCGGTATTCCGGTGGACATCCACGCCGAGGAAGGGTGCTCTGCGGCCGAGGTAATCATGACCACGCTGCACGCCGGGGGGAAGTTCGACGACAACTCGTACAAGATTTCTGGCGGCTTGCATGGTGTTGGCGTCTCGGTCGTAAATGCCCTCTCTGAATACCTAAAGCTGGTTATTCGCCGTGATGGCAAGCTGCACGAGCAGATTTATCGCGACGGCGAACCGCAGGCTCCATTGGCGATTGTGGGGGACGCTGACACGACCGGTACCTGGGTCTATTTTCGGCCCAGCCCCAATGTGTTTGCCGACATGGAGTTCCACTACGACATTCTGGCCAAGCGTCTGCGCGAGTTGTCGTTCCTGAACTCCGGGGTGCGCATCGAGCTCAACGACGAGCGCGAGGACCGGCATGAAGTGTTCGAGTACGTTGGCGGCATCAGCTCGTTTGTCCAGCACCTGAACCGCAACAAGACCCCACTGCATCCGACCGTATTTCATTTTCTGGACCAGCGCGGCGATGTGGGTGTCGAGGTCGCGATCCAGTGGAATGACTCCTATCAGGAGACGATGTTCTGTTTCACCAACAACATTCCTCAGCGCGATGGCGGTACCCATCTGGCAGGCTTTCGGGCTGGCCTGACGCGTACGCTGAACCAGTACATGGAAAAGGAGGGCCTGGCCAAAAAGGCCAAGGTCGAGACTGCAGGTGAGGACATTCGCGAAGGCTTGACCTGTGTCCTGTCGGTCAAGGTACCGGACCCGAAATTCTCGTCGCAGACCAAGGACAAGCTGGTTTCGTCCGAGGTGAAGGGCATCGTCGAAGCGGCCATCGCCGAGAAACTCAACGATTTCCTGCTCGAGCATCCGGC
>NZ_JBAQEO010000851.1:0-2243 GCF_049286785.1 Rhodococcus sp. (in: high G+C Gram-positive bacteria) | reverse complement strand
GTCGATACTCCCGGACGCACCGCAGGCGGTCAGGAGCAGGACCAATGCGGTGGTAATTCCGCCTGTCGCCACAGTGCGGGCGCGCTTTCCCCGGCGGATTCTTGTAGTCATCGAATTCCTTTGATCTGTGTTGGTGTGAAGGGAGTTTCAGCGTCTGTTGGTTAGGCGGGCTGCCAGGTCGCCGACCAGTTGGATCACCTGGACGAGTACAACCAGTGCGATGACCGTCGTGATCATCACCGTGTTGTCGAACCTGTTGTAGCCGTATGCAATGGCAAGGTTGCCGATTCCGCCGGCGCCGACCGCACCGGCGATCGCCGACATGTCGAGGATTCCGATCAAGGCGATCGTGAGGGCGCCGATGATGGTGGGAACGGCTTCGGACAGTTGTACTTTGCGGACGATCTGGAAATTGGATCCTGCCGATGCTCGGCCCACTTCGACCACTTCGGGGGGCACATCGCGCAGCGAATTCTCGATCAGTCGGGCGACGTACGGTGTCGCCGCCAGTGTCATCGGCACTGCGGCCGCCTGTACACCGAGCGAGGTGCCGACGACGAAACGTGTGAAGGGAATGATCGCGGCCATCAGTACGAGGAAGGGGAGTGAACGTCCGAGGTTGACCACCCATCCGACGACAGAGTTGAGGGCAGGATTCGGGAAGAGGCCGCGGGGTGCCGTGTTGTGCAGGATCACTGCCAGCGGTGTGCCCAGGAGGATGGCCAGGATCACCGTGATCCCGACCATCTGCACCGTCTGCTGCAACGCGGGGAGGAAGAGTTCGGGAAGCTCGTCTATGGGCGTCGAGATGGCGAGGATCGCGCCCGCGCTCATGCCGCCGCTCCCGCGGTCGCGCCGGCGTCGGAAACTGTCGACGCGCCGGCCACCCGGACTCCGTGCAGACCCCAACTCGACAGGAGGCTGCCGATCGACGGGTCTTCGCCCGTGACGGAAATGGTGACCCGTCCTGCGGGGCGTCCCCCGACCGATTCCACCGTCCCGGACAGCACCCCGATCGATCTACCCGAGGCCTTGCCGAGCAGTTCGATCCAGTTCGTCGGGACCGCGTCGGAACCGTAGGTGACGTGCCAGAGCACATCACGATCCTCGGCGGCGATGTGGGACCGGTCGGGGAGTAGGCCGACGCCGAGCTCCGATTGCGGATCCCGCACGAGGTCGATCACCGGACCGGACTCCACCACCCGGCCCGCGTCGAGGACGGTGACGACGTCCGCCACCTGCCGCACGACATCCATTTCGTGTGTGATCAGGACGATCGTCAGGCCGAGATCGTCTCTCAGCTCCCGGAGCAGAGCCAGTATGGACTTGGTGGTATTCGGGTCGAGTCCGGACGTCGCTTCGTCGGACACGAGGACCTTGGGGGCGAGTGCGAGTGAACGCGCGATTCCGACGCGCTGCCGCTGGCCTCCCGACAGCTGCCTCGGGTAGAGATCCGCCTTGTCGGACAGTCCGACCCGCGCGAGTAGATCCTGCACTCGTTCCCTACGTTCGGCGCGCCCGACTCCGGCGAACTCGAGCGGCAGCGCGACATTCTCGGCGGCGGTGCGCCGGGCGAGGAGGCTCGACGCCTGGAAGATCGTCCCGATCGCCTTACGCTGCTCCCGGAGCCTACGTTCGGTCAGGCCCGATACATCCGTACCGTCGAGAAGGATCTGTCCCTCGGACGGCCGTTCCAGGAGACTGATGATGCGGGAGAGTGTGGTCTTGCCTGCACCGCTCTGCCCGATCACTGCGGCGATCTCACCGGTGCCCACCGAGAAATCGATGTCGTGGAGTACCTCGACTGCTCGTGCTTTCTTGCCGAATCGTTTGGATACGGAGCGGACTTCGATCATGTTGCACCACCTGGATCGGAGGACGGCATCGTCAGGTCAGCCGTCGGGAGGGAGATTTGGTCCGCGGAAGGACCCGTAGATCTCCGGAACGGTAGACGCCGGCGATCGGAATGTCATGTGTAAGAATCGACTCGAGCGGAATGCCGGGAGGTTACGCGACCGGGTTCGGGTACACCGCGCGGGTGTGGGCAGCCATCGGAGCGGGATCCGGCAGTCGTAGTATCCCTCGAAGTGAACGTGTCTTGTATCCGCGTGTCCTCGGTGGACGGGGCCATGCGGTGAAGCCGGAATCGATGTCGGTGACGGTGGCGATGTGACCGTCCACATCCGGGGCCCCGGGTGCGTCCGCAGCGAACAGGAGAGCCCGCCCACGTACGTCCGCTCCGT
>NZ_JBAQEO010000850.1:0-2108 GCF_049286785.1 Rhodococcus sp. (in: high G+C Gram-positive bacteria) | reverse complement strand
GCCCACAATGTCACTGGTCGTTAGACCCTCGAAAGACTGAAGTTGCCCAGGCGCCGACACTTCGCACCCACCAGACGGGCGGCGCCGCATGGTTATGCACTTCTCCGAGTGATCTCA
Organism: Rhodococcus sp. (in: high G+C Gram-positive bacteria); assembly: GCF_049286785.1. Classification (GTDB taxonomy): domain Bacteria; phylum Actinomycetota; class Actinomycetes; order Mycobacteriales; family Mycobacteriaceae; genus Rhodococcus_F. Next base: position 1,991 of record NZ_JBAQEO010000850.1, on the reverse strand, counting down.
CATTCGACCGTTTCTGGGCAGCGGACTGGTGAGACATCCTTCGTCTACACCGCGCAGCTCGAGGTGGGCACCCGGTGGCGCGGGGTAACCCGAATCCTGGGTAAGCGGTTCGAATGGTGACGGAATTCGTCGAGTACCAGCCGGCGAACGGGGCCACGTTCACGTCGGTGGAGGGCAAGATCGATTTTACCGCGAAGGCGAGGCTCGAGGAGGTCGACGGCGGCACTCTGTTCACCTATCGGGTCGACAGCGAAAGTGGTTTCGGAGGGGTCTTCGGCAAGCTGGCGGACCCCATCGTCGCGAAGGCGTACTCGCGCACGGCGCGGGCAAGCCTGGACAACCTCGCTGACCTGCTCACCACCGACAGCTGACCGTTTGCGTAAGGAAATTGCGCATAGTTATGCGCTCGATTGGGCCGTCTCTCAATCGATCCTGAGCGGCCGAGACGAACCGCCGGACTCGGTCAACCCATGTCGATCACCCCCGCACCTGGTTGGTCTGCGTACAGGTCGACGATTGTGTCTGCGTACTTGCTCGCGATCGGCTTGCGCCGAAATTTCATCGTCGGCGTCAGCTCGTCTCCGTCCGGATCCCAGGTCGACGGCACAATGGTGAACCGTTTGACCTGCTCGACGCGGGGCAAGGTGGCGTTACCGGACTTGACGGCCAGTGTCACCTCGTCGACGATCTTCGGGTTGGTGACCAGGTCCGCGAGCTGGGCCCCGGGCACGCCCAGGGCTTTGGCCCGCAGCGCGGCCACATCCGGGTCCAGCGCGACGAGCGCGGTGATATACCGCTTGTTGTCGCCGATGGCGACCACCTGACTGATCAACGACGTGGACGCCTTCATTGTGTTCTCGATGTTGTTGGGTGCCAGGTTCTTTCCGGCCGCATGGATGATGAGTTCCTTCTTGCGGTCGACGATGGTCAGGTTGCCGTCGTCGTCGATTTTCCCGACATCACCGGTCGCCAGCCATCCTGACCCGATCGAGGCCCAGGGCCTCCCGCACCTTCGAGCACCAGGGTGTCGGCGATCCGGTGTTGCAGTCGCAGCACTCGCCCGCGCGGTGTCCCGGCCAGATCCGCTCTAGCCGCTCGCGCACCCACCTCGAGGGACCAGGCCGCCAGTTTCGACTTGACCGGACTGGTCTCCTCCGCCAGCTTCGCCTCAATTCCGGCCTTGATCTTCAGCCAAACCCGCGGCACCCCCAAGAACATGGTCGGCCGCACATCCGGCAGCACCGGGGCGAAATCCCGCGGGTCGGCAACCGAGGTGATCTGCAGGCCACCAAGCAGATTGGCGGCGTGCGCCGAGACCCGGTCGGCGATGTGCGCGGACGGCAGATACGAGATGGTCCGGTCCTCGAACCCGAGGTCGAGATCAGCCAGGGACTCGGCGGCCGCGATGACGTTGCGCCGTGTGATCTCCACCCCCTTGGGCGGGCCGGTGGTGCCCGAGGTGTAGATGAGGGTGACCAGATCGTCGGGTCCGACCGCGCGCCACGACGCCTCATAGTCGAAGTCCTCGTCCGGGTTCGCTTCGACCTCACTCAACTCGATCGCTCCCTGCGCCGGGCCGTCCACGGTGATGATGTGCTCGAACGGCACGCCCGACGCTGTGATCGCCGACACGAACACCTGCTCGGTGACGACCACCTTGTTGCCGGCGTTGGTGAACAGGTATTCGAGTTGCTCTGGCGCACTGGTGTTGGACACCGAGAACGGAATCGCCCCCAGATGCACGATCGCCGTGTCGACGAGGTGGAACTCCGGCCGGTCAGCATGAGACCGACGGTGTCGCCGCGCCGAACGCCCAGTCCGGCCAGCCCACTGGCGATCGCCTCGACCCGCTGTGCGTATTCGCGCCAGGTGACCTCCTGAAGGCCGCCGGGAGTCCGCAACGCGGTTCGATCCGGGTGCATACGCGCGGTGTGCTGGAACCCCTCGGCCGTAGTGCGCACTTCGGCCCCCGACGCGTGGTGGAAAACGAT
>NZ_JBAQEO010000849.1:0-2371 GCF_049286785.1 Rhodococcus sp. (in: high G+C Gram-positive bacteria) | reverse complement strand
ATCGGCGGCCGTGGTCGCCGAGAGGCCGCGCCCGGCCAGGACGCCGATAGGCCTGGAAGTGATGCGGAGCATCTGCGATTGAAGGCACGGGAGGCGCGTGCTGCTGCTACGGCAGCGGCAGAAGCCGCCAAGCGAGCCGCCGATGACGAACTGAACTCGGCTGGCTCCGAGCAAGTCAACTCGGATCACGACGAAGACGGCCCCGCCGAAGCGCCATCCTCCGAGCCCGAATCGCGCCCTTGGGCATACCGGGTCACGGTCAGCCTTTTGCTTCTGTTCTGTGTGATGGGCGCCGCGAGCGGGATCTGGCTGAGCCTGCAGCATCGTGAGGTCAGTGATTCCATCGCCAGGGAAGAGCAGGTTCTGGACTTCGCGCGGGGTGCAGTGGAACAGCTGATATCGACAGACCGCGCGGATGCCCAGGGCTACGTCGATCGGATTGTCGCGGACTCCACGGGGCAGTGGTACGACGATTTCCAAATGAGGAAGAAGGCCGTGCACGACACGATCGCCGCGTCGGCGGGCGTGGTGACGGGACATGTCGACGAAGCGGGGATTGAAACCCGAAACGATGACGGCAGTACGACCGTTCTGCTGGCGGCATCTTCTGAGACCACGGTCGAAAGTCCCTCGCCGTCGCCGGAGCCGGTGCAACCGGATCCGCAAAGTCCGACCGTGCAGACCGGTGAGGCCGGCGGTTCGGGTGCCCCGCAGTCGAAGCAGTACCAGATTCGCGTTGACGTCGCCACGGTCGACGGTCAACTGAAACTTGCGAAAGTAGGGTTCGTACAATGAGCGACTCGCCGAAGGATGTTCACGTCGACGGTGCCGGCGGGGTCGTCGACAGGCCCGCTGCGGAACGCGATGGTTCTGCCGACCGGCCAGTTCCGTCCATGCTCGAACGTGTAGCAGCGGCCTTCGTCGATGTGGGCCGACCGGTCGTGGTCGTTGTGGCCGTGACGATAATCGCCTGGCTGATCGGATTTCCCACTTGGTCCATCGTTGCGCTTGCCGTCCTCTGCGTGGCGGCGGTGGGATTCGTTGTCTGGAACAGTCTTATTGCGCGGCGAAGAAAGAGTTACACACTCGGTTCGCAGCTACTCGGGTTCGCCGTGGGCCCGCAAGCGCACAGAGCGCCGAGTAACCGGCTTCTGTCGGGGGCAGTTGCAGCGAGTGCTCTGCTTCCGCTGATTGCGCTGATCTGCGTGCAGGTGTTCGTGGTTCGTGCGGAAGATCAGCGTGTGGCCGATGCGCGCAATTCTGTTGCTGAAATCGCAGCCGACGGTGCGGAGGCCGTGCTGTCGTACAAGCCGGATACCTTCGACGAAGACGTCGCGAACGCGGAGAGCAGGCTGACCGGTGACTTTCTGACCACGTACACGAAACTTGCCGACGAGGTCGTAGGCCCCGCCGCGGCCGAAAAGAATGTTGCGATGGACGCTGTTTCGGCAGGTGCCGCGGTGGAATCGGTCTCAACGGACCAGGCGTCGGTGCTCGTGTACATCAACCAAGCGGCGAGTGCCGCCGACCAGGAGACACCGTCGCAAACACAGAGCGTCGTCCGGGTCGGATTGGCATGGCTCGACGGGAAGTGGCTGATCGATTCTTTCGATCCGCTGCTCTAGTGCGAAATTCCTGCAGACTGCGCGGATCGTCGACTTCGAAGGGCTATGCGTCGCCGGCGGATTGGCGCATTTTGGTGAGGGCACTGCGCAGCTGCGTCACATCCGCGGGCGTACTGCCGTGCATACCGAAGTCGACGGTCGTGAGCGCTCGTGTCGCCTCGCTGGCAAGGTCGCGCCCCTTCTTGGTGATTGTGATGCAGGTAGCTCGGCGATCGGTGGGGTGTGGGCTGCGCTTCAGCAGTTTCCGTTGCTCGAGGCGATCCGTCGCCAACGTTGCGGTTGTGGCGTGGACCAAGAGATTGCGGGCGAGGCTGGAAATCAACCGAGTGCCCGTATCCGAGAGTTGAAGGGTCATCAGGAGCAGATAGTCAGTCATGTTCAGGCTGTGCGCCTTCAGCTGCGAATCCACCGAATCTGCGACGATTCGTTGGTATCGCAACAAGGAGGTCAAAGCGAGGAAGCGCTGTTCATCTCCGTCGAGCCCCTGCTGTTCCCAGTAGTGTCGAGCCCAGTCGACTGGGTCGGTGATCGTGTCAGGCATCTTCGGTGTGCTGCTCACTCATGGCCTCCTTGGCTGGCTACTCATTAAAAAGTCTACCCCGCGAGTAGTTCGATGATCGATATGTGCACGAATTCGACGGGTCGAAATGCGCGGTCACCGAGACGCCGTCGTGGGTAACTGCCCGGGCAAATCCAGTACACGATCCAGAACGACCGATCAGATCGCAGAACGGAAGGAGATGGGC
>NZ_JBAQEO010000848.1:0-1660 GCF_049286785.1 Rhodococcus sp. (in: high G+C Gram-positive bacteria) | reverse complement strand
GATCAGCTGGCTCGAGCAGACCATCAACGACGTGCGCAGTCATCTCGGCGTCGTGTTCCACCGCCTGATCGACGCCGGACGCGTCGCCATCACCGTTGACGTCCTCGACACCGAGGCCGGTCGGGCGGGGGCGCCGAGGACGGTCAATGCGCTCGATCCGTTCCGCTACCCGTATCCCGGTGACATCCGGTACCCGCTGCCGTTGACGCTGTCACTCGACGGGTCGTCGGCCACCGCCCAGGCACACGTGTGGCCGGCCCGCAGCAGCGCGCCGGAGTTCCGGCTGCACGGCGTCCCGGGCCGCGAGCACCAGGGGCTGTACGTCTATCGCCACGACCGGCTGCTGCAGGCCGGCGGCTGGAACGGCGTCGTCCGGGGCCGTCCCGACTACGCTCTCGCGCGAATCGCGATCGACCTCGACGCCGAATTGATGCGGCACTTCACCATCAATCCCGAGAAGTCCGAGGTGACACTCGACGCGAGCGCGTCGGCCGCCCTCGGCCAGGCTGTCTTCGCCGACGGCGACGGCACCTTCCAGTCGTATCTGGCCGACGCCGAGGCAGTGATGCGGTCGGCCCGCAAGCGGCAGCCACGGCCGATCAGTGTTGTCGAACCGGCGTCGGGACTGCCCGAGGACGTGCTCGACTCCTTCAGCGATGCATTGGAATTCACCGTCGGTGACGATCCGGTGTCGATCGGGTGGCGGTCGCTGGCGCGGGACAGATTCTTCGAGGTCAATCTCGAGACCCGGACACTGTGGCTCAACGCGCGTTTCCGACGCGACCTTCTCGGCCGGCGCAGCCTCGACCCCACCGACGCAGCCGTGCTCAAGTCGCTGCTCTTCCTGCTCACGAGCGAGATGTTCGAGGGCGTCCGGCACAGCGCCCGGCAGAAGGACAAGATGCAGGCGTGGCAGGAAGTGCTGCTCTCCGCCATGACCGCAGAGAAGGAACGGGTGACACCGTGAGCGACGAGGTCTACACCGCGATAGCCCGCGAACTCGGGGACGGCTTCCCACCCGAGGACGTGCTGCATCCCGTCAACGCGCGGCTGCGCAAGAGCTATCCGGACGGGCTCACGATCGAGGACGTCGTGAACGTGTTCGTCGACGAGGACGCAACCGTGGTCCGGACGGCGCTGCGAGCACGGTTGCGCCAGTGGGACGCCGAGAGCGCGGCGTCGTGGTTGGGATCCACCGCGCCGAACACGAACGAGCGTCGAACGCTGATCTATGACCTGCTGGGCATCCCCGCCGAGGGCCACGCCGCCCTCGACGAGGCGTATCCGCGGGACGGGGGACCGGTGGTCATCGCGGCGCCGCAGCCCTGGGCCCCGTGGTATACCCCGGAGCGGCGGAACGAGTACAACTTCTACTGGCGTGCCTACCGTCGGGTGCTCGAAAGCAAGAACTGGGACGCCGAGACGATCGGCACACTCGACGTCGCCACCACCGAGGTGGTGCAGCGTCTGGCCGACCCGACCCGGCCCGAGCCGTATCAGTCGAAGGGGCTCGTCGTCGGGTATGTGCAGAGCGGGAAGACCGCGAACTTCAGTGGTGTGGTGGCGAAGTCGATCGACGCGGGTTACCGGTTGATCATCGTGCTGACGGGCACCATCGAGATCCTGCGCAGTCAAACTCAACGTCGCCTCGACATGGAAC
>NZ_JBAQEO010000847.1:0-2865 GCF_049286785.1 Rhodococcus sp. (in: high G+C Gram-positive bacteria) | reverse complement strand
CGCGGGTGCACACTCGACATTCCCAACGGCCACGCACCGTCTTGCAGGTCCGGCGTTGCTCGCACAGCCAACACGTCTGATTTGCCCTCCGCGTGGGCTCGCTGGCGCCGGCGGTGGGGCTCGGCCTGTTCCGCTCCGGGATGCCGGCGGAGTGCGCGGGCTCGAACTGCGGTGATACGCACGGTGCGGTGGGTCGGGGTTGCAGCATGTGACCGAAGGCGTCCTGACATCCGGTGCACACGTCACCGGGTTCGACGACTGGGACGTCGCAGGCGTGGACGGCGCACGGGGTGAAGAGGTCGAGCTGGGGGAGTTGGTGTCTCGGATCGGTCATGGTGGTCGCTCTCCCTTCCTAATTGGGCGAGCACACCGGGCAGATAGCTGCTGCCGGGTGGGCTCATTGTGCGACGGATCGGTATGTGGCCCGTCAGGATGTGCCCGCCATGCACCGCACTAGCGGGCTGATCCTGTGTCAGACTTCGGCCACCTGCGCGCTGGCGGCGGCGATGGAGCCAAGCGATAAGGGCGCGACCACGACGATCGGCTTCGCCAGCAGTTCCTCGGGCGCGGGCATCAGCACCTCCGGCTGCGCCCTCACCCCGGGGCCGACACCGTCGAGCGGCTTGAGCTCATAGTTCACCTTCAACCGGCGCACCACCTCGAAAACGCGCCCCTTCATATCCTTGGTCGCGACCAGGGGTCGATGATGACCCGGTCGCCGGCCTGGAAGATGTTCTTCGACATTGTTTTCCGTTCTCCTTCGGTAATGGATGTGTGTTACGCGGGGACCCAGGTCAAGCCCTGATCTCCGATGAGAGCGGACTTCCCGTCCGGGGCCTCGCCGGCGTACTGGTGCAGTGCCGTGCGGGCGCGGGTGACCGCGCAGCCGAGTGGATCGGGGGAGTCTGCGAGTGCCTCGACACTGGCCTCGCCCATTGCCAGAGCGACCGAGTCACCCTGGGTCTCATACAGGCCGACAGCCCAGCTCGTGACGGGCGTCTCGGTGGTCAGAGCGGGATCGCCGTTGGTGGTGGCGAGGAGGTAGATCGACCGGCCATCGGGTGCGTAACCGGCATCGCCGGTGAGGGCGTAACAGTTGCCGCCGGTCGAGATCACCTCGGGATTGGCGACGCCGACCGCGGCCAGTCGGGTCAGCTCGCGGGAGTAGATCTCTTCGAAGACGCCGTGGTCCCGGATCTGTCGGCGGTCGATGGATGATGGTGTGCGCATATGTCAGTGACCTCTCCTGCGATGCCGGACCACTCGCGCGGCCCGATCGTTCTTTTTGCCCTGCTGGCAAGGGAGAGTCGGATCGGCGGTATCAGGATGGGGTGCAACCCCTGGGCCGAGAAGTTTCTCTGCGAGCGAAGCGAGTGGGTTGGGAAAGTTCTCGGAGCCTTGTGCCGGCGCTTGCGCCGCCAGGGGTTGTTCCCCGGCCGCCGTCGATCAGAATCGGAACGACCAGCAGGTCAAAAGAACGATGTTCTTCAACAGAGCGCGGAGCGCAGCGGAGTTCGAATCAGGGCCACCGCAGGTGTCCTAGTAACCGCCGGAGGCGGGTACATCGGAACGGGACACTCCTGCCACGAATCGGCCAGCTTGCTGACCAGTGAGTTCGTTTGATGCCGAGGGGATATCCGGTGCGATCAGCTGGGCGGCTGCGTGTGGCGATGCGTCTGGCGGCGTGCGTGGCGGGCCATGAGTATCTTCTTGTGCTTCTCACTGCGGAAGATCTCGTCGTCGTTCACGGCTTGTTCGATCAAGCCTGGATCCTCGAGCTCACGCTTCGCGGCCAGACGCATCAACTCGGCGCGATCGGACCCGACCCGAGCGGCCAACCCGTCGAGCTTGTCGCGCAGCGGGGCGTCGAAGTGCACATTCGCTCTGGCCGGATAGATCTCGTGGGGCGATGGTTTCCAGGTCCCCGGTGAGGTCACCGGGCTCGTCGAGCTGGCGCCGTAGCGCGACGCGGAGCAAGGCGGTGTTGAGCGTGTCGCCGTATAGGCCGGCGAGGTGCCCAGATCCGTTGCTTGCTGGAGGGGTTGACCATCACGTCGACCCGGTCGGACAGTCCGGTCCGCTCGGCCTCGCGGAGCATCGGGTGTTCGTAGCGGCCGAGGGCTTCCAGGAAACGGTGCAACACGATCCGCAATGAGTGCGCTGACCGTGGTGTCGTACTCGGCGGCCAGCGCCGCAAACTCCTGGGCAGTGTCGGGCTCCAGGTTGATCTCGAGCATGACAAGCTGAATCGCCCGCAGCGCTTCCGAGAATCGCCGCCGTTCCGCGGCGGTCAACTGATCGTCTTCGCCATCCTCTACACCATCCCCGGGACACTGGCAGCGACGAGGACCAGCGTCACCTCGAGCGTGGTGCAAAAGTGAAAACCGGCCGCCTGTTCTCTTACTCGCGAGTAGGAGAAACTCTGTCGTAACGTTCGCTAAGTAACCACTGATTCATAAGTAACCATTGATTCACAGGCGCAGCACCGCCGTTGGCGGCATTGGTCGGGTTCCTTCCCGGTGCGGCCCTCGGAGAAACGGAGAAGGACCTGATGGCTGTTACCGAAACGATGGCCAGTGCACTCGGCGCCGTACGCCTTGCCTTCGATGCCGGAGTCGCCGTGGTAGCCATGGTTGTGGCGGTGCCCGTTGCCTTCGTCTGGAGTGAGGGAACGGCCATGGCACGGAGCGTGCGCGGCGACATCGCACCGTGGGACCTGGAACGGGAAGAACAACTTCAGGCCGAGGTCGCCTCCTCGCCGTCGCTGACAGTGCGCGGCGGGCCCTTGCGGAACGGGACGCCGTCGGCGATGCACTCTGCCTTGTAGAAGTGGTGTCCTCAGCCCAGGGCGTCAGTGTCCTGACC
>NZ_JBAQEO010000846.1:0-10904 GCF_049286785.1 Rhodococcus sp. (in: high G+C Gram-positive bacteria) | reverse complement strand
CCATGACCGAGCCCGGTACCGGCAGCGACCTGCAGGGCATCAAGACACGCGCCGTGCGCGACGGCGACGACTGGGTGCTCAACGGATCCAAGACGTTCATCACGAACGGTATCAATGCAGACCTCGTGCTCGTGGTTGCCTGCACCGACCCCGACAAGGGTGCACAGGGATTCAGCATCCTGGTGGTCGAGCGTGGCATGGAAGGTTTCGAACGCGGTCGCAACCTCGACAAGATCGGGATGAAGGCTCAGGACACCGCGGAGTTGAGCTTCACCGACGTGCGCGTCCCTGCCGCCAACCTTCTTGGCGAAGAGGGGATGGGCTTCATCTACCTGATGAAGAACCTTCCGCAGGAACGCCTCTCGATCGCTGTGGTCGCGGCTGCCGCCATGGAGTCCGCGCTCGACATGACGATCCAGTACTGCCGCGACCGCAAGGCGTTCGGCAAGTCGATCGGAAGCTTCCAGAACACGCGGTTCGTGCTCGCCGAACTCGCGACCGAGACCACGGCGGCCCGCATCATGGTCGACAAGTTCATCGAGCTCCTCAACGACGAGAAGCTGTCCGTGCAGGAAGCTGCCATGGCCAAGTGGTGGACCACGGAGGCTCAGGTTCGGCTCATCGACCGTTGCCTGCAACTCCACGGCGGCTACGGCTACATGAAGGAATACCCGATCGCCAAGGCGTACATGGATTCTCGTGTGCAGACCATCTACGGTGGAACGACGGAAATCATGAAAGAGATCATCGGTCGCGGTCTCAACCTCTGAGACGTCGCCGCACAAAGCGAAGCGAATAAGAGCCCGCGGCAATGCCGCGGGCTCTTTCCGTGTGAGCGCCTGCTGTCAGATCTTCCGCATTACGGTGACGACCTTTCCCAGGATGACCGCGTCGTTGCCGGGAATGGGATCGAAGAGGGCGTTGTGCGGCATCAGCCACACCTCGTTCTCGGTGCGTTTGAACGTCTTCACCGTGGCCTCGCCGTCGATCATGGCGGCGACGATGTCGCCGTTCTCCGCTACGTTCTGCTGACGGACCACCACCCAGTCGCCGTCACAGATCGCCGCATCGATCATCGATTCGCCGACGACCTTCAGCAGGAACAGCGAGCCCTGACCGACAAGTTCGCGGGGCAAGGGGAAGACGTCTTCGATGGCTTCTTCGGCGAGAATCGGGCCGCCCGCCGCGATGCGGCCGAGGACCGGGACGAAGGTCGGTTCGGGCAATGTTGCCTCGCCGGATCCAGCGAGGGCAACGGTCCCGATCCGTCCGGCGACTGCCCGGGCGTTCGCCGCGGCCCCGGCAGCTACCTCTTCGAGGCCGCGCACGTCGACGGCGCGCGGACGATTGGGGTCGCGGCGGAGGAAACCCTTGCGCTCGAGGGTCCGTAACTGATGGGCAACGGAGGACGTGGACGTGAGGCCCACCGCGTCGCCGATCTCACGAATGCTGGGTGGGTAGCCGCGTTCGTTGACCGAGGTGCGGATCACCTCGAGGACCCGCCGCTGCCGGTCGGTCAACCCGGCGGTGGCCCCACCGCTCCCGTGTGGAGTCGAACCATCGGTCGAGCTGTCGTCCTTCATGGCGAGGTGCCTCCGTCTGTGTAAATTCCGCGAGGTAGTGCTCTGTGCGGTATGGGTCCTGTGTGGCTGCTGTGCCGTATGACAGGAATCTAGTCCGCTTCTCGCGCAGTTTCAAACATCTGTTCGACACGTGTCGTCGGAATCGAAGACTTTGTCGGAGGGTCGTGGTAGAAATCGAACATGTGTTCTTTCGAACGCGTGATCGAACACCTGGCATGATCGATCCGACAGACCACCGGAGGTTCCGATGAGCAACGCAGTTCTCCCTCGGCAGGCACTTGTCGAACAGCAGGCAGCACTGGGCCGGGCTGGCATGGGAGGGTCGTCTCGCACCACCCCGCGTCGGCGCGTGGTCCCGAGGACCGATCGGGACGTCCGGCGTCCGGCGCCCGGATCGGTCACGCACCGCGGCTCCTACGTGGGAGTCTCCCGAGCCGACCACGAGCGGGACACCGTAGACGTGAGCTGGCGAATGGTCCTCGCTTCCGTCGTGATCACGGCGGCGGTGTTGTGCGGGCTACTCGGGATCGCGCAGCTCGCGACCACGGATGGGCCCGGAGCGTCGGGGGCCACGGAGGTGATTCAGGTCGAGTCCGGCGACAGCCTCGCTGCGGTGGCCGCCCGCCTCTCACCGGACTTGCCCGCTGAACAGGTGATCGACCACATCATGAGGCTCAACGCCATGTCGAACTCGGCCGTGTACCCCGGCCAGAGCCTGATCGTTCCTTCGATCGCATCTCGCTGATCGTGGTGGCGCTGCATGATCGTCTTTTCACGCGAACGAGTAGTCTCGGATGCTGTCAGTTCCACCACTTCCAGTGGTCGAGACGAGATCGTGCATCCGCAGCGTGAATCCGCATTCGCCGGTTCGCTGTCAGGGGAGGCGCGCAGTCGCGACCACGACGGCTACGACGAAGGAATCGCCATGCACTGCCCGTTCTGCCGGCACCCCGATTCGCGTGTGGTCGATTCGCGTGAAGCGGACGAAGGGCAGGCCATTCGGAGGCGCCGCTCGTGCCCCGAGTGTGGCCGCAGGTTCACCACCGTCGAGACTGCTGTGTTGTCTGTGGTGAAGAGGAGTGGGGTCACCGAGCCGTTCAGCCGGGAAAAGGTGGTGCAGGGAGTACGCCGTGCCTGCCAGGGCCGGCAGGTCGACAACGATGCGTTGAATCTCCTTGCGCAACAGGTCGAAGATGCTGTTCGCGCATCAGGATCAGCCGAGATCCCCAGCAACGAGGTCGGGCTCGCCATACTCGGACCGCTACGCGACCTGGACGAGGTGGCGTACCTTCGCTTCGCCTCCGTGTACCGGTCGTTCAGCTCCGCAGAAGACTTCGAGCGTGAGATCAAGGAGTTGCGGGCGCATCGCGAGTCCCTCGACGAGGCCTGACCTGCGCGCTGTCAGCGAACTTTGGCAATCGCGGCGAGGACGCGCTTCTCCGATACCGGGGTGGGCGTTCCGAGCGTCTGCGCGAAGAGACTGACGCGAAGTTCTTCGATCATCCAGTGAATCGCATCGACCTCGGGCGAATGGTGACGTTCCTCCGGTAGTCCCGACAGCATGCGGTCGTACGCCGCATAGATGCGGTCCAGCACGTCCATTCCCTTCCGGTCCCGAAGCGCACTCCCGGGAAGCGCCTGGAGGCGGGCAACGGCAGCCGCAAGGTAGCGCGGAAGCTCGCGCAGACGGGTGGTGCCGGTGTCGGTCACGAAACCGGGGAACAACAGCGATGCCCGCTGTTCCCGCACGTCGTCGAACGGCTCGCCGCCGGATCGTTCGAGGATGACGGAGAGTCGATGATCTTCTTCGAGGATCGGTGCGACCTGCCGGAGGAGCACCGCCACTTCCCGCGCCAACTGCGACCGCGCCTTCGCGACGAGTGCATCGAACTCCTGCGGCGTGTGCACTGTTGTTCCCTGGGTCGCGATCAACTGGTTCGCCGCAGCGGCGCGGCAATCGTCGATGAGGGCGTCGAGACTGCCATCGGGGTTCTGGCCCAGCGCGAGACGCTGGGCATTGCTCAGTCCTGAGATGAGCGTCTTGGCCTGTGTGGGAACAGCCGCGAGTAGGAGGCGCCGTGTGCCCGCGAGCATCGCGGCGCGTTGAGCGGCCGGCGTACTGAGTACACGGACGGCGACACCGTCACCTTCCGGCACCAGAGCGGGATAACCGGTGACCGTCTGTCCACCGATCTTGCGCGTTACGGTGGCATCGAGAGCACCCAGTGTCTTCATCGTCCACGTGAGCGCCGGCGGCCGTTCCGCATTGGATGCGGCCTTCGCGACCTCCACTTGCACGCGTGGTGCCAGCGCTGCGCGCAGGCCCGCCAGATCCTTGCTGCGCCCGAGGACCTTCCCGCCTTCGTCGACGGCCGCGAACGTCATCCGGAGATGGTCGGGGAGTGCGGTGACGTCGAAATCCTTGGGGTCGATACGACACGCACCGAGGCGGGACAGCTCGCGCGCCATCGCCGTGACGAGTGGTTCGGAGCGAGGTTTCACCGCGGCGAGAGCTGCGGCGGCGAAGTCCGGTGCGGGGACGACCTGTCGGCGAACCGTCTTGGGAAGAGTCTTGATCAGCGCGGTCACCAGCTCCACCCGCATTCCGGGTACCAGCCAGTCGAATCCCACCGGCCGCACCCCCGCCAGGAGAGCGACCGGGATGCGGGCTGTGACGCCGTCTTCCTCCTTGCCGGGCTCGAACTGATACGTGAGCGGGAATTGGATCTCGCCCTGGCGCCAGGCATCCGGGTACTCACCGCCGAGCACCACGGCGGAATCCGCGTTGACCACCGTCGATTGGGTGAAAGTGAGCAGGTCGGGCGTCTTACGGCGCGTCACCTTCCACCACGAATCGAAGTGGCGTGCGGACACGGCCTCGGCGCCCACCCGCTGATCGTAGAAGTCGTACAGGGTGTCGTCGTCGACGAGGATGTCGCGTCGCCGGGCGCGATGCTCGAGCTCTTCGACATCCTCGAGAAGCGCACGGTTGTCGTGAAAGAACTTGTGCTGGGTGTGCCATTCGCCCTGCACGAGTGCATGGCGGATGAAGAGCTCTCGAGACGTCTCGGGGTCGATGGAGCTGTAGGTGACCTCTCGCCGCGCGACGAGGGGAACCCCGTAGAGCGTGACCCTCTCGTAGGCCATGGCGGATCCGCGTTTCGAAGACCAATGTGGTTCCGAGTACGTGCGTTTGATCAGGTGAGGGGCGAGCTTCTCGGCCCATTCGGGTTCGATTCCGGCGGACATCCGGGCCCATAACCGCGACGTCTCCACGAGTTCCGCGGCCATCACCCAGCGCGGGGGCTTCTTGAACAGGCTCGATCCGGGAAAGATCGCGAACCGGCTGCCCCGGGCGCCGAGGAAGTCACGTTTGTCACCCTCGCGAAGACCGATGTGGGACAACAGACCGGCCAGGAGGGATTGGTGGATCGAGGCCTCGCTCGCGGCGGTGTCGGTGACCTCCCACCCGAGCCCGCGCGTGATCTGGCGGAGCTGACCGTGTAGATCCTGCCATTCCCGGATGCGGAGCCAGTGCAGGAACTCGTTGCGGCACATCTTTCGGAACTGGTTGGAAGACAGGTCATTGCGTTGTTCGCGGAGGTATTTCCACAGCTGGAGGTATGCGAGGAAGTCGGAGTTCTCCACGTTGAAGCGGGCGTGCTTCTCATCGGCGGCCTGCTGGAATTCGGCGGGCCGCTCGCGCACGTCCTGGATCGAGAGCGCCGAGACGATGACGAGCACTTCGGCGAGACACCCGTTCCGGTGGGCCTCGACGAGCATCCTCGCCATCCGCGGGTCGACCGGAATCTGCGCGAGTTCGCGCCCGACCGCCGTGAGCGTGGGTAGTTCGCCCTGCGGCGCGCGTTCGATGGCACCGAGTTCTTCGAGTAGGCCGATTCCGTCGCGGATGGCCCGAGGGTCGGGCGGTTGCACGAAGGGGAATGTGGCGATGTCGCCGAGACCGAGCGCGGTCAACTGCAGGATCACGGAGGCAAGGTTGGTGCGCAGGATCTCCGGTTCGGTGAACTCCGGCCGGGATTCGAAGTCTTCTTCCGAGTACAGCCGGATGCAGATACCCTCGGCGACCCGGCCGCAACGCCCGGAGCGCTGGCGGGCCGAGGCCTGGGAGACCGGCTCGATCGGGAGGCGCTGAACCTTGGTGCGCACCGAGTATCGGGAGATGCGGGCAGTTCCCGGGTCCACCACGTAGCGGATGCCCGGCACCGTGAGCGAGGTTTCGGCCACGTTGGTCGACAGGACCACCCGTCGACCGGTGTGGGCGCTGAACACCCTGTGCTGCTCCGCCGCGGACAGGCGGGCGTAGAGGGGGACGATCTCGGTTCCACGTAACCTTTTGTCACGCAAAGCATCTGCGGTGTCACGAATCTCCCGTTCGCCGGACAGGAAGACCAGGATGTCTCCGTCACCCTCTGCGGACAGTTCTTCGACCGCCTCACACACCGCGTCGACGGGATCTCGATCGAAGGTCTGATCGCCCACTTCGATCGTGAGCGGGCGATAACGCATCTCTACGGGGAACGTGCGTCCGGAGACCTCGACGATAGGTGCGGGCACACCGTCGACGGCGAAGTGCTGGGCGAACCGCTCGGGATCGATGGTGGCCGAGGTGATGATGACCTTGAGGTCGGGACGGCGGGGGAGTAGCTGACGCAGATATCCGAGGATGAAATCGATGTTGAGGCTGCGTTCGTGGGCCTCGTCGATGATCAGGGTGTCGTAGCGGCGCAGCATCTTGTCGCGCTGGATCTCCGCCAGCAGAATGCCGTCGGTCATCAGCTTGACGAGGGTGCCCTCGGACACCTGGTCGGTGAAACGGACGGTATAGCCGACGGTGTCACCCGGTTCGCTGTGGAGTTCCTCGGCGATCCGCTCGGCGACCGTCCGCGCCGCCAGGCGCCGCGGCTGGGTGTGCCCGATGAGTCCGCGGACACCCCGACCGAGCTCGAGACAGATCTTCGGGATCTGCGTGGTCTTGCCCGAGCCCGTCTCGCCCGCGACGATGACCACCTGGTGTTCGGAGATCGCGGCCGCGATGTCGTCGCGGCGCCGGCTCACCGGCAGGGTGTCGGGGTAGTCCACAGTGGGCACGCTCGCCCGTCGCCGGTCGATGCGTGCGCGGGCAGCGGTGATCTCGCCGGACAGCGACGACAGCGCCTGCGGGGTGCGCGCGCGATCCAGCCGCCGGCGTAGCCGGTGTTCGTCGCGCAACGTGAGTTCGCCGAGGCCGGACTTCAGTTCCTGTCGGCTGGGTGATGTGGTGGACATGCTGGTGACCAGCCTAGCCAACCTGCTGCGTCGCGCTGCGCGCCGGGACGTCTCGGCGCAGGTCGTCGTCACGGCGAGGGCCGGGAGGGACCGAGGTCACGCTCACCGTGCGCGCTCGCCGCGTTATCCTCCAGGACGACCGACGTCGGCACGGGCGGCCGTGTCATGACAACGGTGGGGAGAACATGTTCGACGAGTTCGCGGGTGAGGACTTCGACCTGCTCAGCCGGGCGCGCAGCGGCGTGGTCGCTGCCGACGACGGTGTCCCGCTGGCGGTACGTGAGGTGGGACCGGCGTATGCCCCGCTGACGGTGGTCTTCGTGCACGGTTTCTGCAACCGGATGACCGGCTGGCATTTCCAGCGGGTCCAGCTCGAACGGACGTGGGGCCGCACGATCCGGATGGTCTTCTTCGACCTGCGTGGTCACGGCGATTCCGGAGTTCCTCGCCGCACCAGCTGCACGATCCCTCAGTTGGCGCGCGACCTGGATGCCGTGCTCCGTGTGCTCGTGCCGGACGGCCCGATCGTGCTCGTCGGTCACTCCATGGGCGGCATGGCCGTGCTGTCGTACGCCGGGCAGCATCCGGACCTCATCGGTTCCCGTGTGGTCGGTGTCGGGCTGATCGCGACCGCTGCGGGAGCACTGGGTGAGACGGGCCTCACCCGAACCCTGAACACCCCGGTCGTTGCGGGTTTCAGTACGGCTGCCCGCGCGCTGCCGAGAGTCGTGCAGGGCGGCCGCGGCGCCGGGAAGAGGGTCCTGGCGCCGATTCTGAGGTCGGCGTCCTTCGGTGACCGGACCATCAGTCCGGCCATCATGTGGCATTCCGAACAGATGATCAACGACACGCCGCTGAAGACCCTGGTCGACTTCCTCCCCTCGTTCAAGAATCACGACGAGACGGCGGCGGTGCCGTTGCTGGCGCCGATCCCCACACTGGTGCTGTGCGGTGACCGGGACCTCATGACTCCGATCCGCTACTCGACGAGCATCGCGGAGCAGTTGCCCGACGCGGAGCTCGTGAAGGTGCCGGGCGCAGGGCACATGGTGCACCTCGAGCGTTCGCAGCTCGTCTCGGAGGCTCTCGATCGCCTTCTCACCAGATCGGTCGAGACGCTCCCTGCGCCCACCGTGTGGACGGACATCGTCGAGGCCGCCATCCGACACGTCGGGCGTGCTCGGTGCTGGATCTCCCGCGTCCGGCAGGGCCTCTGTCGGCGCCGCTGACCGACTGACCGCCCGCCACGGAGTCGGACAGATCGTGCATCCGTGTACGTGGCTATAGTCGCGGGGGGCGGATCACATGAAGGGACGGGCATGGCTTCGGCGCTGTGGCACGGGTTTGCGGATATGGGTTCGATCGAGCGAAAGGGCGCGTTCGTGGTGTCCCGCGGCGAGGGGGCCTACATCTGGGACGACCAGGGCAACCGCTATCTCGATGCGACGGCGGGCCTGTGGTTCACCAACGTCGGCCACGGGCGTGCGGAAATTGCCGACGCGGTGGCGGAGCAGCTCCGGAAGCTGGCGCACTTCTCGAACTTCGGGGACTTCGTGCCCGAGACCACCGCGACACTGGCAACGCGGCTTGCCGGACTCGCGCCGGTGCCGGGTAGCAAGATCTTCTTCACTTCCGGCGGTTCGGATTCGGTCGACACGGCGGCGAAGCTGGCCCGCCGGTACTGGCACGAGATGGGTAAGCCCGCCAAGACGATCGTGGTCGGCCGGCAGAAGGCATATCACGGCATGCACGTCGCCGGAACCGCTCTGGCCGGAATCGCGGTGAACCGCGAGGGCTACGGCGAGTTGATGCAGGACACCGCGACGGTGACATGGGACGACGCGAAGAGCCTGCTCGAGCTCATCGAGAAGTTGGGTGCAGACAAGATCGCAGCCTTCTTCTGCGAGCCCATCATCGGGGCGGGCGGTGTGTACCTTCCCCCCGACGGTTATCTCACCGAGGTCCGTGACATCTGCCGCGAGCACGACATCCTGTTCGTCGTCGACGAGGTGGTCACCGGATTCGGCAGGATCGGTGGTGAGTGGTTCGCGTCGTCGCGCTTCGACCTCCAGCCCGACATGATGACGACTGCGAAGGGTTTGACCTCGGGTTATGTCCCGATGGGCGCGGTCTTCATCGCTCCGCGGGTGGCCGAACCGTTCTTCTCGGGTGGCGTCTGGTGGCGGCACGGATACACCTACGGTGGGCACGCGGGTGCCGCAGCGGCTGCCCTCGCGAACCTCGACATCATCGAGCGTGAGGATCTCCTCGCGGAATCGAAGCGGCTCGAGTCCTCGTTGCACGAGCATCTGGCTCCGCTCGCCGATCATCCGCGAGTCGAGGAAGTGCGCAGCGGTCTGGGTGCGGTGGCCGCGGTTCAGCTCGCCGACCCTGCGGAGGCCCTGCCGTTCGTGAACACCCTTCGGGAGTACGGGATTTCGGGACGTGCCGCCGGTCAGGGTGCCATGCAGATCTCGCCGTCGTTCGTGATGACGGACGATCAGGTGGCGTCGCTCGCCGACGGGATCCGCAGGGCCCTCGGCTAGTCCGACTTCCGGATCGATCCGCGGACGCGGCGCAGTGCAACGGAGAGCCGCTCGCAAGTGGTCGGCGGGGTCAGTGAGATCTCCTTCTGCCCGTCACGTGCCGCGTACGCGCGTGTATAGCGTTCGTGGAGTCGATCGCGCACCTCGTCGGGCGTGTAGGCCTTGCGCCGTCTATCGGCCCTCACCGTGAGAACACCGGTCGCCGCTACGCCCACCACGCCGGCGAGCCCGACGAGTTTCCACCACTGTCTGCCCTGAGATCGCATCGTCCTAGGCTAGGTCCTATGGACACGCGAGGGTATTCGGACGCACGACACCACGGTTCGCGGATCGCCCTCGATGCCGCGGTGGAGGTGACCCGTACCGGGGACATCTGGATCTTCCGCGGGGCTTCCCGGTCGGATCGGGCCATTCAGACTCTGACCAACAGTCCGGTCAACCACGTGGGTATGGCGGTGGTGCTCGATGACCTGCCGCCGCTGATGTGGCACGCGGAACTCGGACATTCCTTGCAGGACATGTGGACCGGCCGATTCCAACGCGGTGTTCAGCTCCACGACCTCCGTGACGCGGTTCAGGTGTGGGGCGCGCGCTACGGGCAGCGCGGATGGCTGCGCCAGCTCGACGCACCGGTGACCCGGGAGCAGGAAGACGCGCTGTTGCGCACGATCGCCCGGCTGGACGGGACACCGTTTCCGTCGACCGCGACACTCGCATCGCGATGGTTCGGAGGGCGGCTGGCCGGTCGTCGGCGCCGCAATGGGGGTCAGTCGGCGAGCCTCGAAAGTGCCTACTGCGCCGAGGTGGTGGCCACGACGTACGAGGAAATGGGTCTGCTCAGCCCGCGCCGCCGGACCAGTTGGTACGACCCCGGCAAGTTCTGGAGCGGGGACCGATTGCCGCTCGTTCCCGGTATTGCTCTGGGCGACGAGATCGAGGTCGTCCTCGGTGATGCGGATCTCGCGGCGGGACGGGACAAGCGATCGGCCTCAGAGAGTGCGTGATTTCTCCGGACGAACGCGTCCACCGACCTCGATCCATCCCCCGGGATCGTAGGTGGTCCGCAGCTGCGAACCCTTTCCCTGAGTGATCAACAGTGCGTGGCGGAGGTGCTCGGTGATCCGGACTGCTGCCGCTCCGGTGGCCTCGTCCTCGGCAATCCCCAGGTCGGGCGCGAACATCCGGCTTCGGATGGAATGTTCGACCTTGTCGCTCCACGCCCAGACGTAGTGGTGGCCTTCGCCGAACTTCTTCGGATCCGCTGTCTCCACCTCACGCACGGAGTTCATCGGATACAGCGAGAACTCGGGCGCCCAATCGGCTCGGGCGCGAACCCAGGTGATATCACCGGACCGCCTGGTGGCGACGAGTCCCGCGGGAACGTCGAGAGAGGAGACCGTGGCGCCCCGCTCGGACAGCCACCACGACAAGCCGACAGTGGGATGCCCCGCGAAGGGGAGTTCGCGGGTAGGGGTGTAGATCGAGG
>NZ_JBAQEO010000845.1:0-5259 GCF_049286785.1 Rhodococcus sp. (in: high G+C Gram-positive bacteria) | reverse complement strand
CTCCGATGCCGAGATCGACCAGGCGCTGTCCGGGCATCCGCGGATCGGTGGTCGCGCCGACAACTCGTCATCCGCGCGCGAGCAGTCGGCGGTCGCCTCCGCCGACGACGCCGTCCGTGAGAATCTGCGGGCCGGAAACGAGGAGTACGAAAAGAAGTTCGGGCACGTCTACCTGGTGTGCGCGTCCGGGCGTTCGGCGCAGGAACTGCTCGCCATACTGCACGAGCGGCTCCGCAACGACAGCCTGACCGAACGCCGAATTCTCCGGAGAGAACTGGCCGCGATCAACCGGCTGCGTCTGGAAGGCTTGCTGGACGACTATTCGAGAGGAGTCCGGTGATGTCCAAGATTCTCAGTACGCACGTCCTCGACGCCACCGACGGGACGCCCGCCGCCGGAGTGGTGGTGCGCCTGCAGTCCGCCGGCGGCGCCACCCTCGCCAGCGCGAGCACCGACGCGGACGGCCGGATCGCCGAGCTCGCCCCGGCGGAATTGGCCGCAGGCACCTACCGCCTGGTCTTCGAGACCGGCGAGTACTTCGCCGAACGGGGACACAAGACGTTCTATCCGGAGGTCTCCGTCACCTTCGCACTCGATGACCCCGAGCGCGGCTACCATGTCCCACTCCTGCTGTCCCCCTTCGCCTATTCCACCTACCGCGGGAGCTGACTCGACTGTGACGACCAACGTGACCAAGCTGACCGGCGACATCGTCCTGGGCGAGAACCAATACGGCAAGGCCGAGGTCCGCATCGTGCGGATCTACCGCGACTCTCCTCGCCACGAGATCCGGGACGTCAACGTCTCGACGTGCCTTCGCGGCGACTTCTCGCCCGCCTACCAGGCCGGTGACCAGGGCACGGTGCTGCCCACCGACTCCCAGAAGCAGACGGCGTACTCCTACGCGAAGGACAAGGGGCTCGACTCCATCGAGGAGTACGGACTGGCACTCGCGCGGCATTTCGTGGTCGACATCGAGCCCGTCGACGGCGCCCGCATCGAGATCGAGGAGTACGCCTGGGAGCGCGCGGTGGTGGACGGCGCCGAACACGACCACACGTGGGTCCGCAAGGGGCAGGAAATCCGCACCGCGGCTGTCACCGTCGACAGCGACGGCACGTGGGTGATCGGCGGCCTCAAGGATCTGGTGATCCTCAAGTCCACAGGCAGCGAGTTCTTCGGCTTCCTCGAGGACGAATACACCGTGCTCGAGCCCACCCACGACCGTGTGATGGCAACATCCCTGATGGTCCAATGGCGTTTCACCACAACCGAAGTCGAATGGAACAAAGCTTACGACCGGGTGAAGCAGCTGATCGTCGCGAAGTTCGCGACCGTCCATTCACTCGCGCTGCAACAGACCCTGTTCGAGATCGGCAAAGCCGTTCTCGAAGAGATACCGATCATCGCCGAGATCCGGTTGTCAGCCCCGAACAAGCACCACTTCGAGTACGACCTCGGGCGGTTCGGGGTGGAGAACAACAATGAGGTGTTCTACGCCGCCGACCGCCCGTACGGGCTCATCCAGGCGACGGTGCAGCGGTCGGACGCTCCTGACGCCGGACCGGCGTGGAAGGCATACACGGGGTGGCTCGGTTGACCATCGTCGTTCGGAGTCACACCGCCACTCGAGTTGTTGCTGGTAAACGGGCGCTCGGCGGTCGAGCGTGGAAGAGTGACGACTGTGGACGAGGACAACGTCGCGGTGGAGGTCGAGTGGGCTCACCGCGCGCTGACGCGTAAGGCGGGCTGAGCACATGGACCTGCCGTTCGTCACCGACATCTCGACTCCGCGTGCCAGGGGTGACCTGCCTGCGCCGTCACCGGGAACGGCATACCTGGCAGGCGGAACCTGGCTGTACTCGGAACAGCATGCGCGCCTCACCCGGCTGGTCGATCTGACGACGCTCGGCTGGCCTGCGCTCACCGTGCATCCGGACGGGCTCGAGATCGCCGCAACCTGCACGATCGAGAATCTCTGCACCACAGCATTTCCGGACGACTGGACGGCCACGACGATCTTCCGTCCGTGTGCCGAGTCGCTGGTCGCGTCGTGGAAGATCTGGCACACCGCCACCGTGGGCGGCAACCTGGCGCTGGGTTTGCCGGCCGGTGCGCTGATCACCCTGTGCTGCGCGCTGGACGCCGACGTCCTGGTGTGGACCCCGGATGGCGGTGAGCGGCGGATCCCTGTGGTCGACCTCGTCTCCGGGGTGCGGGAGACCGCACTGACACCTGGCGACCTGATCCGCAGCATCCATCTCCCACTGGACGCGCTGCGCGGACGCGCCGTGCTGCGTAAGATCGCATACTCGCCACTCGGACGGTCCGGTGCCTTGCTGGCGGGACGCCTCGACTCCAACGGCTTCGCACTGATCGTCACCGCCGCCACCGTCCGGCCGTTCGTCCTGCGGTTTCCCGCAGTCCCCGACAGCGAGATGTTGAGCCGAGCTCTCTCGGAACGGATCCCGCCCGATGCCTACCTGTCGGACCCGCACGGCGCCCCCGACTGGCGCCGCCACGTCACCGGGGTTCTCGCCGAGGAGATCAGGAGGGAACTGGCATGAGGTTCACAGTCGACGGACAGGCGGTGGACGTTGACCCGCGTCCCGGCCAGTGCCTGCGCACGTTACTTCGCGAGCAGCGCCGGTTCGCCGTCAAGAAGGGTTGCGACGCCGGTGATTGCGGCGCCTGCACCGTGTTGCTCGATGGCAGTCCGGTGCACTCGTGCGTCATCCCCGCGTACCGTGCCCAGGACCGGGAGGTGGTCACCGCGGCGGGCCTCGGACAGCCCGATCACCTTCACCCCGTGCAACAGCAGTTCGTCGCGGCCGCCGGCTTCCAGTGTGGCTTCTGCACGGCCGGCATGGTGGTGACCGCGTCGGCCCTCGACGACTCCCAGCGCGCCGATCTACCCAACGCACTCAAGGGGAACCTGTGCCGGTGCACGGGCTATCGTTCGATCCGGGACGCCGTCGGTGGCGTGTGCACCACCGAATCCGACAGTGCCGGAGCCTCTTCCGGTCGTTCGATTGCCGCCCCCGCCGCCGCCCGGGTGGTGAGCGGCGGCGAGCCCTACACGCTGGACCTGTCCGTCGACGGCCTGCTGCACATCCAGATACTCGGCAGCCCGCACCCGCACGCGCGGATCATCCGCATCGACACCTCCGCCGCCGAACGGCTGCCCGGAGTCCATGCCGTGCTCACCCACCGCGACAGCCCCGACGTCGCCTTCTCCACGGCGCGCCACGAATTCCGCACCGACGATCCCGACGACACGTACATTCTCGACACCGTCCTCCGGTTCGCCGGGCAGCGGGTCGCTGCCGTGGTCGCCGAATCGGTCGACATCGCCCACCGCGCCGTGGCGCTGATCGAGGTGGAGTACGAGATCCTCGAACCCGTCTTCGATCCGGATATCGCCCGGCGTCCCGGCGCTCCCCTGGTGCACGGCGACAAGGGTCCGGAGTCGCGGATCGCGGATCCGGCACGCAACCTGGTGGCCGAGATCCACGGCGAGGTGGGCGACGTCGAGGGCGCGTTGGCAGCAGCCCGGACCGCCGGTGCGGTGGTGGAAGGCACGTGGCGCACGCAACGCGTCCAGCACGTGCATCTCGAAACGCACGCCGCCGCAGGCTGGCTGGACTCCGACGGGCGACTCACAGTCCGCAGCAGCACCCAGGTGCCATTCCTCGTGCGCGACGAACTGGCCCACCTGTTCTCTCTCGACCGCTCACAGGTGCGGGTAGTCGCCGCGCGCGTGGGCGGTGGTTTCGGGGCCAAGCAGGAGATGCTGGTGGAAGATCTCGTTGCCCTGGCCGTGCTGCGCACCGGCAGGCCGGTGCAGTACGAGTTCACCCGTTCCGACCAGTTCACGATCGCCCCGTGCCGGCACCCCATGACCATCTCGGTGCGTGTCGCCGGGGACACTGACGGCACGCTCACCGCCATGGCCGTCGACGTCCTCTCCGACGCCGGCGCCTACGGAAACCATTCCGCGGGAGTGATGTTCCACAGTTGCGGTGAATCCGTCGCGCTCTACCGGTGCCCCAACAAGCGAATCGATGCACAGGCTGTGTACACCAACAACCTTCCCTCCGGTGCCTTCCGCGGCTACGGACTCGGCCAGGTGATCTTCGCTGTCGAGTCCGCCCTGGATCAGCTTGCGGCGGAGCTGCGGATCGATCCCTTCGAGCTGCGGCGTCGCAATGTGATCGTTCCCGGGAACGCCTTCGTCGAGGCCGAGGTGCTGCACGACGATCTCACCTTCGGCAGTTACGGCCTCGATCAGTGCCTGGATCTGACGGAGGCTGCGCTGCGTCGCGGCAACGGTGTCCACCCGCCCGAAGGCTCGCGGTGGCGGGTGGGCGAAGGCATGGCAGCCTCGATGATCGCCACCATCCCGCCGCGAGGCCATTTCGCGGATGTCTCGTGCACCCTCGTCGAGGGTGGGCGATACGAGGTGCGGGTCGGCACCTCGGAGTTCGGTAATGGAACGAGCACAGTGCACGCCCAACTCGCTGCCTCCGCATTGGGAACCACAGCCGATCGCATCACCGTGCTGCAGTCGGACACCGACGTCGCGAACCACGACACCGGCGCCTTCGGCTCGGCAGGCACCATGGTGGCAGGCAAGGCAGTCGACCTCGCGGCAACCCGGTTACGGGGGGAGTTACTCGACGCCGCCCGGCGGATCGCAGGGGTCGACGGCGATGCCGACGGGGAACTCACACCCGATGGGGTGCAGTTCTCCGGTCAGTTCGTGGAGCTCGACAAGTTGTTGCCCGAAGGACCTTTCCGTTCGGACGGGCATCACGACGGAACTCCCCGTTCGGTGGTGTTCAACGTGCACGCCTTCCGGGTGGCCGTCGACACCGATACCGGTGAAGTCCGGATTCTGCAGTCGGTTCACGGCGCCGACGCCGGGACCGTCCTCAACCCCCAGCAATGCCGCGGTCAGGTGGAAGGTGGAGTCGCACAAGCCATCGGCAGTGCACTCTACGAGGAAATGCTGCTCGAGAACGGCAAGGTGCTCAACCCTGCGCTGCGCAACTACCACATCCCGCAGATCGCGGACGTCCCGGACACCGAGGTGTACTTCGCCGACACGTACGACGAACTCGGACCCCGCGGTGCCAAATCGATGAGCGAATCCCCGTACAACCCGGTAGCGCCTGCCCTGGCCAACGCCATCGCCGACGCCACCGGCGCACGCCTGCGCGAGATCCCGATGAATCCCGCGCGGGTGTGGCGGGAGGT
>NZ_JBAQEO010000844.1:0-1521 GCF_049286785.1 Rhodococcus sp. (in: high G+C Gram-positive bacteria) | reverse complement strand
GTATCGATGGCTTCTCTCGACGCGTCTGATCTTTCGCAGTTCCGGTGTCTCGTGCGGTTCAGGCGTCGGATATCTCTTCGCGCCAGTCACCCATCAGGATCAAGGCTTCGCCGGCATCGCTGCCAGGCTTGCCCCTGACGCATCGCGCGTCCCAGAAACAGATCGGTATGACGAGCGCGTGTCCAATTGGAAGGTGCACAGAACGCGTGGCTCACCGCCGCCCGAGGGCCGCGGCGTCCAACCCCTTGTGGCTCGCGCGCTCGTCGCGAAGATCATAGCGCCAAATCTTCCTGGCCGGTGCGGCCTCCAATCAGATCTCCTGGTTGTCAACCAACCCCTAGATGGGCTGACCGCACCGGCCAAGCTTCAAACGAATACCTTCTTCGGATCGAACGGCACGCGGTCGCGCAAGACGTGAAAGCACGCGCGGGCGAGCTTGTGCGCGATCGCCTTCGTTGCGACGATCGTGTTCGTCTTCGCCGCCTTCTTGTCGTAGTAACGCTTCGCCTCGGGGTAGAAGCGCACGGCGAATCGCGCCGCCTCGACGAAGGCCCAGGCGAGATACTTGTTCCCGTTCTTCCCGTTGTTGTCGGCCTTTTTCTTGCCGTTGGACAGACGCTTCGCGTCGACGCAGCGGGCGTACGAGGCGAAGTCACCGGGCGATGCGAATCGATCCATGGATCCGGCTTCGTACATGATCGTGAGCGAGAGCACGTCGCCGATTCCCCAGACGCTGCGGAGCGGCTCGAACTCCGGTCGAAGCTTCGCTTTCTTCACCACGGTTCGCTCGAGCACGTTGATCTGCTCGGTGAGTGCATGGATGACGTTCAGCGTCGTCGTAATCGAAAGGGCGAGATCGTCGTTGGTGTACAACTCGCGCACGCGCGCAGCCGTGAGTTTCTTCACTTCATTCGATGAGAGTTTCGTCCCCCGGTTCCTTTGCTCGAGGTTCTGCACGCTGAGGATGTTCGCGGTTCGCTGCTGCACGAGCCTCATGCGCTTCCGCAGCAGGTCGCGCACGGCGCGTTCTTCGCGCGGGTAGATGTGGCCGGTCGGCAGAATGCCGAGGCGCATCATGTGGGCGAGCCACCAGGCGTCGTACGGATCGTCGGAGTGCTTGAGTCCTTCGTACTGTTGAATGGCCGACGTGTTGACCAGCCTCGGCGCGAACCCGTGGTCGATCAGCCCGTCGACCAGCCAGTACCAGTTGAACGTCGACTCGACAGCCACCCCCTGCAGTGTCGCGCGAAACGGCTCGAGTTCGTCAACGAATGCCGAGATCCGGTTTGGCAGTTTCTTCTGCCGAAGGACTCGATCAGTCTCGTCGATGACGGTGAGAAATCCGTTGTTCGAGTGAAGGTCGACTGCCGCGAATGTCTGCATCTCACAGGTTCCTTTCGCGACGATGGTGCATCGTGCGCGTGTTTGCCTGCTAGATGTGTATCAGATCTTCAGTGCGTTCGCTGCCGACCACGCGGAGCTTCAGATTTGCGTTCATGACAGGCGCGAACGGCTCCGCAG
>NZ_JBAQEO010000843.1:0-1913 GCF_049286785.1 Rhodococcus sp. (in: high G+C Gram-positive bacteria) | reverse complement strand
CTCCGATGCTGCGTCTTGGTTGCCGCCGTACAAGGGCTAGCGCTGCACCTACGTCTCCCGTCAGATCGACGTCAAAGCCCTCTATAACCTGTGGGTGACCCAGGCCGAGAAGGACGCCATGATCCGCGTTCTGCAGACCTGCTGACGAGCAGGGATCGCTCCACTCCGGTAGTGGTGCGCCACACCCCGACGTTCGGGGTGTCCCAAGTACATCAGTGCGCCCACCGCCCACCGCGATCGGTCGCGATCTTTCTTCGCGGCTTTTTCATTGGCCCGTTCGCTGGCCTCGATGGCGCCTTGTCGCTCATGCTCGCGCGCCCATCGGCCTTAGGCTCCCCGTATGGCCGGCGAATCGTGTTGTCGATCCTTCTACTTTCAGAACAAGGTCGGGGTGTCGGTGTACCGGAACGCTGCCTGTACGGCGTCGTCGTCCCAGCCATCGCGTACCGCCTCGCGCAATGCACGCGACCTGGCCGCGCGTGCCGCACGATCGGGCCCGTACCAATGCCATGTTTGCCCGCTGCCTCCGCCGCGCCCCTTCGCGCCCATCCCGGCGAGATTCTGTGCCTGCGTGCCGAGTACGACGTGCGGATGACCTAACGCTTCCGACGACGCGCGCACACAGATCGGGTTGTCGCACACTTCGTGCAACGCGACCTCGTCGTCGGTCAGCGGGCGGCCGAGTTCGATCGCCAGCGCGTACCGGTGCGGGCGTACTACCTTCTGTCGGCCGTTGCGCGAGACCCAGAACCGGCCGTACCCGTCGTCGGCGATGGCGCCGGCGAAGATCCAGCAGTCGGTCGGCCGCGGACCGCGCACGATGAACTTCTCGAATCGTAGCCGCTCTGCGCTGCCCGCTTCGGGAAGCGTTAGGTGCTCCGGGTTCACATCTGTCACGTCCTTCTCGCCGCGCCGGTGTCGCGGACGGTGACCCACAGATGGGACTGCGGGATCCCTCATGTGGATGCCCGAGACTTTTCCTCCCGCTCCGCTCGGTCTCAGGAAACGCACAATCGGTCGCAGCCCGCCAGGTGTGGACAGCCGTTGCAGTGGTCACCGTGGTGGATGTCGTACGGTTGTTAGGATGCGAGCTGCTCAGCTTCTTCGGAGTTGTTCTCCGCGACCGCCGATTCCGAGACCGGCTTCGGGGACGACTCGGCGACAGGTTCGTCCGCAGATTTCGTCTTCGGCTTCGCCAGGCGGATCAACTCCCGCACCTTCGCTTCGGATAGTTCGGTCATCTCGGCGATGGCCGAGGTCGACTCGCCGCGCTGCTTGAGCCCGAGAATGGCCGCAGCCTGCCGTTTGACGGCGTTGGCCTTCTTCTCCTCGGCTTCGTCGCGAATCTTTCGGATCTTCTCCTCGACATCGGAATCGGCCTTCTCGATGTCGGCCGTCGAGTTGAAGAACGCGACCAGATCGTCTTCGTTCTGCTTCAACCGGGCCTGCTCGGCGGCGAGCCGCTCCGCGTTCGCTTTTCGGACACGCTCGCGCGCGCTGATCGTTGCTTTGTTAGAGGACGCCATGTCGTGGGAGCCTACCTGTCCCCCGCGACATCCCTCGATCAAAACGCCGACAACACCTTTCATCACTTCCCGTCACGATCTCGTCCGACTTCGGCAGCCGATCGTGAAACGCCAGGTCATCGGGTTATCCTCAGATCTAGAGCCAAGAAGTTCAGACACACCTCTTGCTGAATTTCAGACTGCGTGGGGTGTCGCATCTTTCGTCGTCGTATCTAGCGGCTACTGTGGCCCCTGTGATGACGCTCCACGTGCTGCACGCGGGCGATGGCTACGAGTACCTGACCAAGCAGGTCGCCACCGCTGACCGCGAGCTCGAACACGGCCAGGAGCTGACCGACTACTACACCGCGCACGGCACTCCCCCGGGCCGCTGGTTCGGTACCGGCC
>NZ_JBAQEO010000842.1:0-6216 GCF_049286785.1 Rhodococcus sp. (in: high G+C Gram-positive bacteria) | reverse complement strand
CGGTTCACCAGAACCTGGCCCCACTCTTGCAGGTCACCGACTAAGCTGGGACCGCGTTCAGCGGGGATTCTAACTCCTGCCCAAAGGATGCTGGCTGCGACCCCGTTCAGGTCGTTCGCGATCGTGGGAATTCCGAAACGGGCAGCTGTCCACGGGATACTGCCGCCACCGGCAGTGGGATCACAAACGACTGGTAACTCCCCCCACGCCTGAATAAGGATGCTGTGAAGTAGGTCAATGTCACTGCGCGGGATTGCGTTTCGGAATGCTGGTTTGTACCCATAGCCGTTAGTTGCAAGTTTCACACCCGCCGCATTGGCCGCATCGAGCGATTTACGTGCTTGCACCGGGTCGCCCCAAATTCCGACGAGATGGAGGAGCCAGCGTCGGTATGCCTCTTCGTCCCGCAGGTGGACCGACTCGGGGAATGAATCGGCGAGGTCCTTGGACCAAATAGGCAGGAGGCCGCCGAGTACAACCGCAGCGGATGCGACGAGGGGGCGACGGGCCCACCAGACATGCAGCGTCTTCAGCTTAGGGAACTGGCCGGGAATGGGTGCCGACTCACGGCGGGACTCGATGCCAAGTGCGGCGACGGGGAGCCAGTCTTCGATGAGGACCCGGGGCTTGGTGTTGGTCATGTCTGTCTTTCGGTTCAGTCGTCGGCGAGGAGTGTGCGGAGCGCCTTGCGAGCGCGGGAGGCTTCCGTGCCAATGCACTTGGAGTACCAGTAGTAGGTTTCCTCGACGCTCATAGCGTTGATGCCTGCGACGATTGCGCGCACTCTGGCGTGTTTCGCAATGGGCTGGGTGGTGAGGAGGATGAGTGCGAGTCGGACACCGTCGACTTCGTGGATCCGGATCGGGGTCTTACGCGTGAATGCGAGGACGCTCGGTGAGTGTCCGGAGCTACGGGCAGCCGCGAAGACGGCATCGGTGATCCGGCCGGTCTGGGCGGGTGTGGTGGCGACGACGGGAGCAGCGAGTGCGTTGCCGGTTTCGCCGTAGGTTTCCTCGAGGATGAGTCCGTAGGAGTCGTTCTTGCCCGGGACGATGGTGATCCGGAATGCGCGCGTGGCGCCGACAGCGGTGAGAGCCCGGATTCGGGCTGTGGTGGTGGGGCGGGCGCTCATCGGGTTACCTCGGCGGTCATGGCAGTGTGCTGGATCTGGAGTTTCTTGACCACGGTGTGGATTTGGCTGATGTCCGCGGTGTCGATGTCGACAGCCGGTTCGAAGGCGATGTCGAGGGTCAGTTCGCCGGCGATCTTGGCGGCGCCGGAGAGTGCTTTCTTAACGTTGCCGTAGGCGCTCTGGAAGTCGGCTCGCTCCGCGGTGCCGCCGAACCGGAGTCCCCCTGTGAGGTTCTTGTATTCGGCGACGAGGGTGCTCGTCACAGTGATGGAGTGCTTGGGCAGCATGCCGAGCGCTGCGACTGCGAGATCGATGTCCCCGGTGCCCTTCGCCTCGTCGGCGTTGACCTTGAGGGTCAGCCGGGAGACGGTGCGGATGGTGAAATCGGAGACCTGGTCGACGATCTTCTGGAACGCGGCGCCACCGGGCCCGGTCGCGGTGAACGTCTTGTTGCTGACAGTCCGAGTCGGCACCTCGATACCGGCGGTGTCGGCGTCCGCGCGCGGGATGATGTGCAGGGTGTCGAGTCCCTTCTCCTTGATCGCACTCGGCGACAAGGCGCGCACTCCGGGCACCGGGTCGGTGTCGAGGACGACGAACGTCTTGTAGTCGCTGGCCTGCACCGCGGTGGCAAGAAGCTCGAGGACGTCGGTCTTGGACGGTTCGCCGCCGCACTCGGTGTCGAGCAGAGCCCGGAGTTCGGCGCCGGTGGTGGCGGCGTCGGGGAGGACCGCACGCAGGTCTGCCTGGGTCGGCTTACGGACGAGCAGGCCCCGGTTCTGCGCCTCGGCGGCGGTCATGATCTCGGCGTCGCTGCTGAACCCGACGTTCATGCCGGCCATCGCGTGCGCGGTATAGGCCTTGCCGGTCGCGCCGTCGTAGTAGACCCAGTTCTCGTTTTTGATGCCGTTGGTGATGGCCTCACGCAGGAGCGCAGGGTTGCGGACAATCGGGGACGCGTGGTCCATCCAGAAGTAGTCCACGATCCCCGCGGTGGTGACGGAGTCGGCCTTCGGCCAGGTCTTCGACTTCAAAAACGACGCAGTGAACGAGTCACGCCGGATCTTGCCCTCGTCCTCAAGGAGCGCAATCACCGCGGAGGTTGCGTTCTTCGGGTCGCCTTGGACCTGCGGGGGGAGCTCTCTGTGCCGAAGATGGCCGTTCGACTTGTCACTGGTAGGGAAGTAGATGTGCTTGTAGCAGCGGTTCACTGCGATCCGTGCTTCTAGTGATGCCTGCTTCTGATAGGTTTCGATCTTTTTCCGCACCTCGGCGCTGAACTGGCTCAGGCGAGCGGTGTCTGCCGCAAGTATGTCCGCAGCGATCAGTGCGCGGGCCCGGTCCTTGAGGACGTCGATCTGGTCATCGGCGGGGACCGCGAAGACGACGCCGTTGCGGTACTTGCGTGGTGATCCGAGAGTTCCGGTCTTGTCGAGCATCTCGACGAGCAAACCGGGGGCGGTGTCTGAGTCCTTGGCGTTTACCGAGAGGACGCGGTAGTCGAGCACCGCGATGCGCAGGCTGGCGTGGTCGGGAATGTCGACGGCGCCGGACGGGAAGTGGATCGGGGTGACTCCGCCGTCGTTGGAGAACGCGCGATGGATAAGCTCGTCGACGATGGCTGCGACACGTGTGTTCGCGATATTTCGTTTCTCTGCTTCGATGATGGCGTTGACGTTTGGTTCGACGTTGAAGCGCCACCGGGCACCGTCGAATGCGAGGTGCCAGAACACTTTCTCGGACTCGGTCAGTGCCTTCTCGAAGATCGTGGCATCCTCGCCGGGGCGCAGGGTGCCGAGCAGCCAGTCGTTGCGGCCGGCGCCTGCGTTGGACTTCATCTCCAGCGAGTGTGTGAATACTGTTCGGGCGACTCGGGTTGCGTAGCGCGACTTACCGGGAAAGATGTCCGCATCGACAGATGCGGCGTGGGAAGCGTGGCCGGCGAAGTCGCCGATCGCGACGGAGGAGAACTCCCCGCGGCCGAGCCCGTCCGTGAGGTGGTTGAGGACTGGGGCGTCGGAGTAGTCGATGTCACCGACGTTGATGATCGCGGTGTCATCACCATCGCGGTAAATCCCGGCCACCACTTCCGCGAGGAGCTTGAGCGCACCGCGAGCCCGTTGGAACTGAGGGATGTCGCCGAGTCTCTGGTCCAGGACACGAACCAGTTCGGGGTGGAACGGATACGACTTGGTGACCTGCTCGCCGTAGGTGACGGGCTGTTCTGGTCCGCCGGCCAGGGTTTCTGTCTTCCCGAGCACCTCGTAAAAGTCCCGGTAAGCGGCGCCGGCGGCGCGGGCTGCAACCTGGTCGACGTTCTTGAACAAGCGGGTCTTGAGGATCTCACCAATTTCGGTGTCGTCGGCGGGTTTGATGACGGCAGACGGCTGAACCGCGCGGGTGAGCACGTCAGCGGTCTCGGCCACCGCGCCGCTCGCGGCGGAAGCGGCGTCGTCAAGGAGGTCGGTCATCTCGGTGGTCTCTTCACCGAAAGCGTTGGTCGCGGCGGCCAGGGTGATGATGACGGACACCTGGTTCGTCGGGTCGGAGGCGACCTCGAAGAGGTTGCCGAGGAACACCGGGATGGCCTTGGCCATGCGGCGGACGTCTTCGCTGCCGGAGGAGGTGACCTGCCGGATGTACTTGGCGATCTCGTCGATGATGACGATGGTCGGCTGCCCGGCGAACGCCTTCTTGATCGTCGCGGTGCCGGGCGCGGTGCGTTCCTGATCGCTGGCTGCCAGTGCGTCGAAGGCGTCATCGCCGATCTGGGCTGCCATCTCTCCCCAGAGGGTGAAGGTGAGGTGCCCGTTGGTATCGACACCGGCGACCGGGTCGAGGGCGTCACCGACGAGTGCGGCAATGTTCACGGGCATGTCGGGCAGCAGTGAAGGGTTGACGAAATCACCGAGGTTGGCTGGGCGAGCGCCCTTTGCGAGATGGTAGACGGCGGTCAGACCGTGGGTCTTTCCGCCACCGAACGAGGTAGTCGGGCGCAGGACGCCATTCTCGGCTGCTACACCCTTGGCTCCGGTCACACGGCCGAAGGTCTTCGTCAGGAGGGTGCGCAGGCCGCTGGTGGCGTAGGTCTGCGCGAAGAACGCATCCGGGTCGCCGTAGACCGGGTAGTGGTCGGCGTCGCGAACAACCTTGTCCAACTGGGCTGCGAAGTGATTGTCTGCGAGGCCGCCGCTGAGGACATCTTCGCGGGGCTCGCACGCTGTGCGTAACGCGACCAGGCCCGCGCTGTTGTTGCTGTTTGCCATCTCCTGCTGCTATCCCTTGTTCGGTGACGCCTTGGGCGCCGAGTTCCGCGGATGTTTGTTCCGCACGAGCGTTCATGCGCGTCGCACTAAACGGCGCGTGGTTGGTGATCGATCTGGAATGTCGTGCGCTCATCCGCCGCGACGTGAGACGGGCCGCATCTCGCGTGAGATGCGTCGAATGTGTTCGCGCGTGTATCCGGTCTTGTGGACGACGTCGATCTGCTTTTCTCCGTTGCGCAGTGCGTCCCTGATCGCTACGTGTAGTGCCTCTCGCGTGTTCTGTACGAGCTGTTGTGCACGGGCGTGCGCAGCAATCGCCTCGTCGAGCGGGTCCATGGGCGGAGCCTACCGAAGTTGGCCTCCTCTACTTGGCATATGGCGTGCGGCACCCTTGCGTGCCACGTTTGCTGTGGTCTATCCCTTCAGTTCCGGACCCCGTCCAGATCCGACGGCCAGCACAGAAGGCAGCGCCAGAGACGTCCCTGACCACAGAGGGCGCCTCCGCCGCTGCTGTGTATTTGCGTGAATCGCGCTCGCCGCCCGCCGAGGTCAACGGAACAACTCGGACCAGGCGGCGACGGCGGCTCCGAGGTGGTCCGGGTCGGGTCTGCTCGCGCTTCGTGGTGCCGGTTAGGTCGACGGCCTGTGCCGTCTGTCGCCATGGCGGGCCGCCCTCGACGTGTATTCGCGGACGACGACATCGCCTCCGCGGCAGAACCACTTTGGGAACTGCCACCCGACTACGACGTCGATGACACGCTCATCATCGTCGTACCCGCCCGCGAGCCGGCGATCCTGAACATCGAGACCCTGACGTCCAGCTCTGCCGACGGTGGATGCGACACCGAGGACAGTGCCGGCGCCGAAGACCGACGGTGTCTCGGTACCGGGCATCGAGACACGCAAGGCCGGGTGGCCCGCAATCGATCAATTCCGGCCGACGAATCGACCAATTTCGGCCCAGACCCGCCTACAGCGGCGAGCTTCGGCCGAAACTAGCGGCCGAAACCAAATCGGCCGAATCTTACGTTTTGAGCGTTTCCGGCCGGTCGTCGCCGTGACTCACGGTGCGGGCGGCATATCACGCGCGCAAGGTGACGCTTTGATCCACCGGGTGTGCCGAACGGTTCGATCGCAGCAGAACCCCCACCCGATCGGCAGCTGGATGAGGGTCGTCCCATCGAGCGTTTCAAAATCGACCGTTTTTGAAACATTCGCGGCACAGTGGGTCGAACTGGGGCCGAGTGTGTTCCGAAACCCGTGTCGGAAACCGATGTTTCACAAGTTCGGTTGTCGGTGAGTTATGGAACACTGCTCGCTCGTGAACGAACTATTGGGCTACGCGAGGGTGTCGACCGCCGAGCAGACCGCGGATTCGCAGAGGGACGCTCTCAGCGCCGCCGGCTGTTCGCGAGTGTGGACAGACACTGCGAGCGGCGCGACGACGTCACGTCCTCAGCTCAACGATCTCCTCTCGCATCTGCGAGAAGGAGACACCCTGGTGGTGTGGCGGTTGGACCGACTCGGTCGATCGCTCCCACACCTGTTGCAGACGGTGGAGGACCTCGACGAGCGCGGCGTCGGATTCCGGTCACTCACAGAGTCGATCGACACCACGACCTCCGGGGGCAAACTGATCTTCTCGATCTTCGGCGCCCTCGCCGAGTTCGAACGGAACTTGATCCGGGAACTTATCTTTATGCCGCAACCGTCTGTGAGGGACGTGGGATTGCAACACGCCTGCTGACGTCGCTCGCAGATATCCCACACCCTGTGAGGGACGTGGGTTAGCTTCGTCGCATGGATGGGCCGTACACG
>NZ_JBAQEO010000841.1:0-4522 GCF_049286785.1 Rhodococcus sp. (in: high G+C Gram-positive bacteria) | reverse complement strand
GTGCTGCGGGCGGGGGCCGTGTGCCTTCCGGTGTCGCTCGATCTGCCCACCGAACGCGTCCGCTACATGCTGGCCGATGTGGCGCCGTCGGTGCTGCTCACCCGCGCGGTGGACGCGGAACTGATTCCGGCCGGCGGGTACGCACGTCTGCTGCTCGAGCATCTGGAGGTCGCCGCCGAACCGAGCCGGCCGGCGCAGCAGATCCGCGCGGACGTGGCCGCGTATGTGCTGTGCCCTGCCGGGTCGGAGCCGGTGGCGCTCACCCACGCCAACGTGCTGGCCCGGTTGGGTGCGGGGAACGACTGCGACCGGGTGATCACCGGCATCTGGAGATCGCTGGTGGCCGGCGAGCGCGTGGTGATCGACCGCCACCATCGGCCGCACCGGGTGGATCCGGACGCCGGACTGCGCGCCTACGTGCTGGACGGGTCGCTGCGGCCCGTCCCCCCGGGCACCGAGGGTGAGTTGTATGTGGGCGGGGCGCAGGTGGCCCGAGGTTTCCACCGCCGATTTGCTGCCACGGCAGGACGATTCGTGGCTGATCCCTTCATGCAGGAGGCGACCGGAAACGGTGCGGGTGCCCGCATGTACCGCACGGGGGAACGGGTGCGGCAGGTCGACGGCAGAATTGTCCGCCCGGATCGGGAAGCCGCGGGCAGCGGCCTCGCGCGTTGGCGTCGCGCACTGCAGGGCGTCGGCTCCCCGTCACCGGTGCCCACCGACCGGATGGCGGGCGGCGGCGACACCGCCTGGCCGGGTTCGGCGATCGAATTCTCGATCGGTGCAGCCCAGCATCAGGCGGCGCTCCGGGTGGCCCGCGGTGAAGGCGCCACGCTGTTCACGGTGCTGCGCGCCACGCTGGCGGTGCTGCTGGCCCGGATGGGTGTGCACCGCGACATCGTGATCGGCGGCGAGGCCGGGCAGGCGCACCATGAGGTGAACACCTTGGCACTGCGCGCGCGGGTGGCGCCCGAGATGCCGTTCTCCGCGGTGCTCGCGCAGGTGCGGGATTTCGATGTGGCCGCGTTCGAGAATGCCGACGTGCCGTTCGAGGCCCTCGCCGATCTGCTCGGCGGGCGCCGTCCCCAGGTGGCGCTGGCACTGGCCCCCACCACCAGGAAGCAGACGGCCACATCACCTTTCGATCTGGCCTTCACCTATTCCGAGTGCTGGACGGGCCGCGATCCGGCCGGTATGGATGCCGTGATCACCTACAACGGGGCCCTGTTCGACGCCGAGACGGTGCGCTCGCTGGCCGCGCTGTTCGCGGATCTGCTGGCGTCGGTCACCGACACCCCGGAGGCGCAGGTGGGCAGCATCGCGCTGTCACCCGGTCCGCCACTGGACGGCGGAACCCCCAGCGAACCGCGCACGCTCGCCGATATCCTCACTGGCACCGCAGCCACCTACCCGGACGCCCCCGCGCTCACCGACGGTGCCGTCACCCTCACCTACCGGGAACTCGACGCGCGGTCCGATGCGCTGGCCCGAGCCCTGATCGGCAAGGGCGCGGCACCGGGACGGGTGGTGGCGCTGGGCCTGCCGCGCTCCGTCGACTTCATGATCGCGCTGTGGGCCGTCACCAAGACCGGTGCCG
The DNA here is from genome assembly GCF_049286785.1 of Rhodococcus sp. (in: high G+C Gram-positive bacteria). Taxonomy (GTDB): domain Bacteria; phylum Actinomycetota; class Actinomycetes; order Mycobacteriales; family Mycobacteriaceae; genus Rhodococcus_F. The sequence continues at coordinate 2,925 of NZ_JBAQEO010000841.1, read as the reverse complement.
CGTACCTGCCGGTGGATCCGACGCACCCGGCCGAACGCCTGGAACGGGTGCTCACCGAGGCCGGCGTGCAGGTCGGTGTGGGGGAGATGGCCGTCGGTGCGGGCATCGCCTGGACGCCGGTGACGGCGGGAGACCGGCTGGAAGGCAGTGGGCTGGAAGGCGCTGGGCCGGTGCGTGTTCCGGTGTCGGTGGACGAGCTGGCTTACATCATCTACACCTCCGGTTCCACCGGCACACCCAAGGGGGTGATGGTGTCGCATCGCGGACTCTCCACCCTCGCCGAGGACGGGGTGCGCCGGTACCGCGTCACCCCGCAGTCGCGAGTGGCGCACGGCTACAACCCCACCTTCGATGCGGCCCTGCACGAGATGCTGCTGGCGTTCGGCTCCGGTGCCTGCCTGGCGGTCATCCCCGCCGACGTGTACGCGGGTCCGGACCTGCACCGGGTGCTGGTGGAACGCGGCGTCACGCACTACCTGTCCACCCCCGCCGTGCTCACCTCGCTGGACCCGCACGGACTCGAACACCTCGAGGTGGTGGCGGTGGGAGGTGAGGCACTGTCCACCGAACTCGCCGCGACCTGGAGCAAGGGCCGGCTGATGCTCAATGCCTACGGCCCCACCGAGTCCACCGTGGCGGCCACCATTACCGAGGTGGCGGGGCAGGTGACTATCGGCAGTCCCATTCCCGGCACCACGGCGCTGGTACTCGACGACCGATTACGGCACGTCCCCGTCGGCGGAATCGGTGAACTGTATTTGTGCGGGACCGGTCTTGCCCGCGGATATGTGGGTGACCAGGGCCGCACCGCAACACGATTCGTTGCGCATGCGTCCGGTGCGCGCATGTACCGTACGGGTGATCTGGTGCATCGGCGCGCCGACGGCAACCTGCACTTCATCGCCCGGGTGGATCGACAGGTGAAGATTCGCGGTGTCCGCATCGAGCCCGGTGAGGTGGATGCGGCCATCAAGCGCCTCGCCGACGTGGACGGTGCCCTCACCCTGCCCCGATCGGGCGCGGCGGGCGCCGACGCCCTGGTCTCCTACGTGGTGCCGCGCGGTGCCCTCGACGTCGACGTGCTCCGCACCCGGCTCGAGGACGCGTTGCCGTCGTATCTGGTGCCTGCGGCGATCGTGGTGCTCGACGCGTTTCCGCTCAACACCTCGGGCAAGGTGGACGCGAAAGCGTTGCCGGCCCCGGTGATCGAGACCCACGCCTTTCGTGCGCCCGAGTCGGCGGTGGAGCAGACCGTGGCCGCCGTGTTCGCCGAGGTGCTGCACGTGGAACACGTGGGTCTCGATGACGACTTCTTCGCCCTCGGCGGCAACTCCCTGATCGCCACACAGCTGGCGGCCCGGCTGGGTGCGGCCCTCGATGCGCACGTGCCGGTGCGGTTGCTGTTCGAGGCGTCGACGGTGGCGGCGCTGGCCGAGCGGGTGGCGTCCGAGGTGGGCGCGAGCAGGCGCGTGCCGCTGGCACCGCGGGTGCGGCCCGAACGCATTCCGCTGTCGCTCGCGCAGCAGCGGATGTGGTTCCTGAGCCGGTTCGCCCCCGAATCACCCGCCTACAACATCCCTGTCGCCGTCCGGCTCACCGGTGACCTCGACGTGGACGCCCTGCAGGCGGCGGTGCGGGATGTGCTGGACCGGCACGAATCGCTGCGAACGGTGTTCCCGGAGATCGACGGTGAGCCGGTGCAGGTGGTGCTGCCCGCTGATCGGGTGGATCTGGATCTGACCCCCACCGCAGTCGCGGCCGACGCCGTGGACGGGCACGTGCTGTCGGTGGTGGCACGCGGATTCGACGTCACCACCGCCGTCCCCCTCCGCGGCCGCCTGCTGCAGGTGAGCGAGCACGAATTCGTGCTGGTGATCGTGGTGCACCACAACAGCGGCGACGGTTTCTCCACCGTCCCGCTCGCCCGCGACGTGATGATGGCGTACGCGGCGCGGTCGACCGGTAACAGCCCGGCGTGGGCGCCGCTGCCGGTGCAGTACGCCGACTTCGCGCTGTGGCAGCGCGAGATCCTGGGCTCCGAGGACAATCCACAGTCGCTCGCCGCCCGGCAACTCGACTACTGGACGCACAAGCTCGCCGGTATCCCGGAAATGCTGGAGCTCCCCACCGACCGCCCGCGGCCTGCCAACCCGACGAACCGCGGTGCCTCGCTGCCGGTGACGATCGACGCCGCCACCCACGCACGGCTCGCGGCCCTTGCCCAGCAGCACAATACGACGCTGTTCATGGTGGTGCACGCCGCGCTGGCGGTGCTACTGGCCCGGGTGACCGAGACGTCCGACATCGTGATCGGCACTCCCGTGGCCGGCCGCGGGGAGCGGGAACTCGACGATCTAGTGGGCATGTTCGTGAACACCCTGGTGCTGCGCACCGAGGTGGAGGCGACCGCGCCGCTCTCGGACGTGCTGGGCCACGTGCGCGAAACCGACCTGAGTGCTATCGCCTACTCGGACGTGCCGTTCGAGCGGCTGGTCGAGATCATGAACCCGGCCCGCTCGCAGTCGTATTCGGCGTTGTTCCAGGTGTTGCTGGCGTTCCAGAATCAGACCGACGCGGTGCTGGAGTTGCCGGGCCTCACCATCGCGCCCCTCGACCTGGACGTGGGCGCCACCAAGTTCGATCTCGATGTCACCCTCTCGGACACCTACGACCAGGAGGGCGCCGCCGCCGGGATCACCGGCGCGCTCACCTACGCCACCGAACTGTTCGATCCGGCCAGCGCAGCCCGCCTGGCGGAGATGCTGAAGCGAGTGCTCGACGCCTTCGTCACCGACCCCGCGGTGCTGGTGGGGGACGTTCCGCTGACCACCGAGGCCGAGCAGGCGCGGATTCTGAGGACCTGGAACGCCACCGACGTGGACGTCCGCCCCGAGACTCTGGTGGATCTTCTCGATGCGCAGGCCG
>NZ_JBAQEO010000840.1:0-7110 GCF_049286785.1 Rhodococcus sp. (in: high G+C Gram-positive bacteria) | reverse complement strand
CACGAACACTGCCGCTCGCCTCTTGGCTCACAGTCTCTTGGCACACGGAAGGGGGATCCATGGCACAACTGCTGGACAAGTCGAAGAAGGTGATCGAAGCCCGGCTCGCCGGAACCAGCGTCCGCGCGATCCAGGGGTCGATGATCGCCTACGAAGGAAACATCAGCTTCACATCCGCCGGCTTCGGTGGTGGCGACGGTCTGGTCGCCGGCTTGAAGCGGCGCGCCACAGGCGAAGCGCTGTCGCTGATGGAGTGTTCCGGGCACGGCGTCGTGTACTTCGCCGCGAGCGGGCAGTACGCCACCGTCGTCGATCTCCGGAACGAGACCCTTCAGGTGGAATCGCAGCAGCTCCTCGCGCTCAGCGGAAATTTGTCCACCAACGTCACCTTCACCGGACTGCGCGGCGGTGTCGGCGGTCAGGGACTGTTCACCACCACGGTCTCCGGCCAGGGGCAGGTTGCCCTGCTGTCGGCAGGCGGCCCGCTCATCCATCTCGAAGTGTCACCCCAGTACCCGCTCGTGGTGGACCCCGATGCCTTCGTCTCGGCGAGAGGCCAATTGACCCAGTCGTTCGTCACCGACGTGTCGTGGCGTACCGCGGTGGGCCAGGGCAGTGGTGAGGCCTTCTCACTGAAGTGGGACGGCCACGGCGTCGTGTCCATTCAACCGGCAGAGCGGTGAGTCTCATGGTCTTCTCGAAGGTCAATTCGAAGGTCGTCAAGGTCGACATCGGCACCGCCGGCGGTGTGGTGGCCCGTGCCGGTGCAATGCTGTTCTACACCGGGCAGGTTCAGTTCTCGCCGCACGAGGTTCCGGGGAGCCAGTCGATGGCAGGCATGGGCGGGTTCACCCGGATGGCGGGCCGGATGATGCAGGGCGAATACCAGCGCACGATGCTGGCGCAGGGCCGGGGCGAAGTGCACTACGGCCATGCCGGTCTCGAGGTGCATGTCGTCGACATGTCCCAGGGTGGCACCCTGAGCGTCGAGGCGTCCCGGTTGCTCGCACACAGTGCGGGACTGCAGGGTTCGGTGGTTTCCGTCATGAGCCAGGGCGGCGGTGGTGGTGGTAGAGGAATGCTCGGGGCGCTGCGCGGCGCCGCGGCCGGTGCACTTGCCGGCACAGGACTGTTCACCACCCAGCTGTCGGGGTACGGGTCGGCGGTCCTGCTGGCGCACGGCGGATTCATCGAACTCCCTGTGGGCGGGCCGAATCCGGTGTTCGTCGATCCGGACGCCTTCGTCGGAACCCATGGGAACATCCAGGTGGAACTGAAGTCGGCGCTCGGGTGGCGCGAAGCCGTGGGCCGCGGCGTCGGGGAGGCCATGCAGTTGCGGTGCACCGGACAGGGCATCGTCTACGTCCAAGCTTCCGAGGAGAAACTGTGAGCACCGTGCTGAATCCCGCCGCGTTGTCTTCCAGCGACAACCTTCCCGGAAACAACTACGCGTATTGCATCGACCTGGCGTCCCCGTGGTTCATCCGGAAAGGGGCGATGATCGCGTACTACGGGCAGATGCAGTTCCAGGCACTCACCCACGGACTGCACGGCCAGTTATTGCACCTGGTGGCCGATCAGTTCTCGGCGCCGCTGTACATGGGCGATTATGCGGTGGCCGAAGGCTTCGGCAAGCTGATCATCGGCGACCGCGGCTACGACATCAATTCGTACGATCTCGACGCCGGTAACCTGACAATCCGGGCGTCCAATCTGCTTGCCTTCGAACCGGGTCTGTCTCTCAACCAGTCGATCGTTCCCGGGTTCCTCACGCTCATCGGGACGGGCAAGTTCCTCGCGTCGTCGAACGGTCCGGTGATGTTCGCCGAACCGCCGCTGCGGATCGATCCCGAGGCGCTGGTCGGGTGGGCCGACTGCCCGTCTCCCAGTCATCATTACGACCAGGGCTGGATCAACAATTTCCTCGCGGCCGGTGCGCACATGATGGGTGTCAACTCCGGTGAGGAACGTCAGTTCGACTTCACCGGCGCCGGAACGGTACTGATCCAGTCGAGCGAGAAGGTCCTCGACGACAGCGCAGTGGTACGCAGCATCGAGGCCCAGATCCACGGCATCACCCCGAGCGGCTTGCAACGCCTCAACGGTGTGATCGCAGCCAAGATCGCCGAGCAGAGTCGCTGAGCGCGGTTCCTCGGCCCTGATCCGACCCTATCGCTCGGCCGGCACCGAGGGATTCGGTCCCACCCGGATCGTCGTCGTCATGGGCTTCAGCCCGATCTGCGTCCATCCCGCGGTGATCGTGATCGATCCCGACCGCGGATAGGCGCCGATCCAATAAAGCGGCTGGGTGTGGTACACCGACGCGTCACTCCTCGCGGCCTTCGACGGCGCGGGGGGATGGCGCGGGTCGGCCTCGCCCTCGAGGTCGTCGACGCGCACGCTCACCGCAAGATACGACCAGCGCGCCGACGGGTCGTCAGGGTCGTCGAGGGGTCGAGTCTCGTGGCGGGCGCGGTGTGCGGACCTGCCTCGCACCGTCAGATCCAGACGTACCTCCATGCCCGTCGGATACGCCACGATTTCGGTGACCCGGAGATTCACATCCCGGCGTGACACCAACACGGCTGCCCCGGTTACCGGCAATCCTTCCGTAGTGGGCGGCGGGGCCGCCGGCCACCGTCGCCTGCGCATGCCCCCATATTCCCACCGGCGACGTCGACCTGCCACAGCCATTCCGGTTCCCCCACGCGGGTCCGCTTCGGCTCGTTAACCTCGACGGAAACCTCTACCCGGTGTGGAAGGCGGGAACATGGACAGAACAGCGATCAGGATCGGTGGATTGTCGGGGCTGGTCTCGGCGCTGGTCATGATCCCGGCATATGTCGTGGGTACCCCCGACGATCCGGCCACCATGGCCGAGGCGGAGAACTACTTCGACTCCTACTCGGGGTTCGTCACCGCAAACGGGGTGGTCCCACTCCTGCACCTGCTGTTCTTCCTCTTCTTCCTCGGTACGCTCACCGGTCTCCTCCGCCGCGCCGACAACGACCGGACCGGCCTCGCCGCCACGGCACTCGCCGGCGGAATCCTCCTGGCGGCACTGTCGGCAGCGGGGTTCGCGGCCGAGGTCGTGTACCCCGCCACCCTCACGAGGTACGCCGAGCTGCCCTTCGACGACCAGGTCGCGCCGATGCTCCTGACGCTCTCGACGTGGCTGTACCACTATTGCCAGGTGGGCACGGCGGTGATGATCCTGGCCACCTCGATCGTGGTGTGGCGGACCGACGTTCTGCCTCGCTGGACGGCGCTGGGTGCGGTCCTCGGAGTGCTGGCACTGCTGCACACCTGGATTCCGCTGATCGCCGCACTGGGTGGACTCGTGTGGGTCGGTGCGATCGGACTGTTGATGCTGGTCCGTCCTCCGCGCATCGCCCGCCGACCCGACGAGCCCGTCACGGTCTGACGCGTCTACCGGTCGAGTTCCGCATCGCGCAGCACGCGGGCGGAACCGGCGAATCGCCGCACCTGTGTGTCGTCCCAGACGTGCGCCGGCACACCGCCACCGAGCAGTCGGTGTACCAGCGCGGGGTCGTGGGCGATGGGCACATCACTGCCGGCGATCACGAGGTTGCCGTAGCGGCGGCCCTTGAGCATGGCCGGGTCCGCGATGATCGCGGTGTGCGGAAACACGCTGCCGATGGTCGCCGCTTCCCGCCGCGCCATGACCAGATCGCGGGTGTCGCCGCAGTTGACCGCGTAGATGCCGCCCGGCGCCAGCACCCGGCGGACATGCCCCGTGAACTCGGCGGACGTCAGGGTCTGCGGCGTGATGCTGCCGGCGAAGACGTCGCGGATGATCAGGTCCCGACTCGATTCGGTGAGAGTCTCGGTGACGGCTCTCGCTTCCCCCACCCGCAGACGCAGTAACGGGGCGCGCGGCAGATCGAACCACTTGCGGACGAGTTCGGCGAGTGTGCCGTCGAGTTCCACCACCACCTGCCGGGCATCGGGGTAGACGGCCGCGAAGTACCGGGCCAGGGAACAGGCGCCGCCACCGAGGTGGAGCGCCCGCAGCCGATCGCGGCGTTCCCAGTGCGAACCGGCCAGTTCTGCGATCCAGCGCATGTATTCGAAATCGAGGTACTCGGGGTCCGACAGGTCGATGTGCGAACTCTCGACACCGTTGATCCGGAGCACCCAGCCTCGGGTGTTGACTTTGTCTTCCGCGAGTTCACATGTCCCGGTGTCGATGGTGTACACACCCGCCACGGGTCCGCCCTCGAATGTGCGGACAGGCCGGCCGCCGCGTTGTCTGCCCATTGCCTGTCTTTCCTACCGCTCGCACCCGTGCCCGCGTCTGCTGCGAGAATCGATCTCCCACGATACCGACTTCACCAGGTGTTCCGGTTGCTCACCCGTCCTCGGACGGGGTCGCCTACCGTAGGTATCCGCGTATGAGGGAGGAGAGACGGTGGAACCTCAGGACGTCGACTTCGCGCACACCGAAGGGGCCGCACGCAGACGCCGGGAGAAGGCGATGGGGCTCGCGCGGTACATCTGGGACCGCGGGATCAGCGGCCCGGAACTTCTCGACCTGCCCGACGGCACCCTGCGCAAACTGGCGCGGGCCGCCGGCACGAACCCGCCGAGCACCATGGAAACCTGGACCACTGTGGTCGAACTGCTCGAACAGAAATTCGCGTGGGCGCAGCGGCACCCCGATCACCCTGCAGCGAAACCCGCGCACCCGGACGAGAAGATCATGTGGGTCAAACCCCCGATCGTGCCCTGGAGCTGATCATCCGGGCGCGAACTCGAGAATGCGATCGTCGGCGGCCGAGGGTGTCCCCCGCCCGTCCCGGTTGCTGGTGCCGAACCACACGGTGCCCTGCGGCGTCGCGACGACGGTACGCAGTCGTCCGTAACTCCCGACGAACAGCGGCTGCGGTGCGCCGAGCGAACCGTCGTCGTTCACCGGTATCCGCCACAGGCGTTCGCCGCGCAGCGCCGCCACCCAGAGAGATCCGTCTTGGAATGCCAGTCCGGACGGAGACGCCTCGTCGGTACTCCACTGGACGACGGGATCGGTGAACCCCTCCACTCCGTCCCGCCCCTCCACCTCGGGCCACCCGTAGTTGCCGCCGGGCACGATCAGGTTCACCTCGTCCCAGGTGTTCGCGCCGAACTCGGTGGCCCACAATCTGCCGGCGTCGTCCCACGCGAGGCCCTGCACATTGCGGTGTCCGAGTGACCACACGGGTGAGCCGGGCAGCGGATTGTCCGGTGGAACGGACCCGTCTGGTTCGATCCGCAGGATCTTGCCGCCGAGCGACGACGGGTCCTGTGCGAGAGGCCGGTCACCGGTTTCGCCGGTGGCGACGTACAGCATGGCGTCGGGCCCGAATGCGATCCGGCCGCCGTCGTGAATCGAACCGGCCGGAATGCCGGTCAGGATCGGACGTGGTTCGCTCAGGGTGCGGCCGTCGAATCGCATCGCCACCACCCGGTTGTCGTCCTCGGTGGTGAGGTAGGCGTACACCGTCCGATCCGACGTGTAGGTGGGCGACGCAGCCAGACCGAGCAGTCCCGACTCGCCCCGGGCGGAAACACCGGGAACCTCGCCGACGTCGGCTAACTCACCGCCGGGAAGTAGATGTCGAATCGTGCCCCTGTCCCGTTCGGCGATCAATGCCGACCCGTCCGGCAGCAGCGAAATGCCCCACGGCACGTCGAGTCCGCGCGCGATCTCGACCGGTGCCGAATCGGTGGCAGGCGATGCGGCGACGGTCGTCGACGGCATCTCGGCAGGTTCCTGATTCGATTGGCATGCTGCAACGACGACCAGAGCAATGGCCGCGACAGCCGCTCGTAGCCGCTGCGGCATGGCGCTCCTCTCGGGCCGGATGGCGGGTCAGCTCCAGCGGGCCTGACCGCCGTCGAGTGGGATGGTGGCGCCGGTCAGGTAACCGGCGTCCGGGCCGACCAGGAAAACCACGGCCCGGCCGATGTCCTGCTCGCAGTCGCCGATTCGGCCGAGGGGAATAGATTTCACGAACTCCGCGGCTTCCTCGGGGTTGTTCTCGGTCCACCACTTCAAACCGGGAGAGAGGGCGTGCGGGGCGACTGCGTTGACGCGGATGCCGTCCACCCCCCATTCGCTCGCCGCGGTCCGGGTCAGCGAGCGCATCGCTTCCTTGGTGGCCGCGTAGAGGCCGTAGCCGCTGGTGTCCCACCGAACCGCGGAGGAACTCACGAGGTTGATGATCGAACCACCGCCGCGTGCTTTCAGATGGGGATGGCACAACTGCATGAGCATCAGTGTCGCCACCGGCCCGACTGCCATGGCGCGATCGAGGAGTTTCGGGGTCACCTCCAGGAGAGGCCCCAGCGCGCTGGCGTTGGCGTTGTTGATCAGGATGTCGATCCCACCGAACGTCTCGACCACCCGATCGACCATCGGCTCGAGCTGATCGCGTTTGCTGACGTCGCAGACGATCGGCTCGGCGACGCCGCCGAAACCCTCGATGGCGGCGCAGGTGTCGGTCAGTTTCGTTTCGGTTCGTCCCACGACGGCGATCCGCGCGCCCTCTTTCGCCAGCGCGAACGCCATACCCGCGCCCACGCCCTGCCCGGCTCCCGTGATGAGAGCTACCTTGCCGTCCAGAGTCCCCATCAGTTCGCCGCCCAGCGGTTCGATGTGAGACGGAAACTCGGGACGTCGGCGAGCGACATCACCGCCTCGTAGGTGCGCTCGTATCCGGTGTGCGCGATGCGCCACCTTCCGTCGGAACACCGCACGTAGCGGTCCGAGTAGAACGCGGCGCCACGCAGCATCGTGTTGTGATCCGGGATGATCACGGTGTCGGACAGGTACCACCGTCCGGTCGCGGTATCGCCCTCCACGTCGATCTCGGGATGGCCGCAGTGGTGCTCGGTGATGGTCTGCGGCCCCAGATTCGACCTCATGAAGTTGACGAGCGCGTCCCTCGACTCGAACGCGAGATGCTCACCGTAGTTCGCGGTCGCGTCGGGAAGGAGCGTGTCGGCGAACTCGTCCCAGCACTTGGTGTCCAGGGAACGCAGGTACGCATATTTGAGCCGGCTGATCGCGGCGACCGCTTCGAGATCCACGTCGAACACCTTCTCCTC
>NZ_JBAQEO010000839.1:0-4939 GCF_049286785.1 Rhodococcus sp. (in: high G+C Gram-positive bacteria) | reverse complement strand
AACACCAGAAGGAGGCACTCCTGGTGCGGACACCGGTCCCCGAACACCTACGAGACCCTCTACACCGCTACGCTGGCATCCGCCGCGTAATCCACCACCCGTGTCCACAAGCCGGGGGTAAGGCCCCCAGACCCAGCACCACCGCAGCGCCCACCACGCCGAGCGTGTATGTCGCGGCGCGACGAAACGTCTGTTGGTCACTGCCGGGCTGCTGCGTCATGAGTTCTGCGCGGCTAACCGGCACGGTCCGCCAGTTCCGGGTGTCCGGCCGATCGTGCACAGTGGGCGCAGCAATAGATGTCTCCCGCAGCCTCGACTCCGTGCCCGAGAATGCGGCAACCGCACTGCGCACACTGCGGCGCCATGGCCTGCGCCGCGCATTCGAAGCTGTCGAAGACGGAGGTTCGGTCACCGCGTGTGACGGTGAAGGTCTTGTCGTAATCGTTTCCACAGGTTTCGCAAACAGGCATCCTGTTCCTCCTCGGGTACCAGACGGGCATGTCCGTCCGAAGGATGTCCGTCTTGGTTACCCGTACGGGACGCCCTGAATCAGGGGCTCACTGCCGAACACCGTCACCTCCGCACGAGACAGCGCCCCCCACCGGATGTCGGTGGGGGGCGCTGTCTGCGAGGAACAGTATTCGCTAGTTCTTTCGGCCCGGCGCCTTGGCGCCAGCCTTGAACCCGAGCCCGCCGGGCTTGGCCTCCGGCGGGGCGGCTGCGGGGGCAGCACCGTCACCGTTCGTTTCCTCGGCCCGAGCAGATCCGGACTTCGGTGCCGCAGCCTCAGGTGCTGCGGCCTTCAGCGCAGCTGCCTTGGGAACTTCAGCTTTCACCGGAGCCGCCTTGCGAGCCCCGGGTGCCTTGGCGCCGCTCTTGAAGCCCAGTCCACCGGCCTTGGGGGCCGGGGGAGCCTTGGGCGCTTCGGCGGCAGGTGCCTCCGGAATTGCGGCGGATTCGGCTGCTGCGGGTGCCTCCGGCTCGGCCGCCGGTGCAGCATCTGCTGCCGGTGCGGCCTTGGCGCCGGGTGCCTTCGCCTTGCCCTTCATCTGCAGGCCCTTGCCCGGCGCCTTCGCACCGGACGCGACTCCGAGACCCTTCGCCCGGGGAGCCTCGGCTGCGGGAGCTTCGGCTGCGGGAGCCTCTGGAGCTGCCGGCGCCTCGGCAGCCGCAGCCTTCGCGCCGGGAGCCTTGGCGGCACCCTTCATCTGCAGACCCTTGCCGCCCGGTGCCTTCGCGCCACCGGCGAGTCCCAGTCCCTTGGGCTGGGGTGCCGCAGGGGCCTCGGCACCGTCTGCCGCGGCCTCGGCGGCCGCAGGCTTCTTGGCGCCGGGAGCCTTCGCGCCGGGAGCCTTGGCGCCGGGAGCCTTGGCCAGGCCCTTCATCGCCAGGCCCTTGCCGGCCGGAGCCTCCTTGGCGGCAGATGTCTCCGCCGCCTCCTCGACCTTCTCGACGCGCTCCTTCTCGACCACTGCGGCCTTGGCCTCCGCCGCGACGGGTTCCTTCGGCTTCTCCGCCGGCTTTTCCCGAGGAACCACCTTGATGTTCTCGGTGAGCTTCTCCGGCTCGAGGCGAGTGATGGACGAGAGCATCAACTGTGCGACATCCACTACCTCGACGCCCTCGCCCTGACCGGATTCCTGCCGGGCGGTGAGACCGTCGTTGAGCATGACCCGGCAGAAGGGGCAGCCCGTCGCGATCTTCGTTGTCGCCGTGTCGAGTGCTTCGTCGACCCGGTCGATGTTGATGCGCTTACCGATCTTCTCTTCCATCCACATGCGGGCGCCTCCGGCACCGCAGCACATGGAACGTTCACCGTGACGCGGCATCTCTTTCAGCTTGGCGCCGGAGGCCTCCATCAGCTCACGCGGCGCGTCGTACACCTTGTTGTGACGGCCCAGGAAGCATGGGTCGTGATAGGTGACGTCCTCGCCGACGGATGCGACGGGGATCAGCTTCTTCTGCCGCACCAGGCGGTTGAGCAGCTGGGTGTGGTGGACAACCTCGTAGTCGCCACCGACCTGCGGGTACTCGTTGCCCAGGGCGTTGAAGCAGTGCGCACACGTCACGACGATCTTGCGCTTGCGCTGCTCCACGCCGTCGAACACCGAGTTCAGCATTTCGATGTTCTGCATGGCGAGCTGCTGGAACAGGAACTCGTTACCCGCCCGGCGAGCGGAGTCGCCGGTGCAGGTCTCGTCGGCGCCGAGCACCATGAACTTGACGCCCGCAGTGGCGAGCAGTTCGGCGACGGCCTTGGTGGTCTTCTTGGCCCGATCCTCGTAGGCGCCGGCGCAGCCGACCCAGAAGAGGTACTCGTAGTCCTCGAAGCTGTCCGCATCCTGGCCGAAGACCGGGATGTCGAAGTCCATCTCGCTGATCCAATTGAGCCGGTCCTTGGAGTTCTGACCCCAGGGGTTGCCCTTGTTCTCGAGATTCTTGAACAGGCCGGCCAGCTCGGACGGGAACTCCGACTCGATCAGGACCTGGTAGCGGCGCATGTCGATGATGTGGTCGACGTGCTCGATGTCGACCGGGCACTGTTCGACGCACGCACCGCAGTTGGTGCAGCTCCACAGCGTCTCCGCGTCGATCACCGGGGCAAGCTCACCCTCGGTGGTCTCGCCGACCAGCTTGCGCTGCGCTTCCCGGCGCGCAGCCTCCGGGATCTTGGCCAGTGCGGCCTCGTCGACGTTGCCGTCGGCGTCGACCAGTCCGACCTCGTCGCCGCCCATGTCCGTGCGGCCACCCGCCAGCAGGTACGGGGCCTTGGCGTTGCCGTGGTCACGCAGCGAGGTGATGAGCAGCTTCGGCGACAAAGGCTTGCCGGTGTTCCACGCGGGGCACTGTGATTGGCAACGACCGCATTCGGTGCAGGTGCTGAAGTCCAGCCAGCCCTTCCAGGAGAAGTCCTCGATGTTCCCGGCGCCGAACGTGTCGGTGTCGGGATCGGCGTCCTCCATGTTGATGGGCTTGCCCTTGGACATCATCGGCTTGGCCGCACCGAGGGCGACACCGCCGTCGTCCTCGCGCTTGAAGTAGATGTTGAAGAAGGCCGCGAAGCGGTGCCAGGCCACGCCCCAGGTGATGTTGCGGCCCACGATGTACAGCCAGATCATGCCGGACATCAGCTTGACGAAAGCGAAGACGGCGACCATGTTCGGGCTGGCCGGCAGCAGTTTGGCCAGATTCATCGTGAAGAAGTCGGTCCAGGCGTTGGAGTGCCCGTAGGTTGCGATCTTGCCGGCCTTGACGAAGACCATGCCGAGACCCTCGATGAGGACGACGGCTTCGACGAAGTATGCGGCGTTGAAGTTCGATCCCGCGAAGCGCGACAGCCGTTCGGGCCGACGCGGGTGGTTGAGCTGGCGAATCACGATCAGGGTGGTGATACCGATGACGGTGCCCAGGCCCAGGATCTCGTCGATGAAGTGGTAGACCGCAGTGTTGCCGATCAGTGGCCAGTGGAACTCGGGGTCGAATGTCTGCCCGTAGGCCTCGAACCACACGATGGCGCCGAGCATGAAGCCGACCATGACAAGCCAGTGCGCCCAGCCGACCGTGCGGAATTTGCTCATGCGGGTATGAGCGACGAACTCGATCACCATCTGCTTGAAGCGCGGGAAGAAGGGTCGCCAGCGATCCGGGGCCGACTGGCCGATCCGTACGATGTCGACCATCTTCACGACGCCACTTATGAAGGCGAACCAACATACGAGGCTCAGCAGCACGCCGATGGTGCCCAACGTGATCGTCAGGGCATTCATGTCGCGGCCTTTCGTTTCAGGGCGGCGCGGTGACCGCCTCGGGACTGCTCATGATCCTAACCCGCCATAAGTTACCCACCGGTAACTACATAGTTCTACCGGCGGGTAACAGCGCTGAGGCAGCGCGTGCGCGCCAACGGCGTAGCCGTTGGCATGTGGTGCATGGCACTGATGGGCATATCTTGGCCCCACGTTATGTGGTCCGCTGCGAGACGTTCACCAAAGGTTGCCCTAACCTCTGGTCGTCGCCGCACCGGTGTCCGTCCGACACCCATGACGTCGGGAGCCGGAGGTGCTCCGGTCTCGTAATTCGAATGATCTGCAACAAATGCAATTCGGCGACAGAACGGCAGCTCGGTTGTTTACTCAATTTGCGCCAATGACCAATTCCGCCGCGCGTCCGCTGTTACTGTGAGCGTGCTTCCGGCCCTGGCCGGCACGGTCGAACCGGGGGAGGGCTCGGACTGTGCACATCGATCAATTCACAACTCGTCGGGACGTTCCTGAAAAGAGGCATCAATGATCGTGAAGAAAGCAGCAGTGACGGCAGGGGTGGCAGTGGCCGCCATGGGACTCGGCGCGGGGGTGTCGCACGCGGCGCCGGAGTTCACGCCGCCGCCGGCAGCCGCCCCGGTGGCGACGTCACCGCTTCCCTTTCATGACGTGGCATCACGTCAGGAGACCGACCGCGCGTTCTCCCAGTTCGGCAGCCAGGTCGGCATCGCCGTCACGGTGGGCAGCCTTGCGGGCACCGTTGCCGGTGCCGGGATCGGCTGTGTGGTTAGCGCGGCGGCCGGCTGCATTCCCGGCGCGGTGACCGGTGCGGGGATCGGTGCCGTCATAGGCACGATCGTCGCCGGTGGTCCCACATTGGCAGTCAGCGCCTGGCAACTGTACGAGACGTACAACGCCGCACCCGGAACGTCGGTCTATGCGGGAGAGTTCAAGTAGCTTCTAGGACTGTCGGGCCCCGCTGCACTCGTCGTGCAGCGGGGCCCTTCTTCTGTCGGTTGCAAAAGGGCGGACGCGGTCGCGCGTTGGAACGGGGTTCATCCCCGTTTGTGGACAACTTTGTGGATGGAAGTTCGGGTGCCTACGGTTCGTTGCGTGCGCTCCGCCGCCTTTCTCTTGATTCCAATACTTGAACTCACTCTTGATTCGCAAAACTATTT
>NZ_JBAQEO010000838.1:0-2196 GCF_049286785.1 Rhodococcus sp. (in: high G+C Gram-positive bacteria) | reverse complement strand
CGAGTCGGAGACGAGCAGGCCCGGGAAGGTGTCCAGGAAGGCATCTTTGATCACCGGGGAAAACAACGCGGCCCCGGAAGCGACCACCCCGAGACTCGACGTGTCTGCCTTTGCTGCGCGGTGCGCTTCGATCAGCGGCCGACCCATCGCGTCTCCGGTGATGATGAGGATCTGGACCTTGTTCCGCTCCACCAGCCTCCACGTTCGGTGGGGATCGAACTTCGAGTCGAGCAGCACCGTGTTTCCGGAGAACAGAGCCGTGAAGGTCGGCATCATGGCGGCCGCATGGATCAGAGGCGGCAGCGCGAACCAGAGTGTCGGATCCCCCTGCGACCCGACACGTGATTGCTGGTATTCGTCCTCGATCGCCTCACCGGTATAGAAGTCCAGGCCGCCGCCGAGCACCCTCCAGATCGCCTCGTGCGTCCACACCACTCCCTTGGGACGTCCCGTGGTTCCGCCGGTGTACATCATGAAGAGGTCATCGGCGCTGCGCTCACCGAAGTCCCTTTGCCCACTCTCGGAGAGTGCTTCCCCATACGGCACCGAATCAGTCGGCACAGCCGTCCCGCCCAGGTCGTCCTCTACTACAACCGTGTGCCGGATCCTCGGCAGCGCGGGCAGGACCTCGGCGATCCGTGGCGCGTAGACACGATGATGGACCACCGCCTCGAGATCGGCGTTGTCGTAGACGTAGGCGAGTTCGTCACTGGTGTAGCGGTAGTTGATGTTGACCGGGACGGCCCGGATCTTGTACGCGGCGAGCAACGTTTCCATCGTCTCGATGGAGTTGTGCATGTGGACGCCGATGTGGGATCCGGCGGTCAGACCGGCACTCAGGAAGTGGTGCGCGAGCCGGTTCGCTCCTTCCTCCAACTCGCGGTAGGTGACCTCACGACCGGACACGATGAGGGCCACCCGATCCGGCATGGCGTCGACCGAATGCTCGAACAGATCGGCAAGGTTGTAGGCCACAGGACGTCCTCTCAGACGACGGTGAGCGGAAGAGGAATCCCTCGATCGGCGAAGACGAAGTCGGCGCCCGTGCTGAAGCGGGTGAGCGCCACTTCTGACGCCTCCTTTGCAGGAGCATCGCTCCGGGTGACTTCGACGACGAGGACGGAATCGCTCTCCTCGGCCACGACGGCGGAGTAGTGCGGGTCGACGCCCCGGAGCAGAGCGTTCAGCGGCTCCAGGTGATCGCTGTCGATCAGCGATGGCCAGGCGCCGTCGGCGTCCGCACCGCTCTTCCTTCCCAGCGTGATCACGAGACGGCCATCCAGCGTCACCGCGACGTCGACGTACTGATGCGGGTTGAGCGCCGGGTGCAGGGCGAGGACCGCGGCGAGACCCTCGAGATCGGAGGGCAGACCGAGCGCGGTGCGGATCCGCTCCGACGTGAGCCCTGCGATGCCGGTGAGTTGCTTGCGCGCAATCGTGAGGGCGGCATCTTCGTCGGTACGCGCGCGCACTGCGAGCTGGAAGCCGAGGGTGAGTAGGTGATGCTGCAGGCACACTTCCTCGGCGATGCGCACCAATGCCGAGTGGGAGAAATCGTCGAACCGGACGTCGGCGAGCAGTGGTCCGGCGTAGTCGTTGCAGCCGGGACCGCCTGCGACGACGGGGGTGAGTTCCACCGCTGCCGCGCGCGACTTCTCGACGATCCGCAACTGCTCGGGTACCGGCGGAGGCACGTGGGAGTCGTCGATCGTCACGGTCCACGCGCAGTGCGGCTTCCGGTCGGCCGGCGCTCTCGGCGGACGGTGGAGGGGACGGACCTGCGCGTGAGGGTTGGTGGCCAACGCGGTCGCGTCGAAGGTGGGATCCTCGATGTCGTGGCACATCGAGGTGACGTACTTGTCGCCCATCGGCTCCACGTCCATCAGGGCGCCGCAATGGTCCAGCCAGAATTCACCGTGGTCGTGGTCGATGACCCGGTATCGGAAGTCCATGAACTGCGGTGGCGCCCCGATGTCGAGCTGGAGTCCCTTGAAGATGGTCACTACCCCGTCACCCTCGAATCCGAGTGCCCGTTGCATGCGGCGGGTGTAGATCGGACTCGACGCCATCCATTCCTCGATGGCGACCTCGGTCATTCCCTCCCGGCCGAAGGCCCCGATCAGGTGCGGCATGCCCGATCGGTCGATGAGCTGACCACACAACAACAGTTCGGGTACCAGTAGTGCCAGATCTTCC
>NZ_JBAQEO010000837.1:0-1862 GCF_049286785.1 Rhodococcus sp. (in: high G+C Gram-positive bacteria) | reverse complement strand
CGGATGGTCCGAGTGGGGTGCGGGCGGCGTCGAGTTGGGAGCCGTACGTGACGGGGGCTGTGCGGAACCGGGTGCTGGACGGTACGCACTGGCAGATGACGTCGCCGAAGGTGTTGCGGGTGGTGGGGGATGCGTTGCGCGGTACGCGACCAACCGTTATGCAGCGTTGACCTGGGTTTATCCGTGACGGCGCAGGCGCTGGCGGGCGGGTCGCTCGGCCTTGTGTGCCGCGGGTGGGGCTTCGCGCAGGTCCTTCTGCCGGGCGGCCTTCCCGATCAGGATGGCAAGCGGTATCGAGAGAGCCACCCAGGCCACTACAGCGACGACGATCCACCACATGCCAGCCAGTATGCCGAGCCTTGATGAGGAGAAGCTGAGAGTCCCGGCTGGTGCTGACGCCCCCGGGACGTTCAGGGAACCTGCATGCTCGGTCCCAACCTCCGGTCAGGAGTAGATGAAGTACCAGTATCCGACAACGAGGGCGCAGAGAATGATCAGGGCGACTGTGGCGTAGTTCGCCAATTGCTCACGCTGGTTACGGCGGAGACGGCGGCGCTTCTCCACAATGATCTCGTCCTGCTGCGGCCGCGGTGACATTGTTTCTCCCGAATTAATCGTGGTGTCGATCTTGTTTGTAGGGCCGAAAAGTACCACTAGTTTGTTATGGACGCGCGGCGAGTGCGAGTCAGGTCGAGTGGTGGCCCCGGCATCCCCATGTCATCGGGCGGTAGCTGATTGCGGTCGAGGCGAAATAGTTATCCGACGGCAATCCCGTTATCATTTCGAAATCAAACCGACGGCCCGTTCTCGGAGTCGCAGTATTGGTCTGTTGGGTGTTCGTCAGCGGGGAACCGAGTGTGTTCACGTGACCCGGAATTCTTTTGGTAACGCAAACGATACTTGCGGTTAGCCCGCCGCTTGCGAAAGCTGAAGCGGGACAATCCATCAAGGCACTGTTGTCCGAATCACTTCTGCCATTTTCGACGTGCGAAATGGTGCGATAGTGCAATTATGAGGTGAGGCGCGGGGGTCTTGTCCGAATCGTGGCGCGTCGAAACCTTGTTGAAAGGGGTGCCGTCATGGTGAGTTCCGTTGAGAGCATTGCTGCGTTCCGGACGGCCGTCGTGCCGGCCGCCGGTATGGGCACTCGCTTCCTACCGGCTACCAAGACGGTTCCCAAGGAGTTGCTTCCCGTCGTCGACACACCTGGCATCGAACTGGTTGCCGGTGAAGCCGCTGAATCGGGTGCCGAGCGCCTCATCATCGTGACCGCACCGGGCAAGGACGGAGTGGTGGCGCACTTTGTCGAAGATTTGGTTTTGGAGGGCAAGCTCGAAGAGCGGGGCAAGCACCATCTGCTGGCCAAAGTGCGGAGAGCACCCGGACTTCTGGCGGTCGAGTCGGTGGTGCAGCAACAGCCATTGGGGCTCGGTCATGCCGTCGGCTGCGCGGAGCAGGTACTCGGTGACGACGAGGATGTGATCGCGGTTCTGTTGCCGGACGACCTGGTCCTGCCTAATGGGGTGCTGGACGCAATGTCGCGAGTTCGTGCCGAGCGTGGTGGAACGGTGTTGTGCGCGATCGACGTTCCGAAGGACCAGGTGAGTTCTTACGGTGTGTTCGATGTGGAGTCGGTGACGGATGTCGCGAATCCCGACGTCCTGAAGGTGGTCGGGATGGTGGAGAAGCCGCAGCTTGGTGATGCACCCTCAACGCTGGCCGCAGCGGGCCGATATCTGTTGGATCGGGCCATTTTCGACGCGCTCCGTCGCATCGAGCCCGGGACGGGCGGTGAGTTGCAGCTGACGGACGCGATCGCACTCCTGATTTCCGAG
This sequence comes from Rhodococcus sp. (in: high G+C Gram-positive bacteria), assembly GCF_049286785.1. Lineage (GTDB taxonomy): Bacteria > Actinomycetota > Actinomycetes > Mycobacteriales > Mycobacteriaceae > Rhodococcus_F. The sequence continues at coordinate 27 of NZ_JBAQEO010000837.1, read as the reverse complement.
GGCCACCCGGTGCATGTGGTTGTGCAC
>NZ_JBAQEO010000836.1:0-6138 GCF_049286785.1 Rhodococcus sp. (in: high G+C Gram-positive bacteria) | reverse complement strand
TTCGTCGACGGCGTTCGGATCGAAGTCGAACGGGTTCTCGTACCCGGTCTCGTCATTGCTCTGCCAGTCGTCCTCGGTGGCTGCGAGATTGACCATCAGTGCGTCCCTTCTCCGAAGAATTCCGACTCGAAGATGTCGTCGATGCTCCGATCCGGTGCTGCTGCGGCGACGGCAGCGACCGGAGGTTCGTCGATCCGCTGAACGGGAAGTTCGATCGGTTCCTTCGCAGCTGTGTCAACGATGCGCGCGATAGGTCCGGTCACCTCCTCCGCGGTCGCCCGATCGGAGTACCCGACCGGCAGCGCCTTCTGCTCGACGCGGTCGGTGTCGGCCTTGCACTCGGCGACGGATCGTTTGATGTCAGCGGCGAACGGTGCATTTCCCCAGAAGTGCTTGCGGACCAGCAGCGGCTTACTGCCACCCATCGTGACGATCGCCCGCGTTTTCGGCAGGGCCTTGAGGTCGTCGACGGTGAGGATCTTCTCCTTCTGCCACGACGTGCTGATAGTCGTCTGCCCGCCGCCCAGAATGCCGCCGCTGCGGCTGCGGTTTTCGGTTTCGACGTAGTGGTCACCGATCGCGTCGGACAGGGATGCGAGGAACTTGGCGTCATCGACATTGCCGCCGTACCAGAGCAGATTGCAGGCGTCGACCATGGCGTCGAAGTTGGTCTCTCCCCATACCTTTTTCGCCTGTGACGGCGACTGCAGAATGGTGATGAGGATGATTCCGCGGCTACCGAAGTGGCTGTACCACTCGGGGAGTTGTTGCAGTTTACAGATATTCGCGGCTTCGTCGAGAACCATCACCGCGGGGATCGGCACCCGGCCCCCGCTCTGCTGTGCGCCGTATTCCTGTAACGCGTCGCCGATGGCGCCGACCAGGGCGGTGGTGAGGGCGGAGGCTGATCCGGCTCCTTTCTTGCTCATGGCGTAGACGGTGTCGGTGCTGCGTACAACCTGGTCGATATCAAGTTCGGGCAGGTCGTGGACTTCACGGCCTTCGGTGATGAGGACCCGCCCCTCGCTGTCCGTCCCGATCGTGATTCGGGTGTTCGGCAGGATCGCCTCTTCGTAGCGGGGCTCGTCCAAAGGGGCGAGGTGCCGGCGAGCCATGTCGTAGAAGCCGTCACGCTGTTTGGCGTTGACGCTCTGTTTGCTCTGCATCGTGTTCGCGAGATCGGCGTACCCGTTCTGGGCAAGAACCTTCACCGGGATCTGGGACTGCGTTTCACGGAGCCAGTCCACGACGTGCCGGAGGTCGCCACCGGCGAGTGCCGCGGCGAGGAGGTAGGAACCGAACAGATCACGGGCAGCGCCGTCGAAATACGCGTCGGCTCTCGCGTCGGTGTCTGTACCGGCGGAGATGAAGTAGTCGCACACCACTCGCGCCGACGGTAGGTCATCGACGCGGCGCAGCGGGTTGAACCAGAAACTCGCACGTTCGCGTCGATTGCCGGTGGTCACGCCTTCCAGGTCGAAAAGCCAGACACGCCCCATCTGTTTACGCAGGTAGAGGGTGTGGGTGTAGATGTCGTCCTTGTTGGACGTTCCGAGGGCGAATCCAGGGGCGTAGCACATCGCCGGAATCGCCAGGGTCGCTGACTTACCCATCCGGGAACCGGCGATGGCGATGCATACCCATTCCCACGTCATCCGTACTTCACGGTTCCACTCGACGGTGGTGCCCATGACGATGCCGCCGTGGCCGGGATGGGTTTCACTGATCGCCGGCGCAATCCGCCGCGTCTCTTCGGCGAGTGCCTTCGGGTCGGTTTGCTCGACGTCTCTGGGATCGGTCATGGATCCGGCGTACTTGTCGATCCGCTTCTCTGCGCGGTTCTCCTGAATCTTCTGCAGTCGCCCCGACTTCTTGAGCAGCCAGTACCCGCCGGCCGCTAGTGCGGCGAGAACGAAAATCTCTGCGATGAGGACCGTGGTCGCAGCACCTGGCCAGGCGCGATTCCCCTTGCTGAGATCGATCATCAGGCCCAGCGGGTGCCACAGTGTTTCCTGCCCGCCCCCGAGGTTGTAGGCGAATACCGGCAGGAAGGAGGCCGGGATCGCTACCCCGAGTGCCTTGAGGATCACCAACTCTTTGTTCCCGCTCACGGGGGGACGGTCTCGACGCATCTGCGACATGGTCGTTTCCTTACTGGTAGCGGAAGTCGGTCAGACGCCAGCCGTCGTCGGTGTGGGTGACGGTGGTGCGCCAGGTCTGTGCGGTGAGAGGGGTGCTCGATCCGGCGGTGTGCAGCACGGTCTGCCGGCAGCTGACGTCGATGACGACGGTCCGCATTCCCTCCGGCGCCGCCGGGGTGCTGTCGGCTTTTGTGCAGGAGGCGGTCAGTGCGTCACCGGCCTGCTGCCACGCCAGCCACTCCCGATCAGGCCGAAGACCAGTCGCTGCGCCGTTGTCGTTGTCGACGGTGGCCGCCAGATCCCCACCCAGCCAGGGGCGAGCGCGGCGCAACGCATCGGACTTGCTCTCGTCCACGGCAGGCTGCCACGAGAGGATCGCCTGCATCGCCGTCACGGCCGTGCCGTCCGCGTCGAGGTGCGCCGGATCCAGGGGGTCGATGTGCACGTGATCGTCACTGCCCGAGGGCTCGTCGTCGTTGCCGGACGAGCCACAACCGGCCAACACCATCGTGGTGGACAACACTCCCGCGATCAGCAGTTTCGTCGAGAAGAGCATGGTCATACGCCCTTTCCTCCGTTCGGAACTGCAGGCGAGGAGTCGTGTTGCCGGCCAACTAGTTCCAGGACCAAGAGCGCCAGATGAAGTAGTGCCATGACGATGAATCCGGCCCCTAAGCCGACAAAGAGTTGCCAGTGCGGGATTCCGTTGCAGTAGAGGTGACCGGAACCCTTCGGGAAGGGAACGCACCAAGCTCCGAGGTACGGGTCCGATGACCGCACGCTCCAGCCGTAGCGAAGGGCTGCCAGGCCGCCGATGCACATCACCACCGCTAGCAGGGCCAAGCGTTTCATCGGGGATTTCCTTTCTCGTGGGCGAGGAGTGGGCCGTTCAGGCGAAGTACGCGGAGCGTGAATGCTGCATCACATCGCGATTCTACGTTAAGAGGTCTCTATGTAGATAGACCGGCCGTTCGGCTATTTGTTGATGGCGCGGTACTGCGCTTCGCTGGTGATGATCTTGTCGGCGTACGGGCGGGTCTGGACGATGTAGTCGGTCGACCCGGCCGGAAAGCCACCGGAGCTCAGTACTGCGCCTTCACCCGCGTTGTAGCCGGCGAGGTACAGCTCGGTGCGGCCGTTCGGGGCCTTGACGGACCCGTTGGCGATCCAGCCGTCGATCGTCTTCGCGATGGTGCACATGTAGGTGCCCTGCGCCATGACCGCATCACCGATGCTGTTGATGTCCACGCGGCCGTCGCCGTCGTAGTCCTTGCCGTAGGTGGCCCATGTTCCTGGCATGAACTGTGCGGGGCCACCGGCACCGGTCTGCGAGACCGGGGCGTTCGCCCCGTATCGGAAACCGTTCTCGGCGTCGAGCTGTGCCGCGAGGAGGGACGGCTTGATCTGTGGGCAGATTGCCCCCGCCTTTTCGATCCATGGCGTGAACTCCGCGGGTACCGATCCGGCAGCGAGCCTGTCGCCCAGGCCTTCACCGGAGATGGTGCAGTCGGTGGCCATTTTCGTCGCCTGCCCGCTCCCGCCGGGGAGGGAACCCCACCGCACCGTGGTTTCGTCGAAGCCGCCTCCGTGGACGGTGATGTGGACGTGGTTGAAGTGGTTCTCGTTGTCGCTGCCCCGGTCCTCCATCTTGTTCGGAGTGCCGCCTGCCGGGTAGTACGTCTGCCGCCAGATCGCGTAGTCGACGTGGAAGAACTCGGCGTTCGCCATGACGTAGTTCAGGACCTCATCGCCCGTCGCGACACCGGTCCCGGAGTTGTAGTCCGGGATCATCACGTCGACGGCCTGCCCGCTCGGGTGGTCGTTGAAGCCGCCACCGTCGGCCCGCCACCCGCCCAAATTCTCGAGCCGATCACCGAACCTCAGGTGCAGGGCCCGGATCAAGCGTTTGGCATGGATCTGCATGTTCTGCTCGGAACCCGCCGACGTCGGCAATGCCTGCGCCAGATCCGCACCACCACCTGCCGAAGGGGCAGGGTCGGGCGGTTTCGGGCGGGCGGTCGAGTCCCTGGCCTCTCCGGGCGCCGGGGAGGCGTCGTACTGCGGTTTCGGGTCCACCGCAGCACCGCCGACGTGCCCATGCGGCCACGTCTCGAAGTGCAGGTGCGGGCCGGTCGACTCTCCCCGGTTGCCGATGGTGGCGATCTGCTGGCCTGCTCGAACCTGCTGGCCGGCCTCGACCAGATAGGTGTCGACGTGGCCGTAGACGGTCGAGAACAGTTGACCGTTGATTACGTGGTCGAGAACAACCCACTGCCCGAAGCCGCGGGCCTCGCCTGCGTTGGCGACCTTGCCGTCGGCGGCCGCGTAGATCGGGGTACCGATCGGACCGGCCAGGTCGATGCCCTTGTGCGGGGCACCCCAGCGTTCACCGAATGGGGAAGTGAACGTCACCAGGGCCGGGTCGACCGGTTTGATGAACGAGCCCGCCGGGGCGATCATGTCGCCGCCGGTCGTCGCTGACGTGCCGGTGCCTCCCAGGCAGTCTGTGGCGGCTGGTTCTTCCTCGTCCTGGAACATTACGGCCAGGAGGATGATCAGTGTCATCGGGATACCGAGGACCAGGGCGACCAGCCCGATCAGCAGTGAGCTGCTCTTCGACTCCACTACTCGGCCAGCCCCGGCTCCTGGCCGGGGCCGCTACGCCCAGCTGCCAGGCGGCGGGTGAGTTCAGTGGCGGCATCGAGCCGGAGTTGCAGGCGGTGCACGACCTCCCATGACGGTTGGGGGCGCAACCCTGACGCGTTGACCCAACCGCGTACCGCCGTCTCGGAGACGTCGAGCTGTTCGGCCACAGCACTGCACGCGGCGGTGAACGAGGTTCCTGCCTCGATGCACTTGACGGCCGTGGCTACCGCAGCGGCTTTGGTCTCCTCGTCGACGATCCGGTAGCGCCGGCGCACGTTCGTCATGCGGCGAACTCAGTATTGTCACGATCCTTGGTGGCTGCGTCCAACCGTTCGTCGGTCTTGTGGATGCCCGACGCACGTTCGGCCGGGGGAACCCACACCTTGAACGGTGCCCCGGGCCGTTTCGACTCACCCAACTTGAGGAGGAAGTGCCCTGTACCAGCGGCGACCGGCTCGACCACCGTCGACGTCTTCGACACCGATACAAGTCCCGCCTTCTCCGCCGCGAGGCGGACCTTCTCCGCAGCCTGGCGCCGCCGCGATGTCTTCTGATCGATCGGGGAGTTGAGATCCGCGGCATCGGACCAGTTGGTGAGCATCGCCTTCTCGATCTGCGAGAACTGGATGACTTTCTCGAGGCGCTCGATCTCCGCCGTCGGTACCGGGCCGATGATGCGGGCGCGGCACCGTTCGATCAGGCCCAGAGCATCGGCCTTCTCCAGCTCCTCGATCGAGTGGGTCACGAACGTGAGCGCCACACCGAAGACGCGCTGCAGACGCAGCAGCGCGTCGATGCGCTCGGTCATCATCGGGCCGAGCTGCAGAACCTGCCACAGCTCGTCCATCAGGACGTGGAATGCCAGGTTCGGTCCCAGGCCGGCGTCGGCGAGGACGTGAGCGGCTTCGATCGTCGCGAACGCCTCGTTCCACCCGGCGAGCAGGACAGCGGAGCGCATCATCTTGTCGTCCTGCGGGACGCTGGACATGTCCAAGCACATCGAGAGTGCCTTGACGTTGAGGCGGACGGTCGACTGCCCGTTGAACACCTCCCCGAATCGGCCCTTGACCATCGAACGCAGTGTTCGACGCAACCCCTGAATCGCGGCCCGGTACTCCTCGTCGGTCTCGGCGACCGTGTCGTCCTTGAGCTCCTGATGGTTGGAGGTCAACAGCTCGATCAGATCGTCGAGGATCGCGGGGCTCGCGGCGGTGAACCCCCCACCCCCCTGCGCTGCCGGGGTGTAGAGCAGGCGGATCGCGGACGCGAGCAACGTCTGCTCGAAGTCCTCGAGGCGCTTGCCGCGCACGATCTCGCACAGCGCGGCGGTGATGTTCTCCTGCCGAGCGTG
>NZ_JBAQEO010000835.1:0-5835 GCF_049286785.1 Rhodococcus sp. (in: high G+C Gram-positive bacteria) | reverse complement strand
CCGACCGCGGTGTGCCGACACCACGGCGCGGGTCACCGAGGGCAGGGCCAGCAGCGCGGCTTCCACCTCGGCGGGTTCGATGCGCATGCCGCGGATCTTGAGCTGCCGGTCGGCGCGGCCGAGGTAGGTGAGGGTGCCGTCGGCGCGGCGGTGCACCAGGTCGCCGGTGCGGTAGCGGCGAATACCGTCTTGTCCGGCGACGAAATTCGCTGCGGTGAGCGCCGGGTCGGCCACATAGCCGAGGGCCAGGCCGAGCCCGTCCAGATACAGTTCGCCGACACCGCCGAGGGGCACCGGTCGCAGGGTCTCGTCGAGCACCGTCGCGGTGGTTCCGGGAATGGGCGTGCCGATGGTGACGTCGGCGCCCACCTCGGCGAGGGTGGCCACCACGGTCGATTCGGTGGGGCCGTAGGCGTTGAGCATCAGACGTCCGCTGCTCCACACCGCAGCCTGTTCGGGGTTCAGCGCCTCGCCGCCCACCGCGACCACCTGCAGCGCGTCCAGCGCCGCCGGGTCCAGGGTGGCCAGCACGGACGGTGTGGACAGGTAGTGCGTCACCTGCTGCTCGGTGAGCAGGCGCTGCAGTTCGGCGCCGCCGTAGATCCCTGCGGGCGCCACCACCAGGCAGGCGCCGGACGCGAAGGCCAGCAGCATCTCGAGCAGCGCCGCGTCGAAGGTGGGGTTGTAGCCGTGCAGCACCCGGGCGTCGGGGCGGACGCAGTAGCGGCGGACGGCTTCGTCGGCGAGTGCCCCGAGTCCGCGGTGCGTCACGGCCACGCCCTTGGGGGTGCCGGTGGAGCCGGAGGTGTAGATGATGTACGCCGCCGACGGGTCCGCCGACTGTTGTGCCTGCGTCACCATCGCGTTTCGACGCTCGGCGGGGTGCGTCGGGTCGAGCGGCAGGAACGTGGCACCGGTGCGGGTGACGGCCCACAGTTCGATCACGAAGTCGATCGAGCGCGGCAGGCAGATCGGGACGACGGGTCCGGCGCCGCGTAGTTCACGCGCCCGCTGTTCCGACGCCTCGGCCAGTTCGCGGTAGGTGAGCGTGCGGGTGCCGTCGGTGACGGCCGGACGGCCGGGGTGCGCGGCGACGGTGGCCAGCAGGATGTCGGCGAGGGTGCGGGAATCATCGGCCGGCCCGCCGGTGAGCGGCGGCGCCGGGGTGAGCACGATGTCCCCCACCGTCACCTGCGGATCGTCGGCGACGGCGACCAGTACCTGTCCCAGCAGCGACGCGAGCGAGGCGGCGGTCTCGCGGTCGAACAGCTCGGCGGCGTAGGCCACGGCGCCGTCCATGCCGAGTGGCTCCGAGCCGTCCCACCGTTCGCGCACGGTCACGTGGAGGTCGAATTTGGCTGCGCCGGTGTCGACTTCGTCGGCTTCCACGGTGAGACCGGCAATGTTCACGGTCGGCAGGGCGAGGTTCTCCACGCCCAGCGCCACCTGCGGGGTGCGTCCCCCGAGCAGGTCGGCGATCGCCTCGAACGGCACGTCGGCGTGTTCGAACGCGTCCACGTCGAAATCGCGGACCTGCGCGAGCAGTCCGGTGAACGGCATGTCCGGCTGCACCTGTGCCCGCAGTGCGAGGGTGTTGACGAACATGCCGACCAGCGGATCGAGGCTGCGCTCGCCGCGGCCGGCAACGGCGGTGGCGATGGTGATGTCTCGCTGCGCCCCGAGCCGCGCGAGCAGCACCGACAGCGCGGCGTGCAGCACCATGAACGGGGTGGCGCGGTGGTCCCGGGCCAGCCGGTGTATCGCCTGCTGGACTGCGGCAGGAATCCGGAAGGTCACCACTGCGGCGGATTCGGTGCCGCCCCGCCGGTCCGGGACGAGTGCCGCCGCCGATTCCGCACCGTCCAGTGCCCGACGCCAGTGCTCGATACCGCGGCTCGCATGGGCGCTGCCGAGAAGGTCGTGTTCCCACAGCGCATAGTCGGCGAATTGCAGGGGCAGCGGCGACCATTCGGGTGTGCGGCCTGCGCGGCGGGCCTCGTAGGCGGTGAGCACGTCGGTCACCAGCGGGGTGAGCGACCAGCCGTCGGCGGCGATGTGGTGCAGCACCACGGCCAGCACGTGCGAGTCGGGGCCGCGTTGCAGCAACCGCACCCGCAGCGGGGTCTGCCGGGTGAGGTCGAAACCTTCGGAGGCGAATCGGTGAACAGCGTCGGGGTGGAAGGGGTGCGGGGTGAGGTCCAGTTCGGTCCCGCCGAGGATCTCCTGCCGCGGCAACTCCCCCGACTCCGCCGGGTAGCGGGTGCGCAGTATTTCGTGCCGGGCCACCACGTCGGTGAGCGCCTGTTCGAGTGCCGGCACATCGAGGGGGCCGTCCAGGCGCAGCGTCACGGGCTGGTTGTAGGCGGCGGACGACGGGTCACGACGGTTCAGCACCCACATCCGGTACTGGCTGCGCGACAGCGGAATCCGCTCCGGACGCGGACGCGGGACCAATGGAGGACGCAGGTCCGATTCGGGCCCGGCGCCGTCGAGGGCGGCGGCCAGTTCCGCCACCGTGGGGTGGGCGAAGAGGGCGCGCAGCGGCACGGGGCGGCCCAGCGCGTCGGAGAGCCGGGCCGTCAGCTGCGTCGCGAGCAGCGAGTTGCCGCCGGCGTCGAAGAAGTGCGCGCCCCGGCCGGCGTCGGGCAGTTCGAGCACCTCGGCGAATACCGCGGCCACCGTCTGTTCGGTGTCGGTGACCGGCGGTTCGTGTTCTGCGGTCACGAGTTCGGGGTCCGGCAGGGAGCGCAGGTCGAGCTTGCCGTTCACCGTCTTCGGCGGCGCGTCGAGCACGACCACGGCCGTCGGCACCAGATACGACGGCAGCAGCTCGGACAGGCGACGGCGCAGCGCCTCCACATCGAGAGCCGCGCGTGGGAGCACGTAGGAGACGAGGGCGTCGGCGCCGGTGGGGGTGGAACGCACGATCGTGGTCGCGAAGCCGACGTCGGCGACGCTTGCGATGGCGGCGTCGATCTCGCCGGGCTCGACGCGGACGCCGCGGATCTTCACCTGGGTGTCGTTGCGGCCCAGGTAGTCCAGCACGTGGCCACGGCGCCGGCGCACCAGGTCGCCGGTGCGGTAGCGGCGGGTACCGCCGGGCCCGGCCACGAAGCGCTGGGCTGTCAGCCCGGGTTGTCCGGCGTATCCGCGGGCCAGGGCGCCGCCCGCCAGGTACAGCTCACCGGGCACGCCCACCGGCACCGGGCGCAGTCGTTCGTCGAGCACGAGTGCGGCGACGCCGGTGATGGGCGTGCCGATGGTCACCGGCTCCCCTGCCGACAGCGGCTCGGTCGCGACGGCATACATCGTGGACTCGGCGGGCCCGTAGCCGTTGACCAGTCGGCGTCCGGGGGCCCAGCGGTCGACGAGTGCGCTGCCGAGGCGTTCGCCGCCCACCATCAGCACGGCCAGGTCGGGCAGCGCGGTGTCGCCGAGGGTGGCGAGGACGGTGGGGGTGATGCAGGCGTGGGTGACCCGCTCGCGTCGGAGCAGGTGCTCGAGTGCCGGTCCGGCGAATTCGGTGTCGGACGCGATCACCAGGGTGGCCCCGGACGCACCGGCGATCAGCACCTCGAGCAGTGTCATGTCGAAACCTGCTGCGGCGCGGTGCAACACCCGGGAGCCGGGTGCGGCGGCGAAGCGGGTGGCCACGTCGGCGTCGAGTGCGGCGAGGCCGGCGTCGGTGACCACCACAGCCTTGGGTGTGCCGGTGGTGCCGGAGGTGAACACCACGTAGGCGGTGTCCGTGGCCGGCGGGAGGCTGTCGGCGATCGCCCGCATCGCGGCGGTGCGCGTCTGGGGAAGTTCGGGGTCGATGAGGACGGGCGCGGCACCGGCTTTCGCGATCGCCCACAACCGCACCACCGACTCCACCGACCGCGGCTCCGACCAGACCACGGCATCACCCGGCCGCACACCCGACGCCACCAGGTGGCGGACCAGCGCGCTCGAGCGGGTGTCGAGTTCGCGGTAGGTCAGCTCGGTGCCGGAGTCGCGGATCGCCACGGCGTCCGGGGCGAGGAGGGCGCCGCGAGTGAGCATGGCCCGCAACGTGAGTGCGCCCGGCGACCCCGGACCCACCGCCGGAACGAGAGCCGCCCGTTCGGGCGCGCTCAGCAGATCCACGTCCCCCACCGGGACGTCGGGGTCGGCGGCGACGGAGTGCAGCAACCGCACCAGTTGCGCGGCGAATTCGGCGATGGTGGCGGGGTCGTAGAGTTCGGCGTTGTAGCCGAAGTGCAGTGCCATCGGTTCGCCGGGGCCGGGCTCGGCGACGGTGAGTTGCAGGTCGAAGTTGGCGTGCTCCACGTCGGGGATCACCGGAGTGACGGTCAGCCCGGGCAGGGTGAGGTGCCCGGCGCGGTGCCGCTGCATCGAGAGCGCCACCTGGAACAGCGGGTGGTGCGACGCCGACCGGGCGGGGTTGAGCAGTTCCACCAACATCTCGAACGGGAGGTCGGCGTGGGTGTAGGCGGCGAGGTCCTGCTCGTGCACGTGGGCGAGCAGTTCGGTGAAGGTCGCGGCCGGGTCGACGTCGGTGCGCAGCACGAGGGTGCCGGCGAACATGCCGACCACGTCGTCGAGTTGCGGGTCGGTGCGGCCGGCGACCGCGGTGCCGATGGGTACGTCGCGGCTGCCGCTGTACCGCGAGAGCAGCACGGCGAGCGCGGCGTGCAGCACCATGAAGGTGGTGGCCCGGCCGGTGCGCGCCAACGCGACCAACCCTTCGTGCAGATCGCCGTCGAGTTCGACGGTGTGCGCGGCGCCTTCACCGGACGGGGCGGCGGGCCGGGGTCGGTCGGGCGGCAGGGTCACCTGTTCGGGCAGCCCGGCCAGGGCGCCGAGCCAGTACCCGGACAGGGTGTTTTCGGTGTTTTCGGTGTTTTCGCTGTCTTCGGACAGCATGCGGCGCTGCCAGATGCTGTAGTCGCTGTAGTGCACGGGCAGCGAGGGCCATTCGGGCGCGCTGCCGTCGAGTCGTGCCTGGTACGCCACCATGGTGTCGCGAATCAGGGGTGTCAGCGACCAGGCGTCGGCGGCGATGTGGTGCACCACCAGGGTGAGCACGTGTGACGTCGCGGCGGTCCGGTACAGCCGGGCCCGCAGCGGCGGTTCGACTGCGACGTCGAATCCGGTGCCGGCCAGGGCGCGCACGTGCGCGTCGACGGCGTCGGTGGGGATGGCGATGGGGTTCAGGTCGAGGGGGACGTCGGCCGCATCGAGCACCACCTGCTGCACGCCGTCCGCCGTCCGCGGGTAGACGGTACGCAGGGTGCGGTGCCGTGCCACCACGTCGCGGGCGGCCGCGGCGAGTGCTTTTTCGTCGAGGTCGCCGTCGAGGCGGACGATCAGCGGGATGTTGTATCCGGCTGCGCCCGTGTCGAACTGGTTGAGGATCCACATCCGTTCCTGCGCGGGCGAGAGCGGCAGGTTGTCCCCGGTCGCGACGGGCACCAGCGGTGGGCGCCGGCGTTCGTTCCCGGCCCGCTCCTCCACCCGGGCGGCGAGTTCGGCCACGGTGGGCGCTTCGAAGAGGTCGCGGACGGTCACGTCGGTGTCGAAGACGGCGCTGAGCCGGGCGGCCACGCGGGTGGCGATCAGGGAGTTGCCGCCCAGGTCGAAGAAGCTGCGCCCGGTGCCGATCTCGATGCCGCCGAGCAGCTCGGCGAACACCCCGGCCACCACTTCTTCGATGGGCCCGTGCGGTGCGTGCACATCGTGCACCACCACGGCCGGTTCGGGCAGGGCGTCGCGATCGAGCTTGCCGTTGGCGGTGAGCGTGAAGGCCTCGACGGGCACCACGACGTTCGGGACGAGGTACTCGGGCAGCAT
>NZ_JBAQEO010000834.1:0-6129 GCF_049286785.1 Rhodococcus sp. (in: high G+C Gram-positive bacteria) | reverse complement strand
GTCATGGGTTCTCCCTGGAGAAGTGGTGGATGGTGGGAAATGGCGTTCACGCCCCGAACCTCCAGTGGGAAACTGGAAGTACTAACAGGAAACCAGATCGCACATTTCCTCGAGGTAAACAATCCTCCGTTTCCGTAAATCGCCTGATCGGGGCTGCAATGTCCCCTCGTAAGGGCGGTGGGCGTATCGGAATTGGTAATTCACCAACAACATCTCCGTAACGTGATCGACATCGCCAGCATGTTTCATAGTGAACAACAACGATTCATGAGGTGAAACGATCTACCTCAGTCGCGAGAGCCTGACGCATCCGGCCGAATGAAGGAAACGATGTGACACAGACAGCAAAGTTCGTGATCGTCGGTGGGGGACTCGAGGGTCTCGCCATCGCATGGTCGCTCGCGGACCGCGGGGAGACCGATGTCCTGGTCCTCGAGCGTGGCACCCTGTGCTCGGGCATGACCGGAAAGTCCAGTGGTGTGGTCCGGTGCCACTACGGAACGCCGTCGCTGGCGGCGATGTCGTGGTACGGCGTCGACATCTTCACCAGGGCCACCGAGATCTTCGGCGACGACATGGCGTTCCGTCAGTGCGGATACGTGGTCGGCGTCGGCGAGAACAACGTCGACCCGTTGAAGGCGAACGTCGCGATGATGCAGGGCCTCGGCATCGACGTCGACTACATCGGCCACGACACGATGGCCGAACTGTGGCCGGGACTGCACCTCGACGATTTCGCCGCCTTCGCCTACGAGCCCCTCGGTGGCCGCGGTGAGGCGTACATGGCCGGTATGGCTTTCGGTGCGGCGGCCCGCAAGCTGGGCGTCAAGATCCGCCAGAGCACTCCGGTGACCTCGCTGCTGCAGAACGCGGACGGCCGCGTCTACGGGGTGACGCTCGCGAACGGCGACCAAGTGCATGCCGAGCAGGTGATCCTCGCCACCGGGCCGTGGGCCCCCGAACTCGGCGCCGGTGTCGGCGTCGACATCCCGGTGAAAGCCCAACGGGCGCAGCTCGTCCTGATCGATCAGGGTGTTCCGACGCCGGAGGTGCCGGTGCTGTCGGACCTCGCCGGATTGCAGTACATCTGCCGCGAGCCGAACGGTGAACTGCTCGTCGGCAACAGCGACCACGCCGCGCCCGAGTACATCGACCCCGACAAGTACCGCAACCGCGCAGACGACAGCACCATCGAGAAGAACATCGGGAAGCTCGGGAACCGTCTACCCGACATGCCCGACCCGCGGATCACCTCGAGCTACGTCGGCGCGTACGACGTGACTCCCGACTACAACCCGATCATCGGTCCCGCGCCGGTCGATGGACTGTTCCTGGCCACCGGATTCTCCGGTCACGGTTTCAAGATCTCGCCGGCAGTCGGGCGCCTCGTCGCCGACATGCTCCTCGACGACGGCAAGACGACGCTCCCGAACGTCGAGCCCTCCGATTTCCGATACTCGCGCTTCGAGGAAGGCGATCTCCTCGTCAGTCTGTACCCCTACGCGGGCGCCGGCGAAATGCGCTGACCCGACGACCCACTCACCCGCAGACCCACTCACTTGGTAACCCCCAGTTCAGGAGCTTCCCATGGCCGTCGACACCGCTGACGCGTTCACCCCACCGACCCTCATGACACCGCAACCGCAGACCTTGTCCGAGGTGGCGCGGGCCACCGAGACCAGCTTCATCCTCGCGCTCTTCGTGACCCTGTCCGGCAAGCCGTGCGCCAAACTCGTCCCGATCGAGGCCGTCGAGCAACTTCAGAACGACGGCGTGGGCTTTGCCGGCTACGCTGCCGGACACATGGGTCAGGAGCCCAAGGACTCCGATCTCGTTGCCATACCCGATGTCTCGTCGTTCACGCCGATCCCGTTCGTGAAGCCCGGACTGGCGATGGTGCACTGCGATCCGCATGTGGAGGGCAAGCCCTGGCCGTTCTCGCCGAGGGTGATCCTGAAGGAGATGCTCGCGAAGGCGGCCGATCTCGGTCTGTCCGTCAACGTGGGCGCCGAGATCGAGTACTTCCTCGTCAACCGCACCGAAGGCGGCGCCCTCACCACCGCGGACACCGCCGACGTCAGCCGTCAGCCGTGTTACGACGCGCGCGACGTCACCCGGATGTACGACCACCTGGCCGAGGTGTCCGCGGCAATGAACGCTCTCGGGTGGGGCAACTACGCCAACGACCACGAGGACGGCAACGGGCAGTTCGAGCAGAACTTCGACTACGCCGACGCCATGACCACCGCCGACCGGGTGATCACGGCCCGGTACCTGCTGTCGGTGATCGCCGAGAAGCGCGGCATGAAGGCCACGTTCATGCCCAAACCCTTCACCGACCGCACCGGGTCCGGCATGCACATGCACCTGTCGCTGTGGAACGAGGGCGGTTCGGTGTTCCCGGACGGCGACGACCCCAAGGGACTCGGACTGTCGAAGACCGCGTACGCGTTCATTGCCGGGATCCTCGAGCATGCGTGCGCGCTGCAGGGAGTGATCGCACCGACCGTCAACTCCTACAAGCGAACCGGCGCCACCTCCACAGCCAGCGGTGCCACCTGGTCGCCTCGGTACGCCACCTACGGGGGTAACGACCGCACTCACTATCTCCGGGTTCCGGACAAGAATCGCGTGGAACTGCGCGGCGGCGACGGTTCGGCCAATCCCTATCTGGCCGCGGCCGCCACCATCGCCGCCGGCCTGGACGGCATCGCACAGGATCTCGACCCCGGCACACCCGGCTCCGGCGACAGCCCCAGCGACATGCTGCCGATGACGCTGCTGCACGCGATGGACGCCCTGGAATCGGATCCGATCGTGAGCGGCGCGCTGGACGTCGCAGGCCCGGGGGTCGCCGCGTACTTCGCGAAACTCAAGCGGGAGGAATTCTTCGCCTGGCACAACACCGTCTCCTCCTGGGAGCTCGACCACTACCTGACAGCGTTCTGACAGAACTCCCGAAAGGAGACCTCCATGTGCGGAATCGTCGGACTTCACCTGCGTGAGCCGTCCCTCTATCCACAACTCGGCGCCCTGCTGACCGACATGCTCGGGCAGATGTGTGACCGCGGTCCGGACTCGGCGGGCATGGCCATCTACGGCGACCGAACCTGGTCCCCGCTCGGCGAAGCCACGGTGTCGCTGCTCGACTGCCCGGTCCCCGCAACGGATCTCGCCGCGACCCTGTCGGCGTCACTCGATACCACCATCACCGGAATCGACCTGTCCCCGACGACGATCCTGCACGGAGCCGTCGGCCCGGGCGATCTCGCAGCCGCCGTGCGCAGCGTGGCGCCGTCGGCGCGGGTCATCGGATTCGGCGACGACCTGACCGTCCTGAAGGGCGTCGGAGACCCCCTCGACCTGGCGAACCGGTTCGGTCTGCCGTCGGCGAGTGGCTGGCAGGGTGTTGCTCACACCCGCATGGCCACCGAATCCGCCGTGACCGCCGAGGGATCGCACCCGTTCGCCGTCGGCCCCGATCAGTGCCTCGTGCACAACGGCTCGTTCTCCAACCACATGAGCATCAAGCATCAGCTCGAACGTGAGGGCGTCGTGTTCGACAGCGCCAACGACACCGAGGTCGGGGCGCGGTTCGTCGCGAAGCAACTCGCCGAGGGTGTCGACCTGGAGAAGGCGCTGCTGATGCTGAACGAGACCTTCGACGGCTTCTACACCCTGCTCGTCTCGACGGCCGACTCGTTCGCCGTGGTCCGCGACGCCATCTCCTGCAAGCCCGCCGTCATCGCCGAGACCGACCAGTGGGTCGCGATGGCCTCCGAATACCGCGCCCTGGCCAACCTGCCCGGCGTCGACAACGCCCGAATCTTCGAGCCCGAACCGGAAGAGGTGTACGTATGGCACCGGTAGCCACCACTGAGACCATCACGGCCATGACCGTCCTGGATCTTGCGACGTCGAGCACCCGCGCCGTCAACGAACGACTCACCTCACCGGAGGCGCCGAAGTCGGTCACCATCACCGGCTCGCAGGGTGCGCACGCGCTCGCCTGCGGTCTCGATTCCGACATCGACGTCACCATCGAAGGGCACGTCGGCTACTACTGCGCCGGCATGAACCAGCAGGCCACCGTCACGGTCACCGGCAACGCCGGGGTGGGGGTCGGCGAGAACATGATGTCGGGCACCGTCCACGTCAAGGGTGATGCGTCGCAGTCCGCGGGCGCCACCGCCCACGGCGGATTGCTCGTGATCGACGGCAATGCCGCTGCGCGCTGCGGCATCTCGATGAAGGGTGTCGACATCGTCGTCGGCGGCAACATCGGGCACATGTCCGCATTCATGGGTCAGGCCGGGCGTCTCGTGGTCCTCGGGGATGCGGGGGAGGCCCTCGGTGACTCGTTGTACGAGGCACGCATCTACGTGCGCGGCACCGTCGCTTCTCTCGGCGCCGACTGCATTAAGAAGGAGATGCGCGAGGAGCACCTGAGCGAACTTCGGGAGCTGCTCGCAGCGGCGGGTTTCGACGCCGACCCGTCCGAGTTCACGCGTTACGGCTCCGCCCGCCAGCTCTACAACTTCCACGTCGACAACGCCAGCGCGTACTAGGAGAACCGTCATGACTACCTCGAACCCGGCCCTGCGCGAATCGGCGACGTTCGACCGCGGCGTCATCTCCGAGATCCAGCGGGCCGCCGAGACCGGCATCTACGACATCCGCGGCTGGGGTGCCAAGCGGAAGCTGCCCCACTTCGACGACCTGCTGTTCCTCGGTGCCTCGATGTCCCGGTACCCGCTGGAGGGTTACCGCGAGAAGTGCGACACCGACGTCGTGCTCGGCGACCGCAACGCAAAGTTCCCGCTGCACCTCGATATTCCGATCACCATCGCCGGCATGAGCTTCGGTGCGCTGTCCGGGCAGGCGAAGGAAGCGCTCGGTCGCGGCGCCAGCGAGGTCGGCACGTCCACGACCACCGGTGACGGTGGGATGACCCCCGAGGAACGCGGGCAGTCGAAGAACCTGGTGTACCAGTACCTACCGTCGCGGTACGGGATGAACCCGGACGATCTGCGCAAGGCCGACGCGATCGAGATCGTGCTCGGTCAGGGCGCCAAGCCCGGCGGTGGCGGAATGCTGCTGGGGCAGAAGATCACCGAACGCGTCGCCGGCATGCGCACCCTGCCGATGGGGGTCGACCAGCGATCGGCCTGCCGGCACCCCGACTGGACCGGCCCCGACGACCTCGCGATCAAGATCATCGAACTGCGCGAGATCACCAACTGGGAGAAGCCGATCTACATCAAGGTCGGCGCCACCCGCACGTATTACGACGTGAAGCTCGCCGTCAAGGCCGGCGCGGACGTCATCGTGGTCGACGGCATGCAGGGTGGCACCGCCGCCACGCAGGACGTGTTCATCGAGCACGTCGGCATCCCGACGCTGGCCGCGATCCCACAGGCGGTCCAGGCGCTTCAGGAGCTCGGAGTGCATCGGAAGGTCCAGTTGATCGTGTCCGGTGGCATCCGCAGCGGTGCCGACGTCGCGAAGGCCATGGCCCTCGGTGCGGACGCCGTCGCGATCGGCACCGCGGCTCTGATCGCGTTGGGCGACAACAGCTCCCGCTATGCCAAGCAGTACGCAGAGCTCGGCTCGGCGCCCGGGTTCTACGACGACTTCCAGGCAGGCAGGGACCCCGCCGGGATCACCACGCAGGACCCGGAATTGTCGAAGAACCTGGACCCCGTCGAAGGCGGACGACGGCTCGCGAACTACCTGCGCGTGCTGACGATGGAAGCGCAGACCCTCGCCCGCGCCTGCGGCAAGTCGCACCTGCGCAACCTCGAACCCGAGGACCTCGTCGCCCTCACCGTGGAAGCCTCGGCCATGGCCCGGGTTCCCCTGGCCGGGACGACCTGGATTCCCGGCGCGATGTAGGCGGCAGGCGCGTATCCTGACAATCGCTCGGACTGACGTCCGGCACTATCAGTAGAGGACCGAGAACATGACCTCCTTCGATTCGCTGTGGGCGACCACCCTCGATGTGGGACAGCACAAGTCGACTCGTGGATATCGCAGATTCGCGTGGAACGATGCGGACATGACGCTGCGCGAGTGGTTCTCGGACTGTGCGCGGTCGCGCGGTATGACGGTGGAGGAGGATCGGAACGG
>NZ_JBAQEO010000833.1:0-2038 GCF_049286785.1 Rhodococcus sp. (in: high G+C Gram-positive bacteria) | reverse complement strand
GCATCGACCTGACGGTGGACGAGGGCGAGATCGTCGGCGTCCTCGGCCCCAACGGTGCGGGCAAGACCACCGCCGTCGAGTGCATCGGCGGCCTACGCACCCCGGACGCGGGCAGCATCCGCGTCGCCGGCATCGACCCCACCTCCCATAACCCCCAACTGCGTCAGATCCTCAGCATGCAACTGCAGCAGTGCCAGCTGCCCGCCAAGATCACCACGGCCGAGGCCATCGACCTGTTCGCCGCCTTCTACCCCAACCCCCGCCCCACCGACGAACTGCTCGAGCGATTCGGTCTCACCTCGCAGCGTGACCAGCGCTTCGAGAAGCTGTCCGGCGGCCAGCAGCAGCGGCTGTCGGTGGCGCTTGCCCTCGTCGGACGCCCCAAGGTCGCCATCCTCGACGAACTGACCACCGGCCTCGACCCGGCCGCCCGCCGCGACATCTGGACCTATCTCGAACAACTGTCCGCCGACGGGACGACGATCCTGTTGGTCACCCACTCGATGGAGGAGGCCCAGTACCTGTGCGACCGGGTCTACATCATCGACTCCGGGCGCGTGGCCTCCCAGGGCACCCCCGATGAGTTGTCGGCGGCCGGCGGCGTCCAGACCATCAGCTTCATCCCGTCGGCCCCGGTGCCCCTGGATGAATTGCGGGCGCTGCCCGGCGTCGTGAGCATCCACCAGGACCATGACCGGATCGTGGTCGAGGGGGACGCCGGTACGCCGCAGGCCGTCCTTTCGGCGTTGATCGGTTTTGGCGTCACCGCCGACCAACTCCGGGTGACCGGGCCCACCCTCGACGACGCGTATCTGCGTCTCACCCAGGAGGACTGAGATGACCGCCACCACGGCCCTGTTCCGCAATGAACTGCGCCTCACGTTGCGCACCCCCGCGATGGTCATCTGGACCGTCGTGATCCCGGTCGTCGCGATGATCGTCATGTGCTTCATCCCCGACGCACGGCAACCGCTGGCCGCATTTGGTGGGCTGAGCGTCATCGAGTCGTACCAGCCCACACTGGTCGTCTTCGCGTCCTCGATGCTCACGCTGCAGATGATGCCGATGATCCTGGGCAACTACCGCGAACTCGGTTTCCTTCGCCGGCTGCGCACGACCCCGGCGCACCCGGGCAACCTGCTCGCGGCCGTGCTGGCGCTGATCCTGGCCGTCACCCTGCTGGTGGGCCTGTTCCTGAGCACCCTGCCGCTCCTGTTCGGGGTCGGATCGATCGGCCGGCAGGCGCTGGTCGTGCTGCTGCTCATCCCCTGTGCGGCCGCCTTCCTGGGTGTCGGTGCACTGCTGGCCGCGGTCATCCCCAATCCTCGGGTCGCCAGCGGTGTGGGCAGCGCCGTGGCCGCGGTCATGTGGTTCGCCGCCGGCATGTGGTTCCCCCGCGCCCAGTTCCCGGATTGGCTGGCAAGCGTGGCCGACTGGACGCCGGGCGGCGCGGCAGCGTTCCTGCTGACCAGCGCGGCCACCGGCGCCTCGATCGGCTGGCAACCCTTCGTCTGCCTGCTGGCCTGGACTGTCATCGGGTTCGCCGTCGCGACCCGGACCTTCCGATGGGAATGACCGCGACGCCGCTGCTGACGCCCCCGATAAATGACCGGGCCTGTGAGGCTTCCGGTACCGGCGGCCGCCCACCGAGCGTCACGGGTGCACGCGAATGGCGCCCCTACCGGGGCCACATGGCCCGTTGTTGAAGACTGCGCTCGGTCGAGAGGAGGTCATGTCCCGGGAACAGCTGCAGGGAACTGCCGTTCACGTACTCGAAGAGTTCGCGGACTAGCAGGCCACACCACACCGGATCGCTTTTCCGCTGGCCGGCCCGCCCCCCCGCCGCCTGCGCCTGCGCCTGCTCGGCGTCGTACCGGTCGCGCTCTGCGGCGCGCTGAGCACTGGCCGTGAGGGCCTCTTCGATATGAACCACCATCTCGTCCGGTGGAATCGACTCATCGACCACGTCGCGCACCTCGACCTTTACCCGGCGCGCCTGCACAGTGACCTGGACATAGATACGGGGGGACCTGGACAT
>NZ_JBAQEO010000832.1:0-7304 GCF_049286785.1 Rhodococcus sp. (in: high G+C Gram-positive bacteria) | reverse complement strand
CAGTGGGTCCGTTATAGCGCGAGCGTTTGGCCGCAGAGGGGGTAGATGTCGCCGTATCCGGCCGGCGTGAGGATGTCCTGGAAGAACTCGCAAAGGAGTTGACGGCGATGGTCGATCTCAACCTCACTGTGCCGATGTTGCTTACCCGCCGAGTCCTACCGGGAATGCTCAGCCGGGGAGCCGGTCATGTGGCGTCGCCTGTTCAAGGGTGGATACCGCGTGGTGGAAAGGTAACTGTCACCGAGATCCACGACGCAGACGCGGCGGCCGATGCCACTGCCACGTCCTGGTCTCACTTCACTTCCCGCCACGGTTTCAGGTCGAAGACCGCTCTCCATTGTTAGAAGACATATTCGACTCTCGAATGACGGCCCAGCCGCTGCGGCAGCCGTCGCAACGGGTGGGGTTGTCCTTCTCGACGTTTCGACAGCTCACGCCATCTCGGGGACGTGCAGGTGCGCGATCGCGAGTTCGAACTCGCATGTATCGAGCACCTCGGCGCCCGCCTCGCGAACCACTTCGCCCCGGATGCTGTCGATGCGTTCTCTGTTGCGTTCCATCGCTTCGGCGCTGTCGAACGTCAGCGACGACACCCCGCGACCCGCGGCGCGGTCGAGCATCAGGCTGGCGCTGCAGAAACCGTCGAGTTCCTCCATCTTGGGCAGTGCGGCCATCTTCCACATGTCGACGCCGCGGTCGATGTGGGCCGGCTCGGTCTTGATCCACGTGACGCGGCAACAGGCCCCGCGATCCGAATGGTGGTCGCGATGCATGACAGCGATCTCCCACTGTGACACCTCCGTGGTGCCGTGGAAGATCTCGGCTGCGTCGTCACGCAGCTTCCGCACCGGTCCCTCGCTGGCGCGTAGCGATTCCTCGTCCCGCCACGAACTGGTCGCGATGCATCGGCCCGAGCCGCGATCGACCAGCAGGGACATTCCGAGGCAGCCCTCGATGTCCGTCAGCGCGGGCATCACGGTATCGCGTACGTGCTTGATCCCCGCGTCGATGTACGACGGATGCGCTTGAATTGTGGTTGAGCGTGCGAACATGATCGGCACCCTTCTCCTCGAGGCGGCGCCGACACGGCGTCGCCGGTCATTCCCCGTGTTTCACACTGCTCCCCCGATCCGCCGGAGGCAATGGGCGGTGGCCGTTCCTCGGCGGCGAGGATCCGCCGCAGTCATCGCGGCAGCCGGCTCGGAGTGGTCGAGTAGGGCGCTCGGAGTGGTCGAGTAGGGCCAGCCTCAGGCCGGAGCGGCTGCCGAAGCGGCGGAAGACGTTCCCCTACCCACGCCGGCGCGTTGGGCCAGCTCGTCAGATTCCCTTCCGGGAGTGTTCAGATTCCCTTCCGGGAGTGTCAGGAGGTGGTATCCGCCTTGCGGTGCTGGGGGATGCTGGCGGCACCGATGACGGCGGCGACCACGGCGAGGGAGGCGAGGATCAGGTAGGCGTGGGCGTAGCTGCCGGTCCATGCGGACAGGGCGGTTCCGGCCCAGGGGGCGAGGGCCATGATGATGACGATGGGGGCGGACATCAGCCCGTTGAGCCGCCCGTAGTGGGTGGCGCCCCATCGGTCGGTGATCGCGGTGGCCTGGATCAGGGTGAAGATGCCGCGGATCAGCCCGGCGCCGATCGCCACCGTGATCAGCGCCATCACCGTGGATACGATCCCGAGCAGCGCGGTGGTGATTGCGGTGGCGGCGAGGATTCCCACGATGCGGGTGCGGGCGGTGGTGCGGGCCGCCAGCGGGAGATAGCCGATGCGGCCGAGGACTTGTCCGGCGCCGCCGAGGCCAAGGGTGAGGGCGGCGAGGGATGGGGAGAATCCCTGTTCGATCAGCAACGGCACCAGGTTGAACACGCCGGCGAACGCGGCAAATGCTCCGAGACTCAACGCGACGACGAGGGCGAGGAATGCCGGGCTTCGGGAGGCATCGCGGTGATCGACCGGATGCGCGCCGGTCGGTGTGGGTGGGTGCGGCCAGTGCCCGCGCAGCCCGAACAGGTGCCCGGGCACGGTGATCACCGCCAACACCGCGGCGAGGACGAGGTACGTGGCCCGCCAGTCGTAACGGTCGACCAGCGCGGCAGCCAGTGGCGCGAAGACGGTGCTGGCCAACCCTGCCGCCAGGGTCAGGATCATCAGCGCCTTGACGTAGCCGTCGCCGTACCAGCGGGTCAATGCCGCGAACGCGGGCGCATACAACACGGCGCCCATCGCGATGCCGGCGACGAGCCACCCGGCGTAGAACACCGGCAGGCTCGGGGCTACCGCCACCACCAACAATGCCGGGGCCGCGAGGACGGAGCCGATGGTCATCACCGCCCGCGGCCCGATTCGATCGATGATCCGCCCCACCGGGATGCCCGTGAGAGCGGCGGCGAGTTGGGAGAGGGAGAACGCGGCGGTGAGGACCGGCAGCGACCACCCGGTATCGGCCGAGATGGACACCGACAGCACCGGAAACGCGTAGTACAGGATGCCCCAGCTGGTGATCTCCGTCAGGCACAGCGCCGCGAGGACCCGCCGCAGACCGGCATCGTCGAGAGACGCGGTCTGCGGCAGTGTCGCCGTTCCGGTCACGGGTTATCCGTCGGTGCGGGCGGACAGGGTGACCAGCTGCGGTGCGGGGGCCGTGCAGCAGCCGCCCTCTGCCGCGGCGGTGTCGGGTTCGTCGAAGACCCCTGTGCCGCCGCAGACTCCGGTCTCGGGCAGGGTCAGTTCGACCCGGGCGGCGGACTCGTGGTCGCCGGCCAATGCGGCGGCGATGCTGCGGACCTGCTCGTAACCGGTCATCGCCAGGAACGAGGGCGCCCGCCCGTAGCTCTTCATCCCGGCCAGGAACACATTCGGCTCCGGATGCGAGAGTTCGGCGACCCCGTGCGGGTAGACGGTGCCGCAGGAGTGCATGTTCGGGTCGATCAGCGGCGCCAACTCCACCGGGGCCTGCAGCACCGGGTCGAGTCCGAGGCGGATTTCCGAGAGCCAGGACAGATCGGGGCGGAACCCGGTGAGCACCACCACCCGGTCGACGTTCTCGATCCGGGCGCCGGCATCGGAGGTCAGTGCGACCTGCTCACCGTCGGGTTCGATGCCGGAGGTGCGGAATCCGGTGACCACCTGCAGTAAGCCGTCGTCGACGGCCTGCTTGGCCCGCAACCCGAGGGCGCCGCGGGCGGGCAGCTGGTCGGCCTCGCCGCCGCCGAACGTGGATCCGACGTCACCTCGGCGCAGTACCCAGGTGATCCGGGTGCCCGGGGCGTCCTTCTCGAGGCCGGCAAGGGCGACGATCGCGGTCAGCGCGGAGTGCCCACTGCCGGCGATCACGATGTGCTTGCCGGCGTAGCGGGCGCGCACCGCCTCGTCGTCGAGGTTCGGGACCCGGTATTCGATCCGATCGCCGGCGGAGCGCTCGCCGAGCGCGGGCAACCCCTCCCCACCGAGCGGGTTCGGGGTGCCCCAGGTGCCGGAGGCGTCGATGACGGCCCGGGCGAGGATGCGGTTCTCGGTGCCGTCTGGGCGGCGGATATGGACGGACAGGGGTTCGGTGTCGC
The DNA here is from genome assembly GCF_049286785.1 of Rhodococcus sp. (in: high G+C Gram-positive bacteria). Classification (GTDB taxonomy): domain Bacteria; phylum Actinomycetota; class Actinomycetes; order Mycobacteriales; family Mycobacteriaceae; genus Rhodococcus_F. The sequence goes on along the minus strand of NZ_JBAQEO010000832.1, from coordinate 3,746 downwards.
GGCCGTCGTCGACGACCCGGTCGCGGCCGCGGCGGGCCACTCCGATCACCTCGGTGCCCAGCTGCACGATGTCGCCGAGTGCGGAGGCGAGGGGTTGCAGGTAGTTCTCTGTCCAGGCGTGGCCGGTCGGGTATGCGTCGTCGTCAGGGGCGGCCCAGCCGGTGGAGTCGAGCAGGCGGCGGGCGGCCGGGTCGATCAGCTCACCCCAGCGGGAAAACAGCCGCACGTGGTTCCACTCCGCGACGGCGGCACCGGCGACGGGGCCGCGTTCCAAGACCATCGGCGTCAGGCCGCGCTCGCGCAGTTCGGCGGCGGCCGCCAGCCCGATCGGTCCCGCTCCTACTACGACTACGGGCAAGATGTTCATCTCGAGATCCTTCCATCGACGTTCATCGATCCTCCGATTCCGGAGAGTATCGATATCCGTCGATGAATGCAACCATCGACGGATATCGATATAGTGGGGTCATGACTTCCGTGGACATGCCGATCGCGGGTAGCGCGCGGTCGACCGCTGAGGATGCGCTGGCTCCGGACGATGCGGCCACCTACGCCGGATGGTTCGCCTGCCTGGCCGACCCCACACGGGTGCGGCTGCTACACCAGGTCGCCAGCCACCCCGCGGGCATCACGGTTGGTGAGCTCGCCGAGGCACTGGGGATCGGACAGCCCACCGTCTCGCATCATGTCCGCAAGCTCGCCGACGTCGGATTCGTCACCGTCCACAAGGACGGCACCAGCACCGTCGTCGTGGTCAACCCCTCATGCTGCACCGGGCTTCCGCACGCCGCCGACGCAGTCATGGGTGTGCTCACCCCGCGCCCGTGCTGCCCGGACGACCTCCCAGCGGACGTCACCATCCGACCCATGGGCGAGCAGGACTGGGACGACGTGCGCCGAATCTACGGTGAGGGCATCGCAACCCGCACCGCCACCTTCACCACCGAGGTCCCCGCCCGGGAAACCCTGGACGGCCAGTGGCTGACGGATCATCGGTGGGTCGCCGAGATCGACGGCACGGTGGTCGGCTGGGCCGCACTGTCCCCGGTATCCGGACGGGACTGCTACCGAGGGGTGGCCGAGAACTCGATCTACGTCGCAGACGGCATGCGCGGTCGCGGTATCGGCAAAACACTGCTGCGCACCCAGGTCATCGCCGCCGACGAGGCCGGGCTGTGGACGTTGCAGACTTCGATCTTCCCCGAGAACCGGGCCAGCATCGCCCTGCACCACTCCGCCGGCTTCCGCACCGTCGGCGTCCGCGAACGCATCGCCCAACTCGACGGCGTCTGGCGCGACACCGTCTTCCTCGAACGCCGATCTCGAGTCGGCCGCGCTGAACGCACATGGTCCGCCGAAGGAGCTTGCTGATCCCCCTCGAAAAGTCCCGAGCCTCAGCGACTTCGACCGTCAACTCACCCTCATATAGCTCATGGTTGCCGCGCGCGGTCGCTTTCCACGTCCCAGTGATGTGACTGACTTCGGAATCGCGAAGAATCAGCAACGAACTCGTCGTCATCGCTGCCATAGGTGTCCTCGGGTCGAAGTGGTTGGCCTTGCGCACCTCGTCCCGGTAAGCGGTGCGAAGCCGGTAGCGCTCCCTGGCGATGCAGTCGTCCAGAACGCACTCCTCCCAGCAGCACCAGCTGCTGCTGCAGCTGAAAGGCTTTGCCCTTCAGTGTGAGCGGCCGATCACCCGCGCGTCGAGGCGTCGGCCGATGTCGGCGAGGGGGCGTGCGGCGGCCCGTCGGGACAGACGAGTGCAAATCCGGCGCCGAACAGCTCGTCGGAACGTAGTGTCCAGCCATCTTCGTAGAAGACGTCTTGCGGTATCGGGGTGCCGACCGTTTTGGTCCGGAACAACGGTGGAGCTGTTCCACCTCTGATCCCGCCGCGCCACCAACCGACGAGCCCCGGCGGTCGATACTGTGGGTGAGGTGCAGGTCGAGATCGGACGGAACGCGCCATGAGGGTGCTGGTAGTCGAGGACGAGCCACGGTTGGCGGATATGGTTCGCCGCGGACTCGAACTCGAGGGATTTCTGGTTTCCGTGGCCACCACCGGTACCGAGGGCCTGTGGCAGGCCACCGAGGACACCTTCGACGTGATCGTGCTCGACATCATGCTGCCCGGACTCAACGGATACGAACTTCTCCGTGAGCTTCGCGCAAGGGAGATCTGGACTCCCGTCCTGATGCTCACGGCGAAGGACGGCGATTACGACCAGGCGGATGCATTCGATCTCGGAGCGGACGATTACCTCACCAAACCGTTCTCCTTCATCGTGCTGATCGCACGTCTGCGCGCACTCGTCCGGCGGGGCGCGCCGGCCCGGCCCACCGTTCTCGAAGTCGGCGGTCTGAGCCTGGACCCGTCCCGCAGGCGGGTCACCCGCAGGATGGAGGAACTGGCGCTCACGCCGCGCGAGTTCGGCCTGCTCGAGTACTTCATGCGCAACCCCGACGTCGTGTTGACGAAGAGCCGGATTCTGCACAATGTGTGGGACGCCCACTACGAAGGTGACGACAATGTCGTCGAGGTCTATGTCGGCTATCTCCGCCGCAAGATCGACGGTCCGTTCGGCACCGACAGCATCGACACGGTGCGCGGGGTCGGCTATCGACTCAAGGCCGACCCGACGCCGAAGGCTCCTCCAGGGGAAGTCTGACCACCACCTGGGCTCCACCGTCGGCGCCGGTGTCGATTCGGACTGAACCACGATGCGCTGCAACAATTTCAGCGACGATCGCCAGGCCGAGACCGGAGCCGCCCAGTCCGCGGTCCCGCGACTGTTCGAGGCGTACGAACCGCTGGAACACCCGATCTCGCTCGGCCGCCGGGATCCCCGGTCCGTCGTCGGTCACGATGATCTGCGCCCAGCCGTCGTCGCGGGACACGTCGGCGTGCACCGTGCTCGCCGCGTACCGGACGGCGTTGTCGAGGAGGTTGCGTACGACGCGTGGGAGCTGCGCCGCGTCACCTCGGACACGGACGGGCGCGAGTGCCGCGGTGACCGCGATGCCGGTTCTGTCGCGTGTGCGGCGGATCTCCTCGTCGACGACGTCGTCGAGATCGACGTCGACGATCCGTAGCGGCAAGCCCCGCTCGTCCGCACGGGCCAGTAACAACAGGTCCTCGACCAGCAGGCGCATTCGGTGCACTTCGGGCAGCAACGTGTGCCTCACCAGGTCCTGATCGAGCAGTTCCGGCCGGGTGTCGGCGAGTTCCAGCGCCGCGGTCATTGTCGTCAGCGGGCTGCGCAACTCGTGCGAGGCGTCGCCGACGAATCGGCGCTGCGCCGTGTGCCCCGCCTCGAGTCTGCCGAGCATGTCGTTCATCGTTCGCGCCAGGGCGGCGACCTCGTCCTGCTGTACCGGGACGGGTACCCGTTCGCTCAGGTCGGTGGTCGAGATGGCGGCGACCCGGGTCCGGATATCCTCGACAGACCGCAGCGAGCGGCCCACCACCTTGTACGTCACGAATCCCGCGATGAGCACGATGACCGGCGCCCCGAGGGCGAGGAGACCTCCGACGGTTGCGAGCGTCGCCTCCACCGGTTCCTTGCTCGCGGCCACGATCACCGTCTGGTCGCCGGCCGCCCCGTGCACGCCCTGCACCGTGACACGGAGGTCCGCGTCCGGCTCCCCCGGAACCGACATGCCGCGGACGGGTTCGCTGTCGGCCGGTGGCCGGACGTCGACGACCGGGGTTCCGGGTTGGTCCTGTGACGATCGCACCACCTGCCC
>NZ_JBAQEO010000831.1:0-14452 GCF_049286785.1 Rhodococcus sp. (in: high G+C Gram-positive bacteria) | reverse complement strand
AGCTTGCGGTAGCGGCTGACCGCCATCACGGCAGGGACCGCGAACACCACGGCCCCACCTCCGGCCACGAGCATGGACCATTCCGGTGCGGACATCAGTGCGAGTCCCGCTGCGCCGGTGGCCGAGGACCCGGAGACCAAGCCGTAACGCTTGGCGCGCCGTCGGGCCCGGCGCTTCTTCCGAAGCAGACGCTCGCGCGGATCGCGCCACCGCTGCGCCGCGTCGGCAACCCACTCCCCGGCCCCACGCAGTGCACCCTGCACGGTGACGAGGCCGGAGACGACGGTGGCCGACCGGACTGCGCGTCCAGGTCGGCCACCTCGGGCGAAACTCATTCGACTGCCATTTCCGTACAGAGCTGTGTGACTACTGACCCGGCGTGCCGGTCTGGCCCGCGGCCGGAGGCTGCTTCTGGGCTGCGGGATGTACCGGGGCGGCCGCTCCTCCGGAGGGCAATGCCTCGCCCTTCATCGATGCGCGGATCTGTTCGAGCCGGCTGTGACCCGCCATCTGGATGCTCGCCTGCTGAACCTCCATCATGCGTCCCGACACGGTGTTCTGTGCGAGCTCGGCCGACCCGAGGGCATCGGCGTAACGGCGTTCGATCTTGTCGCGCACCGCATCGAGGCTGGGCGTGTTGCCGGGAGCCGAGAGCGTGCTGTCCATCGAGCGCAGCGACTCGCTGACCCGTTCCTGCATCTTCGCCTGTTCGAGCTGGCTCAGCAGCTTGGTGCGCTCCGCCACCTTGGCCTGCAACGCCATCGCGTTCTGCTCGACGGCCTTCTTCGCCTGCGCCGCAGCCTGCAGCGACTGGTCGTGCAATGCCTTGAGATCCTCGACGCCCTGCTCCGCGGTCACAAGTTGCGCGGCGAAGGCCTCGGCGGCGTTCGTGTACTGGATCGCCTTCTCGGTGTCACCCGCCGTCTGCGCCTGGTCGGCGAGGTTTACCGCCTGCCGCGCGTTGGCATTGAGCTTCTCGACCTCGTCGAGCTGACGGCTGAGTTTCATCTCCAGCTGCCGCTGGTTGCCGATGACAGACGCGGCCTGCTGTGACAGTGCCTGGTGCTGACGCTGCGCATCCTCGATCGCTTGCTGAATCTGAACCTTGGGGTCAGCCTTCTCATCGATCTTGGAATTGAAGAGCGCCATCAGGTACTTCCATCCCTTGACGAAAGGATTAGCCATGGGTTTGATCCTGCCTCCATCTGTTGCGCCGCGCGTTGCGCGACCCGATACGCGACCGTCACGCACCGGAACAAGGGCTGCGCCCCGACTGCCTGTCCGCCCCCGCCGAGGACGAAATCGGCGGTTACAGAAAATCTATCCGTTCAGCGTGTGGGTTGCTATGCAGCAGCCAATGCCTGCGCAGCCGGGGCTGGAATGACGACGCGGGTATCGCGGGCGATAGTCGTCGACGCCTGCCGTGTGGCCTTGGCCGCGGCCACCGCGCTCGCCGTTGCCGGGTTGTCGACGGGCGCGGATTCGGCCGCGCGCCGTGCCGGTTCTGCCCGATTCGCCGAAGAACCGTCGGACAGCGACTCGCTGACATCGACGAGCACATCGGAGAGCGGAATGTCGAGCGCATCGCAGATTGCGGCCAGAAGCTCACTCGAGGCCTCCTTGCGGCCCCGCTCGACCTCGGAAAGATATCCGAGGCTCACACGGGCGCTGTTGGACACCTCCCGCAGGGTCCGGCTCTGCGAAACGCGCGTACGCCTAAGACTGTCACCGATTGCCTCACGCAATAGCAGCGCCATCTCGCTCCTCCTTCATCCGTCACCTGTCTCGCTTACACAACGCGTAAACACGACCGATTGGTTCCCGACCTTAGCCTGCAGTTGATTCCTTCACACGCTCGAGCAGTCCCGACACGGCGGCGGATACGGCGGAACTGCGAATTCGCCACCTGTCACCGCTCAGGGCCAACTCGCGCACCGTGGTCCCGGTCGCACCGGAAATCCCGAGAAAGACGGTCCCCACGGGGTGTCCGTCCTGCGTATCCGGACCCGCGACCCCGGTCAGCCCGATACCCCAGTCGGCGCTGCAGCGCGTCCGGGCACCGTCTGCGAGACCACGGGCGGTCGACTCGGCGACGGGCCCGTCCTCGGCCAGTTCCCTGCCATCGACTCCTGCGAGTGTCGTCTTGAGGTCCGTGGCGTAGACGACCAGCCCACCGCGGAGCACGTTGCTGGCACCCGGCACTCCTGCGATGGTCGCGGCGAGCAGTCCGGCTGTGAGCGATTCCGCGGTTGCTACGGTCTCGCCGCGTGCGGTCAGCAGTGCCACGAGTTCGCCGGCCCGGGTGCCCTCGGTCAGCGGATCCGTCACGCCCGGGTACTCGCGTTCGCCTCGGCCTTGTGGACGCCCGCGCGCAGCCGCACGGCCTGGACCACGTAGTCCAGGCCGGTCGCCACCGTGAGGAACACCGCAACGCCCATCAGAATCGCGCCCACGACCTCGAATCCCTCCGGGAGGGGTAGCAGGTACACGCCGATCGCGAACGTCTGTACGAGCGTCTTGAGCTTGCCACCCCGGCCCGCAGGAATGACCCCGTGCCGCAACACCGCGAAGCGCAGCAGGGTGATGCCGAGTTCGCGCACCGCGATGACCACGGTCACCCACCACGGCAGGTCACCGAGGATCGACAGACCCACCAGTGCCGCCCCGATCAGAGCCTTGTCGGCGATCGGGTCCGCCAGTTTCCCGAAATCGGTGACCAGTCCGTACTTGCGCGCGAGTTGCCCGTCTATCCGGTCCGTGACGGCGGCCACCGCGAACACACCCGTGGCCACCAGTCGCCAAGTGGTCGAATGACCGTCACCGACGAACAACACCACCAGAAAGACCGGGACCAGTGCGATGCGGACCATCGTCAGAATATTTGCGATGTTCACGAGGGGTACGTGCGGCTCACTCGCCGATTCGAGGGCGGGGGCAGGCGCAACGGGATCGCCTGTCGTGCGACCCTCGCGCTGCGTGCTCATCGGCACCCCGTGGACGTGCTGTTCACCGGATCGCGACCGACAGTGACAGCCGCACCGCGGCCGAAGGTCACAGCCGCACCGCGGCCGAAGGTCACAGCCGCACCACAGCGTCGGACCACACCCTCGAGACGTTTCGGGATGGGAGGGGGATTCGTAGGTGGTACCGGCACGTGGTCAAGAATATCGGTAGCGCCGTTGGTTAATGTTCACGACATGAATTCGCGGACGCCGGACACGACCCATGATCAGCTGCTCGTTCGCCGAGCGCGCACATCCGACGTTGCCGAGATCAAGCGTCTCATCGATATCTATGCCGGCAAGATCCTGCTCGAGAAGAATCTCGTCACCCTGTACGAGTCGGTCCAGGAGTTCTGGGTCGCCGAACGAGAGGGCATCGTGATCGCCTGCGGCGCAATGCACGTCCTCTGGGCCGATCTGGGGGAGGTACGCACGGTCGCGGTCGATCCGAGCGCGAAGGGGCAGGGCGCGGGCCACCACGTGGTCGCCAAGTTGATCGAGGTCGCGCGTGAACTCGAACTGGAGCGACTGTTCGTGTTGACCTTCGAGGTCGACTTCTTCGGCAGGCACGGCTTCGTGGAAATCGACGGGACTCCCGTCACCGCCGAGGTGTACACGGAGATGTGCCGTTCCTACGACACCGGTGTCGCCGAGTTCCTCGACTTGAGCTATGTCAAGCCGAACACGCTCGGCAACACCCGGATGCTCCTCACTCTCTGACCCGACCCACCCACTGCACGCGTGAACACAGCGAAACATCAGGAAGCGACAAAGATGCCTCTCTTCGTAGTGGAATACTCCTATTCGGCCGACACCGCCACCGGACGCGACGAACACCGCCTGGCGCACCGAACCTGGCTCGGTGAACTCGTCGAGCGCGGCACGGTCGTGTCGTCGGGACCGTTCGCCGACGGCACCGGCGCCTTCATCCTCGTCGAGGCCGACGATGCACCGGCCGTCGAAGCGCTTTTCGGCAACGATCCCTTCGCGCGCGGCAACCTGATAGCGGACAGGCGGATCGTCGGGTGGACGCCGGTCCTCGGATCACTCGGCCCGCGCTGACCGACGCACGTGCCCGAGGGCCGGTTACTTCGCCGGCGCCGAGTTGCGGGTCTTCAGGAGGCTCGCGACGGTCGTGACCACCAGCACGCCGATGATCACGGACAGCGAGAAGACCGTCGAGATCTCCGGCACCGACACGTGCTCACCGTCGTTGACAAATCCCAGCGTGTTCTCGTGCAGGGCGTGCAGCAAGAGCTTGGCACCGATGAACGCGAGGATGACCGACAGGCCGTACGACAGATACACGAGCCGGTCCAGCAGTCCGCCGATGAGGAAGTACAGCTGACGCAGGCCCATCAGCGCGAACGCGTTGGCGGTGAACACGAGATACGGCTCCTGGGTGAGCCCGTAGATCGCGGGGATCGAGTCCAGCGCGAACAGCAGGTCGGTGAAGCCGATCGCCACCAGCGCGAGCATCAACGGAGTGACAGCACGCTTCCCGTCGATCTTCGTCACGAGCTTGTCGCCGTCGTAGGACTCGGTTGTCGGGACAACCTTCTTCACCAGACCGATGATCCGGCTCTCACGCTTCTCTTCGACTTCCTTCTCGTGCCCGTGGTCCCGGATCAGCGTGTACGCCGTGTAGATCAGGAACCCGCCGAAGAGGTAGAACACCCAGCTGTAGGCGTTGATCGCCGCGGCGCCGACCGCGATGAAGATACCCCGCATCACCAGAGCCAACACGATGCCGATCAGCAGTACCTTCTGCTGGTACTCCCGTGGCACGGAGAACGTGGCCATGATGATGACGAAGACGAACAGGTTGTCGACGGACAACGCCTTCTCGGTGACGTAACCCGCGAAGTACTCGCCGCCGTACTGGCCACCCCACAGCCACAGCACCACGAATCCGAACACGACGGCGATCGTGATGTACACGGTCGACCAGAACGCCGACTCGCGGAAGGTGGGCGCATGGGGTGTGCGCACGTGGGCGAAGAAGTCGAAAACGAACAGGCCGAGAATCACCACACAGGTGACAGCCCAGACGAGCGGGGATACATCCATGTCAACAACCTCCGGTAGACCTCGACGGGTACCGGAGGTCTCTCCCGCCGGGCAGGAACACTGTTCCGGCCGACCGACAGCCCCGGATCGGCAATGGTGCCGACCGTGTTGACGGTGCTGCCACAGAAGTGGGGATACTCCCCTCCATGTGAACCCTATTCAACCACAAGCTCTCCGGCGAAGGCTCCGACGCCGGAGAACTAGGAGTCCTCACCGGGCGGCCCCTCGCTCGGATCCCCACCACGTATCGACCACAGCAGGCCATCCAGCTCGTCGGGTTTGACGAGCACATCCCGAGCCTTCGAACCCTCACTGGGACCGACGACTCCCCGCGTCTCCATCAGATCCATCAGCCGACCGGCCTTGGCGAAACCGACACGCAGTTTGCGCTGCAACATCGACGTGGAGCCGAACTGGCTGGAGACGACCAGTTCGACCGCCTGCAACAGCACGTCCATGTCGTCGCCGATGTCCGCATCGACGTCCTTCTTCTCACCCACCTTCGCCGCGGTGACACCTTCGGTGTAGTCGGGTTCCGCCTGGTTCTTGCTGAAGTCGACCACGGCGGAGATCTCTTCGTCCGTGATGAACGCGCCCTGCAGACGGGTCGGTTTCCCGGCACCCATCGGCAGGAACAACCCGTCACCCATACCGATCAGCTTCTCGGCGCCCGGCTGGTCCAGGATGACGCGCGAATCGGTCAGCGACGACGTCGCGAACGCGAGGCGTGACGGCACATTGGTTTTGATCAGACCCGTCACCACGTCCACCGACGGTCGCTGCGTCGCCAGCACCAGGTGAATGCCGGCAGCTCGTGCCTTCTGTGTGATCCGCACGATCGCCTCCTCCACATCACGCGGGGCGGTCATCATCAGGTCGGCGAGCTCGTCGACGATCGCGAGAATGTACGGGTACGGGCGATAGACCCGTTCGCTGCCGAGTGGTGCCGTGATCTCGCCCGACTTCACCTTGGAGTTGAAGTCGTCGATGTGGCGCACCCGGTTGGCCTGCATATCCTGATAACGCTGCTCCATCTCCTCGACCAACCAGGCCAGCGCGGCGGCAGCCTTCTTGGGCTGGGTGATGATCGGCGTGATCAGGTGCGGGATGCCCTCGTACGGTGTCAGCTCGACCATCTTGGGGTCGATGAGAATCATCCGCACCTCGTCGGGCGTCGCCCGGCACAACAACGACACCAGCATGGAGTTGACGAAGCTCGACTTACCGGAGCCCGTGGATCCTGCCACCAGGAGGTGCGGCATCTTCGCGAGGTTGGCGCTCACGAAATGTCCCTCGATGTCCTTGCCGAGACCGATCACCAGTGGGTGATGATCCTTGCGCGTGCTCGACGCCGTGAGGACGTCCGCCAGACGGACCAGCTCGCGGTCGGAGTTGGGGACCTCGATCCCCACTGCCGACTTTCCTGGGATGGGCGCGAGGAGTCGCACGTTGTCGGTCGCGACCGCATAGGCGATGTTGCGGGCGAGCGCGGTGATCTTCTCGACTTTCACACCGGGGCCGAGCTCCACCTCGTAACGGGTCACCGTCGGACCGCGCGTGAATCCGGTGACGGCAGCGTCGATCTTGAACTGTTCGAGAACCTCCGTGATCGCCTCGATCATCGCGTCGTTGGCGGAACTGCGCTTCTTCGGCGGATCCCCCTCGATGAGAAGCGAGGTCGGCGGCAACGTGTAGTCGCCTTCCACCACCCTGTCGGTCACGAACTTGTCGACCTCGGGGATCGGGGGGTCCGGTTCAGGCTCGGGTTTCGGTGGTGCCACCACCGGCTTGGTCTTGGCACGTTCCGGCTTCGGTGTAGGTGCCGGTCTCGGCGTCGGCACCGGGGCTGCCTCGGCAGCGGACGCGGAGTCCCACAGATCCAGAACCTCGGTTTTCGCGGTGTCACTGACCGAGTACTCGTCGGTGGGATAGTTGTCCACCGGCGCCCCCCGACGGCCCGTGTCGTAGTCGTCGACCGGGTAGCCGTCCGCGTCGAACAGGGTGGGGTCGTACTCGCCGTCACCGTAGTAGTCGCTGTCGTAGTCGTTATGGTGAGCACGACCGAACGAGGTGCCGAAGTACGACTGGAGTTTGCCCGGCACTTCCCGGACCGTGGTGCCTGTCAGCAGCAGAACCCCGAACAGCCCCGCAATGAGCAGCAGGGGCGCGGCCAGCCACACCGTGAGTCCGTCGGTCAGCGGGCCACCCGCCGCGTAACCGACGAAACCGGCCCCCTCCGCGCGGGCCTCCGCCTCGGTGGGGGCTCCGCTCGCGATGTGCCACAGGCCGAGCGCCGGCAGCCCCACGAGCAGGGACCCGAGCACGAGACGCGGACGGACCTCGGGGTGCGGCTCGGTACGCATCAGAAGGACCGCGATACCGACCCCGATGATCGGGAGAACCGCGGCGGCTCCGCCGAAGACGGCGCGCACGCCGGTCTCGATCCACTCCCCCACCGGACCACCTGCCGAGAACCAGATTCCTCCGGCAACCACGACGCTCGCCGCGATGAGGCCGAGCGCGATCCCGTCCCGTCTGTGCCCCTGCTCGATCTCGGCCGCCTTGCCGACTGTCCGTGTGGTGGCGCCGACACCCTTCGCGACCAGCGCCCAACCGGCGCCGATTCCGCGCCCGACCGACTTCAGCGGACCCGATGAGGAAGCCTTCTTCGCCGGCGGTCGCCGAGTGCCGCCGCGGGAGCCGCTTCCGCGCGACGCCGGCGGCGTGCGGGGCGTACTGACCGTCCGGCCGGTGCGCGACTTGGACTTGGGCTTGGGCTTGGACGATGCCCCTCGCACGCCCATCCCCGATGCGGACGGGGTCGTGCTCGAACCGCGGGCGCTCGTCTTACCTGCCATGCACATCAGATTAGTCGCTACGGCACCTTCCGGACCATCCGCAACACCCGTAACAAGCAGCGACCTGGGAGAAGATCCTCTCAGAACCCTCGATCGAGGGAGTTCACGGCCTCGACGTCCGACGGCGATCCCTCGAAGTCGATCTGCACCGCGTCACGTCCGAATGCGTGGAGGAGCAACTCCGCGGGCTGTCCGCGCAGGACCACTCGTCGCCCGTCCGCGGACCGGACGGTGACCTCTTCACCCGAAGGACGCTCGAGAATCACCGACACCGGCGACTTGCGGTACCCGAGTCGGCCGACCTTGCTCGCCAGACCCCACAGCACGTCCTGGCGCTCGTCGACGATGGCCCTCGGCTGCCATCCCGGCTGTGCCCGCCGGACGTCCTCGTGATGGACGAACATCTCCCCCACATTGATCTGGGCGTCGAGCCAGTACATCGGCGACCACCTGGGCGGTCCCGATCGAACCTCGTCCAGCAGACGACTCCACGGACGTGTCGCCGTGCCACGCCGCACCCGTTCCGTGTATCCCGCCAGAGCGCCGACGACGATGCCGGGAGCGGCGTCCGGGCGGCGGTCGCGAACGATCAGGTGCGCTGCGAGGTCGCGGGTCGTCCACGTCCCGCACAGCGTCGGAGCATCGGGGCCGAACTCGGTCATCGAGTCGACGAGGGCAAGACGTTCATCTCGGGCGAAGGTCACCCGACCGAATGTACCTGCCGCAGAGCTACTTGACCTCGATCGAGGGAACGGCGATCACCGTCGGCACGATCATGGGCCGACGACCATACTTGTCCGCAACCCAGCGGCCCACGATGCGCCGGATTACCTGCGCGATCCGGTGGACGTCGTTGATTCCTTCGGCCGCGAGATTGAGCAGTTCGGCCTCGACGAGCTGCGCAGCGGCCTTGAGTGCGGTGGGGTCGTCCGAGAATCCGCGACCCGAGACCTCCGGTGTGCTGACTGCTCGGCCTGTGGATTCGTCGATCACCAAACTGATCGCGATGAACCCGCCCTCACCGAGTACCAGCCGATCCGACAGGGTGGACTCGCCGACGTCACCGACCGACAGGCCGTCGACATAGACGTACCCGACCGGCACCTGGCCCACGATCTCCGCGAGGCCGTCGACCATGTCGACCACCACACCGTCCTCGGCGAGCACGATCCGGTCCTCCGGAACACCGGTCGCCTTCGCGAGAGCCGCATTGGCGCGCAGGTGCCGCCACTCGCCGTGCACCGGCATCGCGTTGGTGGGCCGCACCGCATTGTAGAGATACAGCAGCTCACCTGCGGACGCGTGACCCGAGACGTGGACCTTGGCACTCTGCTGGGTGACCACGGTCGCACCGCGCTTGGCCAGGCCGTTCACCACCGCGAACACAGAATTCTCGTTTCCGGGAATCAGCGAGGACGCGAGTACCACGAGGTCGTTGGCCTGGATGTTGATCTGCCGGTGCTCACCCCGCGCCATCCGCGACAACGCCGACAACGGCTCACCCTGCGAGCCGGTGGAAATCAGCACCAGACGATCGTCGGGCAGGTTGGCGGCGGTGTCGATGTCGACCACCAGGCCGCTCGGGACGGTGAGGTACCCGAGGTCCTCGGCGATCTGCATGTTGCGGACCATCGAACGCCCCACGAAGGCGACTCGGCGGTTGTAGCGATGCGCCACATCGACGACCTGCTGGATGCGGTGCACATGACTGGCGAACGACGCGACGATCACCCGCTGCTTGGCCTTGCCGATGACGTTGTCGAGGACGCCGCCGATCTCGCGCTCGGGTGTGACGAACCCCGGAACCTCGGCGTTGGTCGAGTCGACAAGGAACAGGTCGACGCCCTCGTCCCCCAGACGCGAAAAGCCGGCGAGGTCGGTGAGCCTGCCGTCGAGGGGCAGCTGATCGAGCTTGATGTCGCCGGTGTGCAGCACGACACCGGCGTCGGTGCGAATGGCAACCGCGAGGGCGTCGGGGATCGAATGATTCACCGCGAAGAACTCGCACTCGAACGGACCGTGTTCGGTCCGATGCCCCTCCATCACCTCGACGAGGTTGGGGCGCTGCCGGTGCTCACGGCACTTCGCCGCCACCAGGGCGAGAGTAAACCGCGAACCCACCACCGGAATGTCCGGGCGCAGGCGAAGCAGGAACGGGATCGCGCCGATGTGATCTTCGTGCCCGTGGGTCAGGATGACGGCCTCGACATCTGCCATCCGGTCCTCGATGTGCCGGAAGTCCGGCAGGATCAGGTCCACACCGGGCTGCTGATCTTCGGGGAACAGCACGCCGCAGTCGACGATGAGTAACTTGCCCTGATGCTCGAACACCGTCATGTTGCGGCCGATCTCGCCGATGCCGCCGAGAGCCACCACCCGCAGACCGTTGAAGGGCGCCTTCGGCGGCGGGCCGAGCCGTGCCATCGCGCCGGCCGGGGCCACTCGCGTGTCCTGTTTCCTGCCACCGCCACCGCGGCGGCCGCCGGACCGCGACGGAGTCTTGTTCGCGGCGCCGACCTTCGTCGACGGCGTCTTCACCGGAGCGCTTCTGGCCTTCACCGTCTTCGGCACCAGGGGAGAATCCGCGACCACGGGCGTGTCCTCGGGCGCGGGCGCAGCCTTCGTGGGCTGCTGCGCGGCGGGCTGCGACGCAGCGGGCGGCTGCGCGGCGGTGGGAGACGGCGGGCCGGCCTGACGGCTCGCACTGCGACGACGACCCGGACGTGTCATACGAGAACCCCTGCTGCGTGGAGATCTGCGGCCAGCAGATCGAGTTGATCATGTGTGGGGGCAACCTGCGGCAGCCGCGGTTCACCCACATCCATCCCGATGATGCGCAGTCCGGCCTTGGACGCGCTGACACCGCCGAGACGTGCGACCGACCGGATCACCGGTATGAGACTGAGATTGATGGCCCGCGCACGGGCGATATCCCCTGCCATGAAAGCGGTGTGCATTTCCCGCAGCCGGCCCGGTACGAGGTGTCCGATGACGCTGACGAAGCCTGTGGCTCCCACCGCGAGCCAGGGCAGGTTGAGCGGGTCGTCTCCGGAGTAGAACAGCAGATCGGTGGTGCCGATCAGTTCGGCTCCGGCGTTGAGGTCGCCCTTGGCGTCCTTGACCGCGACGATCCGCGGGTGCTCGGCGAGCCGGCGGATCGTCTCGGTCTCGATGGGCACCACCGAGCGCGGCGGAATGTCGTAGAGCATGACGGGAAGGTCGGTGGCATTGGCGACGGCCGTGAAATGCGCGTAGAGACCCGCCTGCGGTGGCCGTGAGTAATAGGGGGTGACGACGAGCAGACCCTGCGCTCCGGCGCGGGCGGCATCACGCGCGAGTTCGACGCTGTGTGCGGTGTCGTTACTGCCCGCGCCCGCGATGATCTTCGCGCGTCCACCGACGGCGTCGATGACGGCACGGAGCAGCTCGAGCTTCTCGTTCTCGGTGGTCGTGGGCGACTCGCCGGTGGTGCCGGCCAGGACGAGAGCGTCGCATCCGTTGTCGACGAGATAGGCGGCGAGGCGGACGCCGGCGTCCACGTCCAGCTTTCCGTCAGCGGTGAACGGTGTCACCATCGCAGTGGACACGGTGCCGAACGGACGCTCGACGGGAGAAGCGGAATCACCGTAGGTCATGGTCAGAAGGCTACCCGGTGCGCGCGGCACTTTTGCACACCCGTCACGCGTCGGCCGAAAACGTGCTGCGCGCCACTTCGGTGCCGTCGCCCGAGGCCACGATTTCGAGGTCGCCGAAGACATTCGGCGCCGCCACGTGGAGCCGGCGCAGGCATTCGACTGCGACACGGCGGATTTCGACGTCGGCGTGCTCGGTGGCCCGCATCGAGATGAAATGCCGCCAGGCCCGGTAGTTCCCGGTCACCACGATGCGGGTCTCGGTCGCATTCGGCAGCACCGACCTCGCCGCCTGCCTCGCCTGCTTGTTGCGCAAGGGCAGACTCGGGATGTCCGCGAACTTGCCCTCCAGGGCGGCCAGCAACTCGCGGTATGCCTCGCGACTCGCGTCGGTGGCCTTGGCGAAAAGCTCCTCCAGTTCCGGATCACCGGCAACGGCGGGCGGCGGGACGACGTTGGCGTCGTTCTCACGCACGAACCGTTGCGACAGCTGCGAGTAGGAGAAGTGGCGGTGCCGGATGAGCTCGTGAGTACACGACCGGGAGACGCCGGTGATATAGAAACTCACGCTGCCGTGTTCGAGCACCGAGTCATGGCCCACCTCGAGCAGGTGCCGAAGGTATCCTGCGTTGGTCGCGGTGCGCGGATTCGGTTTGGACCAGCTCTGATAACAGGCCCGGCCGGCGAACTCCGTCAGCGCCTCACCACCATCGGCGTCGGTCTCCCACGGTATGTCCGCGGGCGGAAAGAACTCCGTCTTCGCGACGAGCTGCACCCTGAGAGACACCGACTGCGGCACTGAACCGACCCTCCTACCGAACCCCGTGACGGGGAACCTGCTGATGCATCGACCCTAGTCCGCAGCACCGAGACCGCCCGCTCCCGCCCACATCGACGCACCGATGTTCACCACCGATTCACTGCGGCCGCGTATGCGGCCGTGTAACTGTCGTATCCACACCCGTTCTTTCCCGCCCGACTCCCGGAGGTGGAGACCTGTGAAGTCGTCGCCAGTGAAGTCTTCGCCAGTGAAGCCGTCTCGGTACCGTTTCCGGCTCGCTCTCGTGATCGCCGGTCTCGGCGCCACCGTCCTCACGTCCGCTCAGGCGGCGCTCGCCGAGCCTGCGGCACCGATCCCCGCGGTGGTGGAGAGCCGCACACAGACCCCGGTCGCCGGGCAGTCGCTCGCACTCGAGGGAGCCGACAACGCCCGGGACATCGGCGGGTACACCACTGTCGACGGCGCTGTCGTGCGGTCCGGTTCGGTGTTTCGGACCGACGCCCTGAACAACCTCACTCCGCGCGACCTCGCGCGCCTCGAGTCGGCGAACGTGACGGTCGTGGACGACCTTCGAACCACCTACGAGCGTGTTCTCGCGCCCGACCGCGTTCCAGCGGGCGCGAGCGCCAACTGGTACGACGTCCTCGGGCAGTCGCCGATCACCACGCTCGTCGACATGCCTGCCTCCTACCGGGCGTTCGTGACCGGCCCGGGAGCGAACGAGGCCTTCTCTGCCGTCCTGCACGACGTGGCCACGTCCGAGGGCGCGGTGATCTACCACTGCAGCGCCGGCAAGGACCGCACCGGCTGGGCCACCGCCGTGCTCCTGACCATTCTGGGCGTGCCGCGTGACACGGTGAACGCTGATTTCCTCCTCAGCAACACCTACCGGGGTGCCGATCCCGAGAACCCGGGACTGAACGGTGTGAGCCTGGAGTGGCTGGACATCGCGTTCGACACCGCGACCGCCACCTACGGGAGTTTCGACAATTACGTATCCGAAGGCCTCGGACTGTCCTCTGCGGACGTCGACCTCCTGAAGTCCACGTTGCTTCGCTGAGTCCGCCGCTTGACTGACATCACTCGTGACGCCACTATGGCGTCATGGATCTCGACTCGTACGTCTCCCGTCTGAAGGACGCCCTCGATTCCGCCGCCGCGCTCGGTGACGACAGGACCCGGGAGACGGCTGCCGCTCTCGCGGCCGCGGTCGAACCCGCCGCCCGCCTGCTCATCCTCTCCGCGCTCACCGAGTTCGCCGGAGAGGTGTCGTCCGAGCTCGCCAACCGCACCGTCGGCGTACGACTGGATGGAAGCCGGGTCGCCGTGAGCGTCCACCGCACGCCGCCCGAGCAGGCACCGGAAGGCGCACAGCGAACGACGGCGGAGGACATCGGTGCCGCCTTCGATGACGCCACCGGCGACATCAGCCGCGTCACGCTGAGACTCATGGACCAGATCAAGTCGAAGGCCGAGGAGGCGGCCTCGCAGAATGGCGTGTCGCTGAACTCCTGGGTGTCCCAGGCCGTACAGGGTGCACTCAGGGACCACGTGCGTCGATACGGGACGGATAATTCCTGATCGGGAGAGACTCACTCCACGGGCCCGTCGGCGACGGTGGTGTAATTACGTCGCACCAAACCACACAGTGAGAGTCGTCACAGACTCTAAGGAGTGAAGAGTATGGCCGTTTCCGGCGTCAAAGAGTTCGAGATCAAGGCCGATACGGCCACGGTGATGGCTGCGATCGCCGCCGTGGATCGCCTTCCCGAGTGGTCGTCGTCCCACAAGTCGGTCACCATAGAAAGCACCCACGAGGACGGGCGTCCCCACCGAGTCCGGATGCACCTGTCGATCCTCGGAATCAACGACGAGCAGGTGGTCGACTACACCTTTATCGGAGACGACACCGTGTCGTGGACCCTGATCGAGAGCAGCCAGCAGCACTCGCAGGAGGGGTCCTACGTCCTCAGTTCGTCAGATGCCGGCACCAGGGTGATCTTCGAGTTGTCCGTGGATCCGAAGATTCCCCTGCCGGGCTTCCTCGTGAAGAAGGCGCAGAAGACGGCAATCGAGACGGCAAGCAAGGGTCTGACCGAGTTCGTCGAG